>NZ_CP043505.1:3483425-3800100 GCF_008365295.1 Agromyces intestinalis
CGACGAAGATCGTGCCGTACACGCCCGAGAGACGGTGGTCGGCCAGCCTGGCCGCGGGGTGGTCGTTCAGCGCCCACTTGATCTCGCGTCCGATCGCGGTCAGGGCGGCGGTGTGCGAGGCGGTCACCTCGAGCCCCACGGATGCCGCGGCGAGCGTCGCGTACACGGCTCCGCCGAACACCAGGTCGACCTCGACCCGGCCGGCCCTGGTGTCGAGGGGGATGCCGGTCGCCAGCACCCGTGAGGCGACGTTGCGGAACACCACGGCGATGGTGCGCCCGCCCGACCTTTGCACGCGTGCCTGCACCCGGCCGCTCGGGACGTCGATGACGACGACCGCCTCGCCGTCGTCGGGTGCGGGCACGCGGCCGGTCGCGACCGCCCACGCGCCCAGCGCCATGGTGCCATGGCCGCACGCGGTCGAGAAGCCGTCCTTGTGCCAGAACAGCACGCCGAAGTCGGCGCCGTCGTCGTCGGGCGGCGTGAGGAACCCGCCGTACATGTCGTCGTGCCCGCGCGGTTCCAAGCAGAGGAACCGCCGCACCGCGTCGGCCTCGCCCGTGATCGCCTCGACGCGACGCTCGGCGACCGTGGCACCGTGCGTCGGCACGTCCTCGACGATGCGGAATGGCTCGCCGGCCGTGTGCCAGTCCTCGACGCTCCAGCGCATCAGCGCGCTCCGTTCCGCTCGGCGTCGTCGAGCGCGTCCACGAGTGCGCTCGCGACCGCGAGATCCTGCCAGCCCATGCCGCAGGTCTTCAGCACTCGTGGCCGGTCGGCCGCGACGGCCTCGGATCCGTCGATGATGCGGCGCATGGGTACGAGGTCGTCCCAGGCGAGGCATCCGTCATCGACCGCCATGATCACGTCTCCCGCCTCGGTGCGCGCGACCCGCTCGGCCTCGACGATGACCTGCGACCGGCCGAGCAGGGCGCCGGGCAGTTCGCGCCGATCGCGATCGTGCGAGCCGAGCGCGACGACGAACGCGTGGTCGGCCACGAGTCCGCCGTCGAACAGCGGCTCGCTCGCGGTGGTCGCGCACACGACGAGGTCGGCACTCGCGACGTCGTCGACCGAGCCGATCGCGATGTCGAGCCCGGGATGCGTCGCGGTGGCGGCGGCCACCGCCCGCTCGGCACGCGTGCCGTCGCGCCCGACGAACCGCACCCGGCGCAGGTCGCGGATCGCGGCCATCGCGTCCACGTGCCGAACGCCCTGCGGCCCGGTTCCGAAGACCACGAGCTCGGATGCCTCGGCCACCGCGGCGACATCGGCAACCGCCGCCGACACTGCCGGGGTGCGCAGGTTGGTGAGCTCGGTGCCGTCGAGGAGCGCGACGGGGGAGAGGGTCTCGGCGTCGATCAGGGTGTAGATCGCCTGGATGCGGTCGAGGCCGCGTGCGGGGTTGCCCGGTGCGACCGTCGCGAACTTCTGGCCGCCCCAGCGGCCGATCTCGGCGGGCATGAGCAGCAGTTGACCGTTCGTCACGTCGACGATCGATCGCGGCGGGTCGAGTTCGGGATCGAATCCCGAACGGAGCGCCGTCTGCAGCGCTCGGATGGCTCGGATCGGCGTCATGTGCTCGGCCACCGCGTCGCGGTCGATGAGTCGGATCGAGTCGAGGCTGCCCGTCATGCGCCCATCCTAGAGTGGTATGTCACATATCGCCCGCCGCCGCACGCTGCGAGGCATCCGCTCGATTGTCCCTCTCGGGCGAAATCTGCAAGAATGGTCAGTCGAGTTCCGCATCGCCCGACCCTCTATCCGGCCTGTGGAACACCATTGAGCTTCCGCCGAGTGTGCACCCCACGCTCACGGCTGTCAGTTCGCCCACCTCACCAGACCCATTCAGGAGAATCGTGGCTGTCAAGATCCGTCTCAAGCGGCTCGGCAAGATCCGTGCCCCGTACTACCGCATCGTCGTCGCCGACTCGCGCACCAAGCGCGATGGTCGTGTCATCGAGGAGATCGGCAAGTACCACCCGACCGAAGAGCCCTCGCTCATCGAGGTCGACTCCGACCGCGCGCAGTACTGGCTCTCCGTCGGCGCGCAGCCGACCGAGCAGGTGCTCGCCATCCTCAAGCTGACCGGCGACTGGGGCACCTTCAAGGGCGAGAAGGGTGCCAAGAGCACCGTCAAGACCGCCGAGCCGAAGGCCGCCTTCGAGGCCGACAGCGCCAAGAAGCCCGTCCTCAAGCCCAAGGCCGAGAAGCCGGCCAAGGCCGAGGTCGCCGAGGCCGCCGAGGCCGAGACCTCGGACGAGGCGTAAGCCTTGCTCCAGTCCGCGCTCGAACACCTCGTCAAGGGGATCGTCGATCACCCCGACGAGGTGCGGGTCGTCTCCGCGTCGAGCGCACGCGGTGAGGTCCTCGAGGTTCACGTGAACCCCGAGGACCTCGGCCGCGTCATCGGTCGCGCGGGCCGCACCGCCAAGGCGCTGCGCACGCTCGTCACCGCGCTCGCCGACGGCCGTCGGGTGCGGGTCGACGTCGTCGACACCGACGACTGACGTGGCGCGCTCTCCACGTCCCCAGCAGCTCCGCGTCGGGCGGCTGACCAAGGCCCACGGGCTGAAGGGCGCGATCAAACTCGAGCTGTACACCGACGACCCCGAGCGGCGGTTCACGCCCGGTGCGAACTTCTCGCTGCAGGTGCCCGAGACCTCGCCGTGGCACGGCCGGCACCTCGTCATGCGTGAGCTGCGCTGGTACAACGGGCACCCCGTCGGATTCTTCGATGGCGTCGACGACCGCACCGCGGCTGAGACCCTCGTGAAGGCGATCCTCTGGGTCGACGTCGACGAGTCCGACGAGACCGGCGAACCCGACGCCTGGTACGACCATCAGCTCGTCGGGCTCACCGTGCTGCGCGACGGCGTCGAGGTGGGCAGCGTCGTGCGCGTCGACCACTTCCCCGCCCAGGACCTGCTCATCGTCAAGGCTGCGTCGGGCGAGGTCATGGTGCCGTTCGTCTCGGCGATCGTGCCCGAGGTCGATGTCGAGGCCGGCACCCTCACGGTGACGCCGCCGGCGGGGCTCTTCGAAGAACTCGCCGACGAGGCATCCGACGAGGCCGTCGCCGGTGAGCCCGAGGTCGCCGCTGAGGCATCCGACGACGCCGCAGCGGCCGAGGCGGCCGACCGACAGGAGTAGTCCGCCGTGCGGATCGACATCGTCACGATCTTCCCGTCGTTCTTCGACGTGCTCGACCTGTCTCTGCTCGGCAAGGCGCGCGAATCCGGCCTGCTCGAAGTCACCGCGCACGACCTGCGCGACTTCACCCACGACCGCCACCGCACCGTCGACGACACGCCGTACGGCGGAGGCGCAGGCATGGTCATGAAGCCCGAGCCGTGGGGCGAGGCGGTCGACTCGATCGTGGGCGACGGGGCATCCGACGCCCTGCTCGTCGTGCCCTCGCCCGCCGGCGAGCCGTTCACCCAGGCGCTCGCACGCGAACTCGCCGCCGAGCAGCACCTGGTGTTCGCCTGCGGGCGCTACGAGGGCATCGACCAGCGAGTCGTCGACCACTACGCGACCCGCATGCGGGTGCGACTCATCTCGCTCGGCGACTACGTGCTCAACGGCGGCGAGGTCGCCGTGATGGCGATGATCGAGGCCGCCGGGCGACTGGTGCCCGGCGTGGTGGGCAATCCCGAGTCGCTCATCGAGGAGTCGCACGAGAACGGTCTGCTCGAATACCCCGTCTACACCAAGCCCGCCGTCTGGCGCGGGCTCGAGGTGCCGCCCGTGCTGCTGAGCGGGCACCACGGCAAGGTCGCCGAATGGCGGCACGAGCAGCAGGTCGAGCGCACCCGCCGGGTTCGGCCCGAATTGCTCGGCGACGAGCCGCACGCCGCCGGCTGAGCCGGGCGTGCGCGCTTCTTCACCTCGCCGAAACATCGGGGAGTGATCCGCGAAACACGCCGTGCATAGCGTCGAAACCGCAGGGACGGTCCCGGGTGAGAGGCGGATGCGGTGGTCGACGAGGCGAGGCGGATCGACACGGATCCGCGGGAACGCCCGCTGCGGCTGCTCGCGGTGACGCATGGTGTTCCCACGAGCCAGAACCGCACCGCGGTGATCCGGCTCGTCGATGGCGTGGCGTCCGCCCGGCCCGAACTCGACGTCTCGATCGCGTTCGTCGACGCCGCGCACACCGACGTCGCGTCGGCCCTCGTCGAGGGCATCGACGACCCCGCGTCGATCATCGTGCCGCTCGTGCTGTCGGCGGGCTACCACGTTCGCACCGGCCTCTCGCAGGGGCTCGACCGGCTCGCCCGCCGCGGTGCGTCCCTGGCCGACGGCCTCGGGCCCGACGAGCGCATCGTCGCCGTGCTCGCCGAACGCCTCGAACGAATGGGGCTGGCCGAGACCGACGCGGTCGTGCTCGCTGCAGCCGGCTCGAACGACCCGCGCGGGGTGCGCGAGTGCTTCGAGACCGCGAGACTGCTCGGCGCGAGGCTCGGGCGCGGCGTGACGGTCGGGTTCATCGCGGCCGCCAACCCGCGGCTTCCCGATGCGGTCGAGATGATCCGGGCCGTGCATCCGGGCAGCCGCATCGTCGTGGCGCCGTACCTGCTCGCCCCGGGCGTCTTCTACGACCAGGCCGCACAGGCGGGGGCCGACGCGATGTCGGCTCCGCTGCTGCTGCCCGACGAGCCCGCCGCGGATGAGCTCGTCGCGCTCGTGCTCGACCGGTACGACGAGGTCGCCGAGCGCGAACTGCTCGCCGAGGCGTAAGGCTCGGCGGCTCGAGCGCTCGCGCGTGTGCGCTCCGCGCGTGCGCGCTCCGCGCATGCGCGCGCTGCAACCGCGCATCCCGCGCGTCCGCTCACGCGGTGAGCGTCGGCGCCCCGCCGGTCTCGGCGGCACGCGCGAGCACCTCGGCGATGCGGCCTTTGCAGCCGCCGCAGCCGGTTCCGGCCCGCGTGTCGCGGCCGACGCACTCGACGGTCGTGCTGCCGCACGCGGCGGCCTCCTCGATGCGCTCGACGGTCACGCCGTTGCACCAGCACACCGTCGCCGTCGGCGCGAACGCGTCGGCGTCGGTACTCGGGTCGTAGTCGGGTCCGTCGAAGCGCAGCAGCAGCGAGCGGTCGGCAGGCAGTTCGCCGCCGCGCTCGAACAGCAGCGTGAGCTCGGCCGAGGTTCGCGGCATCCCGACGCTCACGAAGCCCGTGAGCACGCCCTCCTCGGTGACCATCTTCACGTAACGCAGGTGCTCGGGGTCGGCCCACTGCGAGACCCGCCGACGCGGGTGCCCGGCGTCGTCGTCCCACGGGTCGGCGGCGATGTCGCCGACGGCGACGACGTCGATGTGCTCGGCCTTCAGCATCACGATCGGTTCGCGTTCGGCGGGCGCGGCGGCATCCGTCGACCGGCCCGCGATCTCGTCGGCGAAGGCGGCGGCGAGGTGCGACGCCTGACGCCAGCCGGGGCCGATGAGCCCCGACGGCGCGCCGGGCAGCACGCGCTGGCCGGCGAGTTCGTCGGTGCGCTCGACGACCTGGGCGCAGTCGCCGATCGCGTAGACGTTCGGGTCCGACCAGCTCTGCAGGCTCGGGTGCACGACGACCCCGACCGCGGTGCGGAGGCCGGCGAGCGTCGCGAGTTCGTTGCGCGGACTCACTCCGCACGAGAGCACGAGCAGGTCGCCTCGCACCTGCTTGCCGTCGGCGGTGACCAGCTGGTCGAACCGCCGTCGGCCGTGCTCGTCGGTGCGGAACGCGATCGCCTCGGCACGGCTGTGCGCGATGACGGCGATGCCCGTGCGGCGCAGCGCCTGTCGCAGCACCTGCCCTCCGCCGCGGTCGAGGTTGCGCGGCATCGGATGCGGGCCGTGGTGCACGACGCACACCTCGGCTCCCGCGTGCGCGGCGGCGAGCGCGAGTTCGAGCCCCAGCACTCCGGCGCCGAGCACGACGATGCGCCGGCGTGCCCGCACCGCCTCGAGCACCCGCTCGGCATCGGCGAGGTCGCGCAGCGTGGT
This sequence comes from Agromyces intestinalis, assembly GCF_008365295.1. Taxonomy (NCBI): domain Bacteria; kingdom Bacillati; phylum Actinomycetota; class Actinomycetes; order Micrococcales; family Microbacteriaceae; genus Agromyces; species Agromyces intestinalis. Next base: position 3,489,418 of record NZ_CP043505.1, read on the forward strand.
GACGCCGTCGGGCAGCTCGTCGTCGCGTGCGACGAGCTTCGCACCGTACTTCTGCAGCGAGTCGAGGTCGCGTCGGTTGCGCTCGACGCCGTCGAGGGTGGGCACGTTCGCCCGTGAGCCGGTGGCGAGCACGAGGCGGTCGTAGCCGACCTGCTCGCCCGTGCTGAGCTGCACGAGCTGCGCCGCCCGGTCGATCGAGGTCGCCGCGACGCCCAGCAGCACGCGTGCGCCGGCTTCTTCGGCGCTCTGCCGGTCGCCGAGCAGCATCGACTCGAGGTCGGTGCCGCCGACCGCGTACTCGGCGACGAGCACGCGGTTGTAGGCCTCGATGTCTTCGCCGGCCACGACGGTCAGCCGGATGTCGCCGGTGCGGACGAGTGGGAGCAGTTCGTCGACGAAGCGGGCCCCGACGGGGCCGTACCCGATGAGGACGACTCGGAGCGGAGCGGCGGTCATGCGGTCACCTCGCTGAGGACGTCGAGTTCGGGATGCGGGTCGAGTGCGATCGGGTCGAGCGGGGTGACCCGCACCACGCCCGTCTTGAACTCGGGCATCGACGAGATGGGGTCCACAGCGTCGCCGATCAACAGGTTGGCTGCCTGCACGTCGCCGTAGTGGAACGGCAGGAACACCGCGTCGGGGCGCACATCGGTGCTGAGCCGGGCCCGGCAGCGCACGGTGCCGTTGCGGTTCGCGAGCTCGACGAGCGCCCCGTCGGCGATGCCGAGGCGCAGGGCGGTCGCGGGATGCATCGTGGCGAGCGCCTCGGGGCGGGCCTCCAGCAGCTCGGGCACCCGCCGGGTCTGCGCGCCGCTCTGGTAGTGCTCGAGCAGTCGGCCGGTGATGAGCTCGAGCTCGCCGGAGCCGGGCCGTGGCCGGGCGGACCCGCGCACCGACACGGCGACGAGGCGCGCCAGCCCGTCGTCGTGCGCGAATCGGTCGGCGAAGAGCCGCGGCGTGCCCGACCCGCCGCGCGGGTACGGCCAGTAGGCGGCCTCGCCGCGGTCGAGCATGGCGTAGTCGATGCCCGAGTAGTCGGCGATGCCGCCCTCGGAGGCGCGGCGCAGCTCGTCGAAGACCTGCTCGGGGTCGGTGTCGAACGTGGCCGTGCAGTCGAGCCGGCGGGCGAGCTCGGCGAGGACCCAGAGCTCGTCGCGCACGCCGTCGGGCGGCGTCAGGGCGCGGCGACGGCGGATGACCCGCCCTTCGAGCGAGGTCATGGTGCCTTCCTCCTCGGCCCACTGCGTGATCGGCAGCACGACGTCGGCGAGTGCGCCGGTCTCCGACAGGAAGAAGTCGCACACGACGAGCAGGTCGAGCCGAGCGAGTCCTTCCCGCACTGCGGCGACGTTCGGCGACGAGACCACGAGGTTCGACCCGTGCACCATGAGCGCGCGCACGCCGTCGGGCCGGCCGAGGGAGTGCAGCAGCTCGACGGCGGGCACGCCGGGGCCGGGAATCACGTCGGGGTCGACGCCCCACACGCCGGCGACATGCGCGCGCGCGGCCGGGTCGGTGATCTTGCGATACCCGGGCAACTGGTCGCACTTCTGGCCGTGCTCCCGCCCGCCCTGCCCGTTGCCCTGGCCGGTGAGCGTACCGTAGCCGCTGCCTGCGCGACCGGGCAGGCCCAGCAGCAGCGCCAGGTTGATGGCGGCCGTCGCCGTGTCGGTGCCGTCGACGTGCTGCTCGACGCCGCGCCCGGTGAGAATGTAGGTGCCGCCGCCCGCGGCGAGCCTTCGGGCGAGCCGGCGCAGGGTCAGGGCCGCGACCCCGGTCACCGACTGCACGCGCTCGGGCCACCACTGGGCGACGCTGCGCCGCACGGCGTCGAACCCCACGGTGCGCTGCTCCACGTAGTCGACGTCGATGAGGCGCTCGGCGATCACGAGGTGGATGAGGCCGAGCAGCAGCGGCAGGTCGGTGCCGGGAACCGGCTGGATGTGCAGGCCGCGGCCCTCGTCGGTGAGCTTGGCGGTCGCGGTGCGCCGCGGGTCGACCACTACGAGCCCGCCCGCTGCCTGCGCGCCGGCGAGGTGACCGATGAACGGCGGCATCGTTTCGCCGACGTTGGTGCCGAGCAGCAGGATGGTGTCGGCGTCATCGAGGTCCTCGAGCGGGAACGGCAGCCCGCGGTCGACCCCGAACGCGCGATTGCCCGCCGCGGCCGCCGACGACATGCAGTACCGCCCGTTGTAGTCGATCCGGCTCGTGCCGAGCGCGAGCCTCGCGAACTTGCCGAGCAGGTAGGCCTTCTCGTTCGTGAGCCCGCCGCCGCCGAACACGCCGACCGCGTCCGCGCCGTGCGATGACCGGATGCCGCGCAGCCGCGTCGCGACGAGGTCGAGCGCGTCGTCCCAACTCGCCTCGTGCAACTCGCCGTCGTCGCCGCGGACGAGCGGAGCGGTGAGCCGGCCGGGCGAGCGCAGCAGCTCGGCCGACGTCCACCCCTTGCGGCAGAGGCCGCCGCGGTTGGTCGGGAAGTCGCGGCCGGCCACGGTCACCGGTGCGGCCGAGGCGTCCGACGCGACGCCCGCGACCGGCGCAACGGGCGTGAGGGTCATCGCGCACTGGAGCGCGCAGTACGGGCAGTGCGTGGCGGCGGCGGTTCGAGGCATCCGTGCTCGCTCTCAGATCCGGTGCGCGCCGAGCCGGCCCGAGCGCACGTAGACGACCCAGGTCAGCACGAGCAGCACCGCGTAGCTCGCGACGAAGCCGAGGAACGCGCCCGCGTATCCGCCCGTCGCCTGGAATGAGAGGTTCAGCGCTTGGGGGATGAGGAACCCGCCGAAGGCGCCGATCGCCGAGATCAGGCCGAGCGCCGCGGCCGACTTGCGCTGCGCCGACACGTCGCCCGTGCCGCCGCCGCGCAGCGCGAACACCACCGGCACCATCCGGTACGTCGAGCCGTTGCCGATGCCCGCTGCGGCGAACAGCAGCAGGAAGCATCCGAGGAACAGCCAGAAGTCGCCGAGCGGCAGCGTGACCAGCACACCGAGCGCGATCGCGCCCATGGTCGCGAACGCGAGCATCGTGATGCGCGCTCCGCCGAAACGGTCGGCGAGCCGGCCGCCGTACGGCCGGGCGAGTGAGCCGACGAGCGCGCCCAGGAAGGCCAGCGAGACCGAGGCGCCGCCGACGGCGATGGCCGAGAACTCGGGGAACTGATCGGCGATGAGCTTCGGGAACACGCTCGCGAACCCGATGAACGACCCGAACGTGCCGATGTACAGCAGCGAGAGCAGCCACAGGTGCGGTTCGCGCAGCGCCGCCGCCGAACCCGCGAAGTCGGCCTTCGCGTTCGAGAGGTTGTCCATCGACCGGGCCGCGCCGAACATCGCCAGCAGGATGAACGGCACCCAGATCCAGCCGGCGAGCGGCAGGTTCAGCGTCGCTCCCGCTCCGATCGTCACCACGATCGGCACCACGAACTGCGCGACCGAGGCGCCGAGGTTGCCGCCCGCGGCGTTGAGGCCGAGTGCCCACCCCTTCTCGCGCTGGGGGAAGAAGTACGTGATGTTCGACATCGAACTCGCGAAGTTGCCACCGCCGAAGCCCGCGAGCGCGGCGGCCGCGAGCAGCACGCCGAACGGCGTCTCGGGGTTCGACACGCACACCGCGAGCGCGATGGTCGGCGCGAGCAGCAGCGCCGCCGAGATGATCGTCCAGTTGCGGCCGCCGAACTTCGGCACGAGGAACGAGTAGGGAATGCGCAGGGTCGCCCCGACGAGGCTCGGGATCGAGATGAGCCAGAAGAGCTGCCCGGTGTCGAGGTCGAAGCCCGCCGCCGGCAGCATGACCGCGACGATGCTCCAGAGCTGCCACACGACGAACCCGAGGAACTCGGCGAAGATCGACCAGCGCAGGTTGCGTCGCGCGATCGCACGGCCCTGCTGCTGCCACTGCGCGGGGTGCTCGGGGTCCCAGCCATCGATCCACCGCCCGGGGCGGGAAGTGAGTGCGGGGGCCGCCGATGCGGTCTCGGCGGGTGCGGCGGGTGCGAGGTTCGGGGGAGCGGTGTCGGTCACGATGCCTCCGGTCGAGTCGGTCGCGGGTCGGTACGCCCGACGCTATGCAGGCCGTGTTTCCCCGCGTCGTGTCGGTCGTAAACCCTGGGTCTCGGGATGCTCACCGATGCGGTCGGGCGTTGTGAGCGTGCGGTCACACGTCGACCCGGTACCCGCGCTTGACCACGGTCGCGATCACGCCGGGGGTGCCGAGCGACTGCCGGAGCCGGCTCATCGCCATCTCGAGCGCGTGCGGGTCGTTCGAGCCGGGCAGCGCGGTGGCGAGGCGCTCGCGGGGCACCACCGAGCCGCCGGCCGCGACGAGCGAGCGCAGGATGCCGAGCCCGGCGGGCGCGAGTGCGACCCGCCGGCCGTCGACCTCGACCACGCCGCCGCGCAGCTCGAGCCGGCCATGCCGGGTGTCGAGGCGCATCACCCGGCTCTGCTCGAGGTGTTCGCAGACCAGGCGCACGAGGGCCCCCATGCGGAACCGCTCGGGCTGGATGGTCTCGACGCCGAGCTCCGCGAGCGGCGCGGCCGTCACCGGGCCGACCGCGGCGGCGAGGACGGGCCCGTGCAGCGCGTCGAGCAGTTCGACCGTGCGGCCACGATCGTCGGCTGCCGCGAGCAACGCGTGCACCGCCGGTGCGCTCGTGAAGGTCACGCAGTCGAGCCGGTGGGCGCAGATCGCCTCGATCATGCGGCCGACGCGCTCGTCGGTGTCATCGGGTGCGGCCCACCGGTAGGGCTCCACGGTGAGCACGCGACGGTGAGCGGTGCGCAGCCGGTCGAGCTCAGCGGGTCGCAGCTCGCCATGCAGCTGCACGGCGATCACGGATGCCTCGGGGCGGTGCGCGAGGACGAGGTCGACGAGCGACTCGGTCGTCTCGCGCTCGCTCATCCCGGCGTCGTCGAGGCCGGTGGCACGGATGCTTCCGCGGGCCTTCGGCCCGCGGACGAGGATGTCCGCGCGCCCGAGCACATCGACGAGTTCGTGGCCGAGGCCCGCGGCGTCGGCGACCTCGAACCACCGTCGGATGCCGTACGCGGTGGTCGCCAGCAGCACGTCGGGCGGGTCCTCGATGATCGCGCGGGTGTCGGCGATGACCGACCCGTCGTTCTGCGCGTTGGCGATGCGCAGTGTCGGAGCGTGCAGCACTTGCGCGCCCCGACGCTCGAACGCGTCGATCAGATCGGCCGAGCGTCGGTCGCTGGTGACGCCGATGCGGAACCCCTCGAGCTGGTCGGGGCGGAAGCCCAGCACCGGTTCGCCGAGGTCGCTCACGGCTCGACTCCCAGTGCGCCGGCGCGATCGATGGTCGCGAGCGCGTGGGCTTCACCGGCAGACGCGAGGCCGACGACCTCGCCGATCACGATGACGGCGGGGGATGCCGCGTGCGCGATGCCGGCGGCCACGACGATGCCGTCGAGCGGAGCGATCGTGGTGCGCTGGTCGGGGCGCGTACCGCGCTCGACGATCGCGACCGGCGTCGTGCGGTCGAGCCCGTGGCGAAGAAGCCCTGCGGCCAGCGAGGGCAGCGTGTTCACGCCCATCAGCACGACGATGGTGCCGCCGAGGCCGGCGAGCCGGTCGAGCTCGTCGTCGGTGAGGGGCGCGTGCCCCGAGACGACCGTGAACAGGTGGCTGACGCCGCGGTGGGTGAGGGGGATCCCCGCGGCCGACGGCACGGCGACCGCGCTGGACACACCGGGTACGACCGTCACGGGGATGCCCGCGGCGCGGCAGGCGAGCACCTCCTCGCCGCCACGGCCGAACACGTAGGGGTCGCCGCCCTTCAGTCGCACCACGTGCGCGCCGGTGCGGGCGTGTTCGACGAGCAGCGCGTCGATCTCGTGCTGCGGCACCGCGTGGTGTCCGGGGCGCTTGCCGACATCGATGAGCGTGGCGCGGGGCGCGAGCTCGGCGAGCGTCGTGTGCGGGGCCAGGCGGTCGTAGAGCACCACGTCGGCGTCGGCGAGCGCTCGCACGGCGCGCACGGTGAGCAGGTCGGGGTCGCCCGGGCCGCCGCCGACGAGGGTGACGCGGCCGGCCGGCGCGGCGGCGCTCACGCGTCGCTCCCGCGCACGGGGATGGTGGGCCCGGCGACGAGCACCGCCTCGCCGCGTGCCTGCTCCTCGGGCGTGGCGGGACGCAGTTGACCGCGTTCGCGCACCCGCGCGAGCTGCGGAGCAGCGCTCGGCTCGTTCACGAACGCGCGGAACCGCCGCAGCCGCTCGGGGTCGGCCAGCGTCGCGGCCCACTCGTCCTCGTATCCGCCGACATGCCGCGCGACCGCCGCCTCGAGCTCCTCGGCGAGGCCGAGCGAGTCCTCGACGACGACCTCGCGCACGTGATCGAGGCCGCCATCGAGGTCTTCAATCCACCGCGCGGTGCGCTGCAACCGGTCGGCGGTGCGGATGTAGTACATCAGGTAGCGGTCGATGTACCGGATCAGTGTCTCGTCGTCGAGGTCGCTCGCGAGCAGCTGGGCGTGCGCGGGCTGGAACCCGCCGTTGCCGCCCACGTAGAGGTTCCACCCCGTCTCGGTCGCGATGACGCCCACGTCCTTGCCCCGCGCCTCGGCGCACTCCCGGGCGCAGCCGGAAACGCCGAACTTCAGCTTGTGCGGCGATCGCAGTCCGCGGTACCGCAGCTCGAGCCGGATCGCCATCCCGACCGAGTCCTGCACGCCGTACCGGCACCACGTCGACCCCACGCAGCTCTTCACGTTGCGCAGCGCCTTGCCGTACGCCTGCCCCGACTCGAAGCCCGCGTCGACGAGCCGCTTCCAGATGTCGGGGAGTTGGTCGAGTCGGGCGCCGAACAGATCGATGCGCTGGCCGCCGGTGATCTTCGTGTACAGGCCGAACTCCATCGCGACCTCGGCGATCACCGCGAGCTTGTCCGGCGTGATCTCGCCGGCCGGGATGCGCGGCACCACCGAGTAGGTGCCGTCCTTCTGCATGTTCGCCATCGCGCGGTCGTTGGTGTCCTGCAGGGTGCCGCGACCGGCGTCGAGGATGTAGCTGCCGTGCTCGGCGGCCAGGATCGAGGCGATCGCGGGCTTGCAGACATCGCAGCCGCGCCCGGTGCCGAGCCGAGCCATGATGTCGTCGAAGCTCGTGAGGCCCAGCACCCGAACCGAGTCGAACAGCTCCTGACGCGAGATCGGGATGTGCTCGCAGAGCGCCCGCGAGATGGCGACGCCGGTCTTGCGCAGCTCGCCCTCGAGGAGCTTCTTCACGAGCGGCACGCACGAGCCGCACTGGGTGCCGGCACGGGTGCAGGTCTTCAGCGCACCGAGCTCGGTGCACCCGTCGGGTCCGTGCACGGCCCCGCGGATCGTCCCCGCGGTCACGTTGTTGCACGCGCACACCAGCGCCGCGTCGGGCAGCTCGTCGCCCGCGGGAGGTTCGGCGCCCGCCGCCGAGAGGTAGGCCGCCGGCTCGGCCGAGAGCGTCGTGCCGAGCAGCGGGCGCAGCGACGCGTAGGGTTCGGCGTCGCCGACGAAGATGCCGCCGAGCAGGGTCTTCGCGTCGTCGGTGACGACGAGCTTCTGGTAGAGCCCGCGGGCCGGGTCGGCGTAGACCACCTCGAGTGCGCCGACGGTGGCCGCGAGCGCGTCGCCGAAGCTCGCGACATCCACCCCCGACAGCTTCAGCTTGGTGGCGTCGTCGACGTCCGAGAACTCGGCGCTGCCGCCGAGCAGCCGGTCGGCGACCACCTCGGCCATGGCGTTCGCGGGTGCGACAAGGCCCGTACAACGGCCCTCGAAGCTGGCGACCTCGCCGATCGCCCAGATGTTCGCAGCCGAGGAGCGGCACGTGCGGTCGATCGCGACGCCGCCGCGTTCGCCGAGCTCGAGGCCGAGCGCGCGACCCAGCTCGTCGCGCGGGCGGATGCCGATCGCGAACACGACGACATCGGCGTCGACGAGGTTGCCGTCGCCGAGCAGCACGCCCGTGGCCCGCCCGCCCTCGACCTCGATCGCGGCGGGCCGGGTGCCCAGGTGCAGCGCGAGTCCCTGCGCCGAGATGAGCCGACCGAGGGCGCGCCCTGCGCCCTCGTCGAGCTGGGCCGACATCAGCCAGCGCCCCGAGTGCACGATCGCGGCCTCCGCGCCGAGCCGGGCGAGCCCGCCGGCGGCCTCGAGGCCGAGCAGGCCGCCGCCCGCCACCACGACGCGCGCCGGCCGGCCCCGGTCATGGGCGATCTCGGCGATCTCGGCGACGAGCGCGTCGACGTCGTCGATCGTGCGGTAGACGCGGGCGTGCTCGGCACCCGGCAAGTCGGGCACCGGTGCCGACGAGCCGGTCGCCAGCACCAGCTCGTCCCAGTGCAGGACCCGGCCGGCGTCGGTCGTCGCGGTGCGGGCGGCGGGGTCGACGGCTTCGATCCGCTCGCCGACGACGAGGCGCACATGCTCGTCGTCCCACATCGTCGTGGGCTGGAGCGTGAGGTCGACCTCGCCGGCCAGGCGCGTGCTGAGCGCGACCCGATCGTATGGATGCCAGGGCTCCTCGCCGACCACGGTGACCCGGAGCGACCGGTCGGTGTCACGCGCGTGCAGGCTGTCGGCGAGCCGGTGCGCAGCCGGCCCGGCACCCACGACCAGGACGTCGCGGACGCGGGAATCGGGCGCGGTGGCGGGATCGGACATGCGACTCCTCTCGACGGCGAAATGCCGGCAGCGGCGCGGCGCCGCCCCCGTGCGACCTCGCGGACCGGCTCGCCGCGGTCGCGGCATCCGGTGGATCGGTGAACTCGCCGTGAGCGTACGGCGGCGCCGTTTCGGAGGTGTTTCGCAGCGGTAACCGAGGCGCTCGACATGCGCACACCGTGCTCCCGCGCACGTGAGGCGGGATTCACCCGTGCGAAACAGCGGCTGTCACCCCGCGAAACATGGCCGCCATAGCGTGGCGCTCGAGAGCCGACGACCCGTCGGCGCCGACTGCGGAGGGTGCACGATGACGATCCTGCTCGACACGACCTGGCGCACGGTCTGCGCCGTCGACGACCTGGAGCCGAACTGGGGCGAGGCGGCACTGCTCGGCGACCGGCAGGTGGCGATCGTGCTCGTCTCGGAGGACGAGGTCTACGCCATCGACCACCACGACCCGCACTCGGGCGCGCCCGTGATGGCGAGGGGCATCGTCGGCTCGCGCGGCGACCGACCGACCATCGCCTCGCCGCTGCACAAGGAGGTCTACGACCTCGGCACGGGAGAGTGCTTCACCGATCCGTCGCTCGTGCTGCGGACCTACCGCACGCGCGTGGTCGGCGGCTCGATCGAGGTGGAGCTCGCGTCGTGACGGGGGTGCTCGTCGCCGCCTCGCACGGCACGTCCTCGCCGGCAGGGCAGCGCGCCGTCGCGGGGCTCGTCGACGCCGTGCGAGCGGTCGCGCCGTGCCACGTCGCAGCGGCCTTCGTCGACGTCGAGCAGCCCGACGTGCCCACGGCGCTCGACGCGCTGGGCGAGTCTGCGCTCTCGACCGCCCCGACCGTCGTCGTGCCGCTGCTGCTGTCGGCGGGCTATCACGTGCACGTCGACCTCGCCGAGGCCACTGCGGAGCATCCCGCCGCGAGGCTCGCCGGCGCCCTCGGGCCCGACCCGCGGCTGGCCGACGTGCTCGCCGAACGGCTCGCCGAGGTCGGCCTTGGCCCCGACGACGGCCTCGTGCTCGCGGCGGCCGGCTCGAGCGACGCAGCAGCGGTCGTCGACTGTCGCCGAACGGCTGCGCTGCTCGCCGACCGGCTCGGCCGGCCGGTGCGCATCGGTTTCCTCTCGGCCGCCGAGCCGAGCGTCGCCGACGCGGTGCGCCGCGAGCGCGCCGCACGGCCGGGTGCCCGGGTGGTCGTCGCGGCCTACCTGCTCGCGCCCGGGTACTTCCACGACCTGGCGTGCGCGCAGGGCGGCGATGTCGTCACCGCGCCGTTGCTCGACGACCGACCGGCCGACGCGCGGCTGGTCGACGTCGTACTCGATCGGCACGCCGAGGCGCTGCGGTCGCGTGCGGCTGCCTGACGCCGCATCCGCCCGTATCGAGCGACCGCGACGCGCTCAACTCGATCGCTGAGTGAGCACGACCGGCCCCTGCTCGGTGATCGCGACCGTGTGCTCGGAGTGCGCGCCGCGCGAGCCGTCGGCGCTGCGCAGCGTCCACCCGTCGGGGTCGGTGAAGATGCGATCGGTCGTCTCGAGGAACCACGGCTCGATCGCGATCACGAGACCCGGCTTCAGCGGCATGCCGCGCCCGGGCCGGCCGTTGTTCGGCACGTGCGGGTCGCCGTGCATGGTGCGCCCGACGCCGTGCCCGCCGAAGTCGGTGTTGATCGAGTAGCCCTGAGCGCGCGCCACGTCGGCGATCGCCCGCGAGATGTCGCCGATACGGTTGCCGACGGTGGCGGCCGCGATGCCGGCCGCCAGTGCGCGCTCGGTGGTCTCGATGAGCCGCAGGTCGGCATCGCGCGGGGTGCCGACGACGAGCGAGATCGCCGAGTCCGACACCCAGCCGTTCACGCTCGCTGCGAAGTCGAGGCTCAGCAGGTCGCCGTCCTTCAGCGTGTAGTCGAAGGGCAGGCCGTGCAGCACCGCGTCGTTCACCGACGTGCAGATGACCTTGCCGAACGGGCTCGCGCCGAACGACGGGTGGTAGTCGATGTAGCAGCTCTCGGCGCCGGCCTTGCGGATCAGCTCGTGCGCGATGGCGTCGAGCTCGAGCAGGTTCACGCCCACCTTCGCGGCGGCAGCGGTGGCCTCGAGCACGCTCGCGACGAAGCGGCCGGCGGGGCGCATCTCGTCGATCTCGGCGGGGGTCCTCAGTTCGATCACGCTTCCTATTCTGTCGGCTCCGCCCTGAGTGAACACCCCGTGCCGCATATGGAGTGCGGCGTTAGCCTGAATGCATGCTTCTCCGGCGCCCGTTCCTGCGGTGGCTGTTCATCGCTCCCGTCGTGCTGCCGCTCTGGATGGTCGTCGGCTGGGCGATCTTCGGCGCGGGCGGGTGGAGCACGCTCGGGCTGGTCATCACGCTCCCGGCGGCGTTCCTGGCGTTACTGGTGATCGCACTGCTCGTGAACGCGCGGCCGAGCGTGCGCGCCGAGCGCGCGGTCTCGTGGACCGACGTCGGTGTGCTCGGCGCCTGGCACGTGCTGCTCATCGCGGCCGGCTGCTACGGCAGTACCGCGCTGCTGTTCGGCGTGCTCGCCCTGATCGCCGCGGTCGCGGCGTTCTGGGTCTCGATCTGGCAGCTGGTGAGCGACGGGGCGCGGCGCATGCAGGCGAGCATGGCCGAGTTCGAGCGCCTCGCGGGCCAGGGGCGGCCGGATGCCTCGAAGCGGCCGCCGTTCGACGACGGAGACGGCGACGTGATCATCGTCAACGAGGTGCGCGACTGACGGATGCCGCGACCCGCGGCGACCGCCGGTCCGCTCGTTTTGGCGGCCATCGCCCCGATCTGGCAGAATGGTTGTTTGTGCCGCCGCAGGTCTCTGCCTCCGGGGAGCACGCACAGCGCGAATCCCGCGCGGGCGGCACCAGACACTTCCATCCATGATCCGCGTTCGACCGGTGGCGGGCGCAGAGAGCGAACCATCATGCACATCCTCGACAGCGTCGACGCCGCGAGCCTCAAGAGCGACATCCCCGACTTCCGCCCCGGCGACACCGTCAAGGTGCACGTCAACATCGTGGAAGGCACCCGCTCGCGCGTCCAGGTCTTCCAGGGCGTCGTCATCGGCCGTTCGGGCCAGGGCGTGCGCGAGACCTTCACGGTCCGCAAGATCAGCTTCCAGGTCGGCGTCGAGCGCAAGTTCCCGGTGCACTCGCCGATCATCGACAAGATCGAGGTCGTCACCCGCGGCGACGTGCGTCGCGCGAAGCTGTACTACCTGCGCGAACTGCGCGGCAAGAAGGCCAAGATCAAGGAGAAGCGCGAGAACTGATCTCGCGCGGCGAGTCCCTCGCCGCTCCGGCGATTTCACCGAGCTCCCCACCCCTAGACTGGGTGGGGAGCTCGGGCGGTTAAATGACAGACGAACACACTCGCACCATGCGCGCAGACGGCGATGGCGGAACGATGACGACGGCAGCGACACGGCGCAGGCGCGGGGCCCTGCTGTTCCTTCGCGACGTGCTCGTGATCTTCGTGGTCGCGGTGCTCGTCTCGTTCCTGATCAAGACGTTCCTGATCCGGTCGTTCTTCATCCCCTCGGGCTCGATGGAGGTCACCCTCGAGGTCGACGATCGCATCATCGTGAACCAGCTCGTGCCCGAGGTGGTGCCGCTCGAGCGCGGCGACGTCGTCGTGTTCCGCGACCCGGGCGGGTGGCTTCCGGCGCGCGTCGAACCCGAGCAGCCGCCGCTCGTCGCGGCGGTCGACTGGTTCCTCGCACTGGTGGGGCTCAGCGCCCCCGACTCGAACGACCATCTGGTGAAGCGGCTCATCGGCCTGCCCGGCGACCACGTCACGTGCTGCAACGCGCTCGGCCAGATGAGCGTGAACGGCGTTCCGCTCGACGAGCCGTACATCACCCTGCCGCCCGGCGAAGAGAAGGCCTCGCGCGACGACTTCGACGTCACCGTGCCGGCCGATCGGCTCTGGATGATGGGCGACAACCGGTACGACTCGCAAGACTCGCGGTACAACGGCGACACTCCGCTCAAGGGGTTCGTGCCGGTCGACAATGTCGTCGGTCGCGCGTTCGTGGTGAGTTGGCCCGTGTCGCACTGGGCCTGGCTCGGCAACTATCCCGAGGTCTTCGACGGCGTCGACAAGGGGCGGGGCTGAATGGCACCTCGCAACGCCCCCGACCTGCGCATCGAACGCGCGATGTTCGCCGAGGGCGTGCCGTTCGTGCTCGCCTGCGACGAGGTCGGCCGCGGGGCCCTGGCCGGCCCCGTGACCGTGGGGCTGGTCGTGATCGCCCCCGACATTCGGCGCATGCCCGCGGGCCTGCGCGATTCGAAGCTGCTGCCCGAGCCGAAGCGCGAGCTGCTCGCGCCGCGCGCCGCGGCGTGGGTGCACGCCTCGGCGGTCGGCGAGGCATCCGCCGATGAGATCGACGAGCTCGGCATCATGGCCTGCCTCGGCCTCGCCGGTGCGCGCGCGTGGGCGCGGCTGGCCGACCAGGTTGCGCTCGAGTCGGGCCTGCCGCTCGTTCTCGACGGCAACTACGACTGGCTGAGCCAGTCGATCGAGCATCGCGCGCAGGTGATCACGCGCATCAAGGCCGACCGCGACTGCGCGTCGGTGTCCGCGGCATCCGTCATCGCCAAGGTGCACCGCGACCGCGGGATGCGCCGCGCGCACGACGACCTGCCGCTCTACGGCTGGGACGAGAACAAGGGCTACTCCACGCGGGGGCACTTCGCCGCGCTGGCCGAGCACGGACCGAGTGCGATGCATCGCCACACCTGGCTGCACGACCGCTCGACGGCCCCGGCGCAGGAGCCGTCGCTGTTCGACCTCAGCGTACGATGAGTCCGATGGACGAGGACGAATTCGACGACTACGACCGCGAGGTCGAGCTGGCCCTGTACCGCGAGTATCGCGACATCGTGTCGCAGTTCAAGTACGTGGTCGAGACCGAGCGTCGCTTCTACCTCGCGAACGAGGTCGAACTCGTGCGCCGCGACACCGAGCACGACTTCTACTTCGAACTGGCGATGAAAGACGTCTGGGTGTGGGACGTCTACCGTGCCGACCGGTTCGTGAAGGCGGTGCGGGTGCTCACCTTCAAGGACGTGAACATCGAAGAGCTCGCGACGCGCGAGTTCGAACTGCCGAAGGAACTCGCGCTCGACGAATAGGTCGCCGCACGCGCTCGAGTCCTCCTCGACAGGTCGGTCATCGGCGACCGGCTTCGACAGCCGGCGCCCCGGCGAGGTCGTCGTATCGTTGCCTCCGCGACGCTGGTCGCGGAGGTGGTGCGGATGGCCCACAACACGGAACTCGGTCGGCGCGGCGAACAGCTCGCCGTCGACCATCTGCAAGCGCGCGGCATGGTCGTGCTCGACCGCAACTGGCGATGCCGGCTCGGCGAGATCGACATCGTCGCGCGCGACGGCGACGACACGGTCTTCATCGAGGTGAAGACCCGTACGGGCGCCGGCTACGGGCACCCGTTCGAGGCGATCACGGCCCTGAAGCTCGCACGCATGCGCCGGCTCGCCGTCGCCTGGTGCGAAGCGGCTGAGGGCATGGTCGGGCGTATCCGGCTCGACGCGGTCGCCGTGCTCGCGCCGAGCGAGGCCCCCGCGCTCATCGAGCACCTGGAAGGGCTCGGCTGATGCCTGTCGCACGCACCAGGTCGGTCGCCCTCCTCGGGCTCGCGGGGTCGATAGTCGACGTCGAAGCCGACCTGTCGAGCCAGCTGCCGAACGTCGTCATCATCGGGCTGCCCGACGCCGCGCTCGCCGAGGCGCGCGACCGGGTGCGCTCGGCCGCGACGAACGCAGGATGCCCGCTGCCGAACCGCCGGCTCACCGTCAACCTCTCGCCGGCGTCCTTGCCGAAGCACGGCTCGGGCTTCGACCTGGCCATCGCCATCGCGTGCCTCGCCGCGAGCGGCGGCGTCGACCGGGCCTCCGTCGAGTCGGTCGTGCACCTCGGCGAGCTCGGGCTCGACGGGCGGGTCCGCCCGATCGACGGCGTGCTCCCCGCGGTGCTCGCCGCCGCCCGGGCGGGGCATCGCACCGTCATGGTGCCGGCCGCCAACGCCGACGAGGCGTCGCTCGTGCCCGACGTGCGGGTGATCGGGGTGGCCACGCTCACCGAGGCGGCCGTCTGGCACGGCGGACGGTACGAGGTGCCCGAGGGCCTGCTCGGCGGCGACCCGCCCTCGGTCGCGGCCGCCGAGGCCGACGACGACGCGGGGCTCACAGTGCCCGACCTGGCCGACGTCGCGGGCAACGAGGCCGCGGTGCGTGCGCTGCTCGTCGCCGCGGCCGGCGGACACCACCTGTTCCTCGAGGGGCCGCCCGGCGCCGGCAAGACCATGCTCGCGTCCCGGCTGCCCGGGTTGCTGCCCGACCTCGACACCGACGCCGCACTCGAGGTCGCGTCGCTCAACTCGCTCTCGGGGCGCGCTCCGAAGGGGCTCAGCCGCCGTCCGCCGTTCGAGGCCCCGCACCACACGTCCTCGGCGGCGGCCATGGTGGGCGGCGGCAGTCGAGTCATCCGCCCGGGCGCCGCACCCCGCGCCTCGCACGGCGTGCTGTTCCTCGACGAGGCGCCCGAGTTCCCCTCCTCGGTACTCGACGTGCTGCGTCAACCGCTCGAGTCGGGCACGATCAGCATCCACCGCGCGAACGCGGTCGCCACCTTCCCGGCCCGATTCCAGCTCGTGCTCGCGGCCAACCCCTGCCCGTGCGGTCAGCACGGCGTCCGCGACGCCGACTGCACGTGTGCGCCCTCGGTGCGCCGGCGGTACCTCGGCCGCATCTCGGGCCCGCTGCTCGACCGCGTCGACCTGCGGCTCTGGGTGCCGCGCATCACGGCCGCCGAACTCAGAATGGCGGGGGAGCGGCGCACCATGACCACCGCCGAGGCGCGTGCAGCGGTGCTGCGGGCACGCGCCGCCGCCGCCGAACGCCTCATCGGAACGCCGTGGCGCGTGAACGCCGACATGCCCGGCCCGTGGATCCGAGGCGCCGGCGGGCTGCACCCCGGCGGCACCGCGACCGCCGCGCTCGACCGGGCGCTCGAGCGCGGCTCGGTCACCATGCGCGGCTACGACCGCGTGATCAAAGCGGCATGGACTTTGGCCGACCTCGAGGGCGCTGGGCGGCCCGGCGCCGACCACGTCGGCGAGGCGCTCTTCCTGCGCAAGGCGGTAGCGCAGTGAACGGCTTCGACGCGCTGTTCGCCCGCGCGGGCGACGCGCTCGTCGCGGTCGGGCGCTCGTCCGACGATCCCGAGGGGTTCGCCCGCACCCTGCTCGGCACGCTCGCCGAGCCCGGCGACGGGGTGATGGGGCGCGCGATCGCGCACGTCGGGGCGGTCGCGACCGCCCAAACCCTGCTCGGTCGCCCCGACCCGGCCGCGCTCGCCGCGATCCTCCCGCCCGAGGCGGCCGCGGCGCCGAAGACCGTCGCCGACGCCCTCGAGCGGTGGATGCCGCGCCTCGATCCCGACGCGTACCTGCGCTCCCTCGCACAGGCGACCCGGGTCGGTGCGCGACTCCTGCTGCCCGACGACCGCCACTGGCCGGTCGGCGTCGACGACCTCGGCGTGCACGTCCCGATCGCGCTGTGGGTGCGCGGGCGCACCTCGGCGGTCGCACCCATGACGCCGTCGATCGCGCTCGTCGGTGCGCGGGCCGCCACCGGGTACGGCGAGCACATGGCGATCGAGGCCGCGGCGGGGCTCGTCGATCGCGGGTTCACGATCGTGTCGGGTGGTGCCTACGGCATCGACGGCATGGCGCACCGATCGGCGCTGCGCAGCGACGGCGACACGGTCGCGTTCCTCGCCGGCGGCATCGACCGGTTCTACCCGCTCGGGCACGAAGACCTGCTCACGCGCATCGTGCAGACCGGCGCCGTGCTCTCGGAGGTGCCGTGCGGCTCGGCGCCGACGAAATGGCGGTTCCTCCAGCGGAATCGGTTGATTGCCGCGGCTTCGGGCGCGACGGTGGTGATCGAGGCCGGACGTCGATCGGGATCGCTCAACACCGCGAACCACGCGGCCGAGCTCGGGCGGCCGGTCGGCGCGGTGCCCGGGCCGGTCACGAGTCCCGCCTCGGCCGGATGCCATCGACTCCTGCGCGAGAGCGACGCGGTCTGCGTCGTCGACGCCGACCAGATGGCGGAGTTGGCCGGGGGCGCCGGCGGGTTCGGGGCGGTCGCGCTGTTCGACGACCCGACCGAAGCGGCACCGCGCGCGAGGGGCGTCCACCCCGACACCGTGCGCGTGCTCGACGCGCTGAGTTCGCGGGCCCCGCGAACGCTCGATGACGTGGCGCGACGGGCCGGCGTCGAACCACGACGCGTGATGGCCGTGCTCGGCGCGCTCGAGGCCGAGGGGCGCGTGGCGAGGCATCCGTCGGGATGGGTGGCTCGGCGCCTGGCCGGGTAACGCGGGTCGCGGCGGCGCGTGCCCGCCACCGGGTCGTCGGGTCGCCGTAGGCTGGCGCCGTGCACGCCATCGACGACCAGAGCGACCGGCCGCGGCTCGGCAGGTACCCTGCTGCGCGCCACGTGATCGCCCACCTGTCCGACACGCACCTGCTCGCGGGCGGCGCCCGGCTCGGCGGCCGGGTCGACACCGTCGCTCGACTCGATCGCGCCGTCGGCCAACTGACGCGGCTCGGCACGTCGATCGACGCGATCGTGGTGACCGGCGACGTCGCCGACCTGGGTGAAGTCGATGCGTATCGCCGCGCCAAGGCGGCGGTCGCACCCCTCGTGGCTGCCACGGGGGCCGAGCTCGTGTGGGTGATGGGCAACCACGACGAGCGCACCGCATTCCGCGCCGGGCTGCTCGACGAGGCGCCGAGCGAGACGCCCGTGCACCGATCGGTCACGGTCGACGGGCTGCGCATCGTCGCGCTCGACGTGAGCGTGCCGGGGTACCACCACGGCCGCATCGACGCGGCGGTCGTCGAATGGCTCTCGGCAGAGTTGGCCCGACCTGCCGCCCACGGCACGGTGCTGGCTCTGCACCATGCTCCGATCGCGACACCGCTCGCGATCATGGACGTGCTCGAGCTGCGCGGGCAGGAGCTGCTCGCCGAGGCGCTCGCCGGCACCGACGTGCGCCTCATCCTGGGCGGGCACCTGCATTACCCGACGAACGGCGTGTTCGCGGGCATCCCGGTGTCAGTGGCGGGCGCGCTCGCGTACACCATGGACCTCTCGGCGCCGCCGCGCGAACTCGTCGGCCTCGACGGCGGCCAGTCGTGCTCGGTCGTTCACCTGTACGACGGCGGGGCGATCACCTCGGTGGTGCCGGTCGGCGAGTTCCCGGTCGTGACGAGCTTCGGCGCCGAGTTCCTCTCCGAGCTCGAAGCGCTCGACGAGGCTGGGCGGCTCGAGCGCTTCGGCCGCAAGGCGAGCGGATGACCCGTGCTGCCCGCGCCTCGGCCGAGGCACCCGCGCCCGTGACCGACGGGCTGAGCGTGCTCGTCGACGAGTACCTCGAGCATCTCAGGCTCGAGCGCGGCGTCGCGGCGAACACCGTCACCGCCTATTCGCGCGACCTCGCCGAACTGGCGGCGTTCGCGCGCGAGCGCGGTGTCGACGTCGTCACCGGCATCGATCTCGCCCTGCTGCGCGATTGGCTGTGGCTGGCGACCGAACGCGGACTCGCGCGCAGCTCGGTGGCGCGTCGTGCGGCGTCGGCTCGCGGGTGGTGCGCCTGGCTGACGAGAGTCGGTGCGCTCGCCGCCGATCCGGGCGCGCGGCTGCGTGCGCCCAAGCCCCATCGCGCGCTGCCGCGCGTGCTCACGCAGCCGGCGATCACCGACCTGCTGGCGGGCCTCGACGCCCGCGCCGCCGACGGCGACTCGATCGCTGCACGCGACTCGGCGATTCTCGAACTGCTCTACGCCTCGGCGCTGCGCGTCTCCGAGTTGGTCGGCCTCGACCTCGATCGCCTCGATCGGCGCGCCCGAACCGTACGTGTCATCGGCAAGGGCGACAGAGAGCGCGTGGTGCCCTACGGGGCGCCGGCGGCGCGCGCGATCGAGCGGTACCTCGACGGCGCCCGGGCGGCACTGCTCACCGCCGCCGGCCCGACCGCGCCGGCCACGCCCGCGGTCTTCGTTGGCGCACGCGGCGGCCGGCTCGGGGTCAGAGCCGTGCACCGGCTCGTCGCGTCGCTGCTCGCCGACCTGCCGGGCAGCGGGCCGTCGGGTCCGCACGCGCTGCGGCACACCGCCGCGACCCATCTGCTCGACGGCGGGGCCGACCTGCGTGCCGTGCAGGAGTTCCTCGGCCACGCGAGCCTCGGCACGACCCAGATCTACACGCACGTCTCGACCGAACGGCTGAAGGAGAGCTACCGGCTCGCGCACCCGCGCGCGTAGCGCGCGGTCAGTCGCGCCACGGCAGCAGCACCGCCGACGGCACGCCGCCGAGGAACCGGAACGGCGACACGTACTCGCCGTCGATGCGGACGCCGAGGTGCAGGCACTCGTCGTCGCAGTGTCCGCCGGTCGCGACCGATCCGATCGGGTCGCCCGCGTGCACCGCCAGGCCGACCTCGACGCTCGCCTCGATCGGTTCGTACGAGCTCAGTACCCCGTGACCGTGGTCGATCGTGACGACCTCGCGTCCGGCGACCATGCCCGCGAACACGACGACGCCGTCGGCGGGCGCGGCGACCACGGCGCCGGGTGCCACCGTGAGATCGATGCCGCGATGGCCCGAGGAGTACGGCGTCGCCGGAGCCCGGAACGCCTGCGCGACGAAGATCGGCGGCTCGACCGGCCAGACCCAACCGGGGTCGATGCTCGGGCCGAGGGATCCGGTCGACAGGGGCGTGGCCGGCGGGGTCACCGCGGCGGCCGACGCTGCGGCCGCGCCCATGCCGACGATCGCCGCGAGCGAGAGGATGAGGATTCGACGAGTCATCCGGTCAGCATCCTCGGCGCTGCGCGACATGCGACCCGATGCCGCCCGCCCTGTGGGCCGGCACTGCCCGCGACCGGGCTGGGGAGGAGGGCTCCCGTGGTAGCATATCAGGAGCGCCCCGCGTGTCGGGGCGACTACGCGTGCCCATTCGGCAGACGACTCCATCGGTCCTCCTCCTCGCTCACTGCGGGGAGTCGGCGGAGCGTGCCGGGCACCAGGGCTTCCGGCCGCCGGCCGGCAGCAGACAACCGAGAACAGAAGGAGAACGGCTCATGGCCGTCGTCACCATTCGCCAGCTGCTCGACAGCGGCGTGCACTTCGGGCACCAGACCCGCCGCTGGAACCCGAAGATGAAGCGCTTCATCTTCACCGAGCGCTCGGGCATCTACATCATCGACCTGCAGCAGTCGCTCGCCTACATCGACAAGGCGTACGACTTCGTCAAGGAGACGGTCGCCCACGGCGGCACCATCCTCTTCGTCGGCACGAAGAAGCAGGCGCAGGAGTCGATCGCCGAGCAGGCGCAGCGCGTCGGCCAGCCGTTCGTGAACCAGCGCTGGCTCGGCGGCCTCCTCACCAACTTCTCGACGGTGTCGAAGCGTCTCGCCCGCATGAAGGAGCTCGAGGAGCTCGACTTCGAGGGCACCACGAGCGGCTTCACCAAGAAGGAGCTCCTCCTCAAGAAGCGCGAGCTCGACAAGCTGCACAAGTCGCTCGGCGGCATCCGCAACCTCACCAAGACGCCGTCGGCGCTGTGGGTCGTGGACACGAAGAAGGAGCACCTCGCCATCGACGAGGCGAAGAAGCTCGGCATCCCCGTCATCGGCATCCTCGACACCAACTGCGACCCCGACGAGGTGCAGTACCCGATCCCGGGCAACGACGACGCGATCCGCTCGGTGAGCCTGCTCACCCGCATCATCGCCGACGCCGCCGCCGAGGGCCTTATCCAGCGCCACCAGAAGCCCGAAGAGGGCGAAGAGGCCGAGCCGCTCGCCGAGTGGGAGGCCGAGCTCCTCCAGGCGTCGACCGAGACCACCCCCGAGCAGTCGTCGGCCGAGACCGAGAAGGTCGCCGAGACCGAGACCGAGGCCGAGGCCAAGGCCGAGGCTGCCGAGGTCGTCGACGAGGCCGCGACCGAGATCGCCGCGACCGAGTCGGCCGCGGACGAGGCCGGCGAGGCTGCGGCCGAGCAGGCCGACGCGCCCGCCGCCGAGTAGTCGACACCCACCACACTTCGAACGACAGGGAGTCCATTCCACATGGCCAACGTCAGCATCGCCGACATCAAGGCGCTTCGCGAGCAGCTCGGTACCGGCATGACCGACACCAAGAACGCGCTCGTCGAGGCCGACGGCGACATCGAGAAGGCGACCGAGATCCTTCGCCTGAAGGGTGCCAAGGGCAACGCCAAGCGCGCCGACCGCTCGACCTCCGAGGGCCTCGTGGCCGCCGTCGACAACGGCGACGGCACCGCGACCCTCATCGAGCTGGCCTGCGAGACCGACTTCGTCGCCAAGGGCGACAAGTTCGTCGGCCTCGCCGACCGCGTGCTCGCCGCCGTCGCCGCGTCGCGCGCCGAGACCGTCGAGGCCGCCCTGGCCGCGCCGGCCGAGGGCAAGACCGTCGCCGAGGTCATCGACCAGGACGCCGCGATCCTCGGCGAGAAGGTCGAGCTGCGCCGCGTGCGTCTCGTCAAGGGCGAGCACTTCTCGATCTACCTGCACAAGACCTCGAAGGACCTGCCCCCGCAGGTCGGCGTGGTCCTCGGCTACGCGGGCGCCGACGCCGACACGGCTCGCTCGATCGCGCAGCACATCTCGTTCGCGAACCCCGAGTACCTCACCCGCGAGGACGTCCCCGAGGAGGCGGTGGCCAACGAGCGCCGCATCGTCGAGGAGATCTCGCGCAACGAGGGCAAGCCCGAGGCCGCGCTGCCGAAGATCATCGAGGGTCGCCTCGGTGCCTTCTTCAAGCAGGTCGCGCTGCTCGAGCAGGACTACGCGAAGGACAACAAGCTCACCATCAGCAAGGTCCTCCAGGACGCGGGCCTGACGGTCAGCGACTTCGCCCGCTTCAAGGTCGGCGCGTAGGTTTCGCCAAGGGGAGTCCGGATCATCGATCCGGACTCCCCTTTTCATGCGCCCGGATGCCTCGCCCGAGACATCCGTCGCATCGCATCTGCTGAGCGCAGACACGAACCACTAGTTTTGACACAGGGCTGACCTGAAGGGACGGCAGGGGATGACGGATCGCAGACGCAGGGTGATGCTGAAGCTCTCGGGGGAGGCGTTCGGCGGCGGTGCACTCGGGGTGAACCCCGACGTGGTGAGCGCGCTGGCACGTGAGATCGCGCAGGCCGCACAGGACGTCGAGGTGGCGATCGTCGTCGGCGGCGGCAACTTCTTCCGCGGCGCCGAGCTCTCGCAGCGCGGCATGGACCGCGGGCGCGCCGACTACATGGGCATGCTCGGCACGGTGATGAACTCGCTCGCGCTGCAGGACTTCCTCGAGCAGGCGGGCGCCGAGACCCGCGTGCAGTCGGCGATCGAGATGACGCAGGTCGCCGAGCCGTATATCCCGCGGCGTGCCGAGCGGCACCTCGAGAAGGGCCGCGTGGTGATCTTCGGCGCCGGCGCCGGGCTGCCGTACTTCTCGACCGACACGGTCGCCGCCCAGCGCGCGCTCGAGATCGGCGCCGACGTCGTGCTGGTCGCCAAGAACGGCGTCGACGGCGTCTACTCCGATGACCCGCGCATCAACCCCGCGGCCGAGAAGATCGACGAGATCTCGTATCAAGAGGCGCTGCAGCGCGGCCTCAAGGTGGTCGACTCGACCGCGTTCAGCCTCTGCATGGACAACGGCATGCCCATGCAGGTGTTCGGCATGGAGCCCGAGGGCAACGTGACGGCCGCCATCCTCGGCGCCAGCCTCGGCACGATCGTGCGCAACGGCGCCCCGGCGGCGGTTCGCTGAACCGGCCGCTCGATAGACTGTCCCGAGTAGCGAACGAAGGAGCTCCCGTGATCGCGGATGTACTGTCCGATGCCACCGCACGCATGCAGAAGGCCGTCGAGGTCGCGAAGGACGACTTCGCGACGGTGCGCACCGGGCGGGCGAACCCCCAGCTCTTCCAGAAGATCATGGTGAGCTACTACGGCACGCCCACGCCGCTCGCGCAGCTGGCCTCGCTCACCAACACCGAGGCGCGCACGTTGGTCGTGACGCCGTACGACAAGAGCGCACTGCGCGACATCGAGCAGGCGATCCGTGACACGCCGAACATCGGTGCCAACCCGACCAACGACGGCAACCTGATCCGCGTCACGCTGCCCGAGCTGACCGAGGAGCGCCGCAAGGAGTACGTGAAGATCGTCCGCTCCAAGGCCGAGGACGCGCGGGTGTCGGTGCGCAACATCCGTCGCAAGGCGAAGGACGACCTCGACGCACTGAAGGGCGAGGTCGGCGACGACGAGGTGGCCCGCGCCGAGAAGGAGCTGGAGCACGTCACGAAGGGCCACGTCGACCAGATCGACGATGCGCTCAAGCGCAAGGAATCCGAACTCCTCGAGGTCTGAGGCGAGATGTCAGGCGTCCCCGAGGGGGAGCGGCCGAGCGCCGAGGAGGACGACCCGTCGGTCTCGCGTGAGGACTTCCGCACCCAGGTGCATGCGAAACGCGCCGAGTTCGAGCGGCAGTTCGAGGCGGGGCGCGCACAGTTCGATCAGGCGCAGGAGAAGATCAAGGCCCGGACGGGCCGAAACCTCATCCTGGCGATCCTGATCGGGCTGGCGTTCGGCGGCGCGCTGCTGCTGAGCCTGCTCGTCATCAAAGAGCTCTTCATGGTGTTCGCGGTCGTCGTCGCCGGCTTCGCGAGCCTCGAGCTCACGCAGGCGTTCCGCCGCGCCAGGATCCGCGTGCCCGTGGTGCCGACGGTCGCCGTCGCGGTGCTTACGGTGCCGGTGGCGTACTATTTCGGGGCCGGCGGTCAGTTCGTCGCGGTGGTCGCGGGCATCGCTGTCGTCACGCTGTGGCGGCTCGTCGAGGCTGCGTTCCAGCGGCGGTCGGATGCCCCGAGCCGCAACGGTCTCGTCGGCGATCTCGCCGCGGGGGCGTTCGTGCAGGGGTACGTGACGTTCCTCGCGACGTTCGCGGTCGTGCTCACCGCCGCCGACGGGGGCCAGTACTGGACGCTCGCGTTCATCATCATCGCGGTCGCCGCAGACACCGGCGCGTACGCGTTCGGGCTCTCGTTCGGCAAGCACCCGATGGCGCCCGTGATCAGCCCCAAGAAGACCTGGGAGGGCTTCGCCGGCGCAGCCGGCGTGAGCCTGGCCGCCGGCGCCCTGTGCGCGGTGTTCATGCTCGGCGAGCCGTGGTGGTTCGGCTTGCTGTTCGGCGCCGCGATCCTGTTGACCGCGACCCTCGGCGACCTCGCGGAGTCGCTCATCAAGCGCGATCTCGGCATCAAGGACATGAGCTCCTGGCTTCCGGGCCACGGCGGGTTCCTCGACCGGCTGGACTCGATCCTGCCCTCCGCGGCGGTCGCGTTCGTGGCGTTCCGGTTCTTCGGATGAGCGTGCGCGATACTGGTGCGGTGGATTCGACGTTCCCCCGTGCCCGCAAGCCCCAGCTCGGCTATCGGGTCGACCAGGTCGAGGAGTTCCTCGCGGTCGCACGCCGTGCGTTCGAGGGCCAGCCGCTGCCCGACGATCCCGAGTTGAGCGCCGAGAGCATCCGGCTCACCGCCTTCGCCGTGCAGAAGGGCGGATACTCGACGGCGCACGTCGACGCCGCGCTCGAGCGCCTCGAGGATGCGTTCGCGGCGAAGGAGAAGCGCATCGCCGAACGGCTGCACGGCGACGAGTCATGGCTGGTCGAGGCCCGGACGACCGCGCAGGTGGTCTCGAACCGCCTCGCGCGCCCCGAGGGTCAGCGATTCGACCGGATGAGCCCGCTCGTGCTCGGCTACCACGTGCGCGACGTCGACAAGTTCGCCGACCGCCTGGCTCGGTACTTCCGCGACGGATGGCCGATCAGCGTCGACGACGTACGGTCGGTCTCGTTCCGCGCTCAGCGTGGCGGATACCGGGAGGCGCAGGTCGATCTCGTGCTCGACGCGGTCGTCGACGTCATGCTCGCGGTGCGATGACGACGGCGGTGCACCCCGGCCCCTTCGGTTCGCTACACTCGACCCATCGTGGGTAGGCATTCAGGATCGCAGTCGGTGGGTACCGCCCCGACGTCACGCGAACCGATCCGCGGTGGGGTCCGTTCCCAGGCCAAGCAGACGGCCGTCGTGCTGTTCGCGTCGTTCGCCGTCTTCGGTCTCGTGTTCGTCAATATGGTCGACCCCTACGGTGGTGCGAGCGCCTCGGCCGGGTTCCGTACCGGCGGCCCGCTCTTCGGCGCCGACGCACAGCGCATGACCGCGTCGGGCGAGTACCAGGTCACCGTTTCGAACGAGTCCTACTCCGTCGAGCTCAAACCCGAACAGCAGGAGTCCACGGCCGCCTCGAGCGGGTGGGCGCCGCCCGCCGTCACGCCCGATCCCGGTTCGGCGCAGGCGTACGCGGCCGAGGCCGTCGCGGCACGCGGTTGGCCCGGCACCGAGTTCGACTGCCTGGTCGCCCTCTGGGCCAAGGAGTCGGGCTGGCGGGTCAATGCGTACAACGCGGGCAGCGGCGCCTACGGCATCCCGCAGGCCCTGCCGGGCTCGAAGATGGCGTCGGCCGGTGCCGATTGGGAGACGAACGCGGCGACCCAGGTCGAATGGGGGCTCGGCTACGTGCAGGGCCGGTACGGCACGCCCTGCGGCGCCTGGGCGCACTCGCAAGACTCCGGCTGGTACTGATCTCGACCGGCGCCGACCCGCCGTAGACTGGAACGCATGCCCCCCACCAGCCGGAACCGCGGTCGCGCGGCTCGAGCGAAGGAGGGGCATCCCGAACTCGACGTCGAACGCCTGACATCCGGGTGGAAGCGCACCGAAGTGCGTGGCGGCCGCGAATGGTACGTCCAGCCCGTGTCCGAGCGTCAGGCCGTCAAGTCGTACACCTGCCCGAGTTGCGGGCGTGAGGTGCCGCCCGCCTCGGCGCATCTCGTCGTCTGGCGTGCCGACGGCGTGCTGGGCGACCAGGCCGACCTCGCCGCCCGCCGCCACTGGCACACCCACTGCTGGAGGACGACCAACCCGTGACCGAGTCGATCGAGATCCGCTCCGCCGTCGAACTGCCCGCCGTGCGCGAGGACATCGAGTTGCACACCAGCGACGGCCTCACCCTCGTCGGCGAGCTCGCCACGCCGGTCGAGCGGCCGGCCGTCGCCACCCTGGTCACCCTGCACCCGCTGCCGACCCACGGCGGGTTCATGGACTCGCACGTGCTGCGGAAGGCGGCCGCCCGGCTGCCCGCGATGGTGGGGTTCGCGGTGCTGCGGTTCAACACCCGTGGCACGTCGTCGCCGCGCGGACGCAGTCAGGGCGAGTTCGGAGACGGTGTCGCCGAACGGGCCGATGTCGCGGCCGCCGTCGCGTTCGTGCGCGAGCGCGGGCTGCCCAAGCCGTGGCTGGTCGGCTGGTCGTTCGGCACCGAGCTGGCGCTGAAGTACGGCCTCGAGCACGACATCGAGGGCGTCATCCTGCTCTCGCCACCGCTGCGGCGTACCACGCCGGCCGAGCTCGCTCGGTGGAACGGCGCGAGCGTGCCGGTGGTGGCGGTCGTTCCCGAGCACGACGACTTCCTGCAGCCGGCCGAGGCGGCCGAGCAGTTCGCCGCCGTGCCTCACGCGCGGGTCGTCCCGGTCGAGGGCGGCAAGCACCTCTGGGTCGGCGAGAGCCAGACCCGTCGGGTGCTCGACGAGATCGTCGAAACCGTGCTGCCCGGCTCGGCACCGCTGCCGACGACTTGGCCCGCCGACGCGGCTCGCTGAGCTCAGCGCTCGTTCTGGCGGGGGATCACGACCTGCTTGATGATGAGCAGCGCGGCCGCGGCAACAGGGATCGCGATGAGCGCGCCGAGGATACCGAGCAGCGTGCCGCCGGCCAGCGCGGCGATGACGACGACCGCCGCGGGAACCTTCACGGCGCGGTTCATGATGCGCGGCGACAGCACGTATGCCTCGACCTGCATGTACAACAGGTAGTAGATCGCCGCGACGAACGCCGTCAGCGGCGAGCCGAGCCCCGGCAGCAGGCAGACCAGCACGATCAGCACCGAACCGGTCAGCGTGCCGACGAGCGGCACGAGCGAGAACATGAACGCGATGAACGCCAGCACGGCGGGAAACGGCGCCCCGATGACCGATAGGAACACGAAGCTGAGCACTCCGTTGATCGCCGCCAGCGAGACCTGTCCGATGACGTAGTGCCCGACCGAGTCGGTGATCTGGTCGGTGAGGTCGGCGAACCGGGCGCGCTGAGTGGCCGGCACGAGCTGGAAGAGGCCCCGCTTCATCGGGTTCAGCGACGCGGTGAAGTACAGCGTGAGGATCGTGACCACGACGACCCCGAACACGCCGCCGCCGATCGCGATGGCGACCTGCCAGATGCCGCCCGCGAGTTCGCTCACGCGGATCGGGTTGCTCACGATGTCGAGCACCGCGTTCGAGAGGTTCTCGTAGATCTCGCGCACGCGCAGCTGCGGGAACTGCTGCTGCAACTGGTCGAGCCACTCGGTGGTGCTGAAGCGGGCGATGACGGCCGGCGCCTGCTCGACGAGCTGGCTGACCTGGTCGACCACGATCGGGATGACCGCGAGCAGCAACGCGGTGGCGACCGCGGCGACCACCGCGAGCACCACGAGGATCGCGCTCCAACGTGGAAGCCCCCGGCGCTCGAGCCACGCGATCGCGGGCTCGAGGCCGAGGGCGAGGAAGAGCGCGGCTCCGACGTAGGTGAGGATCGTCGAGAGACTCGCGACCGAGTAGAGGATGAGGAGGCCGACCCCGACACCGAGCGTGCCGATCAGTCCGACCCGGAACGCGTGATCGATGCGCACGGCCGGCCCCCGTCGACTCAGGCCTGCTGTCCGGCGGCGACCTGCTCAGCCTGGGTGAGCACGCCGCGCAGGCTCTCGAAGTAGCCGGCGACCGCGTCGCGCTCGATGCGGATCTGCGCGAGGCGGTCCTCGGCGTCGGCGACCAGAGCGCGGGTGCGCTCGTCGGCGTCGGCGATCAGCTTGCGTGCCTGAGCGTGAGCGTCGGCGACGCGCTTGCTCGCCTCCTCCTCGGCCTTCTCGCGGAGGCCGTTGATCTCGCTGCGGATCTCGGCCTCGAGTCGCTCGGCCTCGGCACGCGCCTCGGCGGTGCGTGCGGTCGCCTCGGCGAGCTCGGCGTTCGCGTCGTCGAGGAACTTCTGGGTCTCGGCGACGGCCTCGCGGTGACGGACGAGCAGCTCCTGCTCGGCCTCGTCGCGCTTGGTGGCGAGCTCGGCCTCGAGGTCCATACGGGCCTGCTCGACCTCGCGACGCATGCGGTTGACCTCGTGCGTGGTCTTCTTGCGCATCGCGGTGAGCTGGTTGTCGAGGTCGATGCGGGCCTGCTCCGCCTCGGCCTCGAAGTCGGCGCGGGCCTGCTCTTGCTCGAGGGCGAGGTCGGCGCGCATCTGCTCGAGCTCGGCGGCGTGCTTGGTGCGGATCCGCTCGAGCTCGTGCGTGAGCTTCAACCGAGCGGTCTCGGTCTCGCGACCGAGGTCGACCTTCACCTGCTCGCGTTCCTCGTCGAGCTTCGCCCGTGCTGCGGCGAGCTCGCGGTCGAGGTCGGTGCGAGCCTGCTCGAGCTCGTGCTCGAGGGTCGCGCGACGCTCGGCGATCTCGGCCTCGATGGCGTCCTTCGCCTCGGCGGTCTGCCGGTCGAGATCGATGCGGGCCTGCTCGGTCTCACGGGCGAGGTCGATGCGCGCCTGCTCGGTCTCCTTGGCCAGCTCGGCGCGCTGGCGGTCGAGCTCGATCGCCACCTCGGCACGGGTCTGCTCGGTCTCCTGCTGGAGCCCGGCCGCGGTCGCGCGCGCCTCGGTCGCCTCGGCGTTCGCCTCGACGAGCAGCTGCTTGGCCGTGCGCTCGGCCTCGGCGACCGTCGCAGACGCCTCGCGCTTGGCGCTCGAGCGGGTCTCGGCGGCCTCGGTGGCGGCGGCACCGCGGATGGCGGCCGCGTCGCGGGCGGCGTCCTGGCGGAGCTGCTCGCTCGCCTCCTGCGCGCGCGACACCGTGTCGTCGGCCTCGGAACGCGCATTCTCGAGGATGCGCGCCGACTGCGAGCGGGCTTCGCTCAGGGTCCGGTCGGCGAGCTCCTGCGCGTCGGCCTTCATGAGGTGCGCGTCGTCCTCGGCGGCACGACGCAGCTTCTCGGCGTCGATGTCGGCCTGGGCGATCAGTCGGGTCGATTGCTCCTCGGCGACGCGGAGCGTGTTCTCGAGCTTCGTGCCGAGGCCCGAGAACGTGGGGCTGCCGACCTCTTCGAGCTCGGCGGTGAGTTCTTCGATGCGTGCAAGGAGACGCTTGTTCTCCTTGGTGAGATCGCCGATCTGGCTGTTCGCGGTGATGACGTCGCGACGCAGCCCGTTGATGCTGCGATCGACCTCGTCCTTGTCGTATCCGCGGAACACCTGGGTGAACTCGGTCTCTTCGACGGCCATGCTTCCTCCGGGTCGTGTCCCGCGATGTGGGGGGCGTGCGGGATCCGCATCCGATTGTACGGGCGCAAGCCGTGCTGAGGCGCCCGGATTCGCACCAGTCCGGCGGCGTCTCGAAACGGAGGGCGCCGGGCTGCTCCGCGCCACGTCCAGCGTTCCGTGAGCGCGCTCCCAGATCCGCCCGATAGTGTGGGGTGTTCATGTCATCCGGTCGCGTCAGCGACCCCGGAGGGAGTTGATCCGTGCGGTTCGTCCTCGCCATCGCGGCGTTCTTCGCCGCGGCAGTGATGATCGGGCTCGGCATCGCCCAGCGCACCGTGTTCCTGGAGCCCGACCGCGTGTCCCTGGTCGCCGAGCTGGATCCCAGTGCGGCGTCGTACGCGGTCATCCAGCCGGACGCGCTCGCCGCGCACACCGGCGGCCAATCGATCCAGGTGTCCTCGACGGGCGGCACCGTCTTCGCGGCGTACGGGCGCAGCGCCGACGTCACCGCATGGATCGGCGACGACCCCTATCTCTCGGTCGGGTTCGACCCCGAGTCGGGTGAGCTCGTCACCGAGCTGCGTGAACCTGACGAGGAGTCCGACGACGCGACCGGGTCCGACGACACGACCACCGGCGGCACCGCCCGCCCCGCTCCGACCGCGACGCCCGCAGTGCCCGCCGACCCCGCTGCGCCCGCCGATCCGGCCGCACCGACGGCAACCCCCGCTCCGGGCGAGACCGCGGCGGAGCCGGTCGTATCGCCCGCCGGCAGCGACCTCTGGCTCGACCAGCTGAGCGCCGACCGGCGTGCCTCGATGACGGTCGACCTGCCCGCCGGGGTGTCGGTCATCGTTGCATCCGGAAGCGAAGACCCCCTGCCCGACACGGTGGCGATCGCCTGGCCGCTCGACAACTCGACGCCGTGGGCCGGGCCGCTCATCGTCGGCGGCGCCGCGCTCTTCCTGGTCGGCGCCGCGCTGCTCGTGTCGGGCATCATCGGGCACCGCCGCTCGCGCGGGCCGCGACGCAACGTGCCGAAGGGCCGGCAGAAGCTGCCCAGCGCCCCGAAGCCCAACCGCCTCGCCCTCGGCGGCGGGCGCAAGTCGGGTGGTCGCCGTGCCATGGCCGCGACCCTGCTCGTCGTGCCGGCCCTCGCCCTGACCTCGTGCTCGGCCGACTACTGGCCGAGCTTCGAGAACGCGCCCGCACCCACCGAGACCGCCGCGGCGACCCCCGGGGCCGAGACCTCGGCGCCCGAGGAGGAGCCGGTCGAGCCCGTCGTCTCGGTGTCCCAATGGGAGCGCATCATGGCGCGGATCGCGACATTCACCGCCGATGTCGATCTGAGCCGCGACGGCGACCTGCTCGCCGAACGCTTCGCCGGCCCCGCCCTCGAGGCACGCCGTGCGAATTACTCGATCCGCGCTGCGCTGCCCGAGTACGCGGCGCCGCCGGCGATCCTCGCCGAGCCGCTCACGCTGATCCTGCCGCAGCAGGCGAAGGCCGACCAGTGGCCGCGCACCGTCATGACGGTCGCCACGAACGACGACGACGAGACCGTGCCGCCGAACGTGCTGGTGCTCACCCAGGCCGCACCGCGCGAGAACTACAAGGTCGTCTACGCCATGTCGCTCGCGCCCGACCCCGGGTTCCCCGAGGTCGCGCCGGCATCGGTGGGCGCCCCGCTCATCTCGCCCGACTACAAGGGCCTCGTGCTGCCGCCGAGCGGGGTCGGGGCCGCGTTCGCTTCGGTCGTGCAAGACGGCCCTGAGAGCGCGCAGGCCGAGCTGTTCGACCTCGACGACACCGAGCTCGACAATCTGCTCGATGCGGCGACCCGCAAGAGCGAGGTGCAGGGCGCGAACCCGACCGTGACGCTCGACGTCGCCACGAGCATCGCCGATCAGCCGGTCGTCGCGCTCGGCACCATCGACGCGGGTGCGCTGGTGTCGACCACCATCCTGCGCGTGGAGCAGAGTCGCCCGAACGACGGCGGCACCACCGGCTTCCAAGAGGGCGGACCCGCTCGCGCGCTGTCGGGCTTCACCGCGCAGAGCGCGAAGGGCGTGCAGTCCACCCGCGCCGTACAGATTCTGTTCTCGGTGCCCAGCGTCGGATCGGGCGACCAGATCCGAGTGCTCGGCTGGTCCGAGAGCGTCATCGCAGCATCGGAGATCCCGTGACCAACGCCAACGAACCCGCCGCGGCCCTGCGTGGCGCCGTCGACCTCTCCTCGCTCGCCGCGCGTGCGGCGGCTCCTGCTGACGGGGCCGCTGCGCCGCAGGTCGCCACCGACGCGCTCGTGCGCGAGACGGATGACTCGGGCTTCGCGCCGATCCTCGAGCTGTCTCGCACCGTGCCCGTCGTGGTCGCCCTGTGGGCGTCGTGGAGCGAGGCATCCGGTCAGCTCGTCGACACCCTCGCTGGTCTCGTGCGCGCCCGAGGCGGCGCGCTCGTGCTGGCCGCCGCCGACGCCGACCGCAGCCCCCAACTCGTGCAGGCGCTGCAGGTGCAGGCGATCCCCACGGTCGTCGCGCTCGTGGCCGGTCAGCCGGTGCCGCTGTTCCAGGGCGTGCAGCCCGACGACGTCATCGACCAGGTGTTCGATCAGCTGCTGCAGCTCGCCGCGCAGCACGGCGTGACCGGGCGCGTCGCCGACGGCGACGGTGAGCCGGGCGCCGTACCCGAACCCGAGGAGCCGCCGCTGCCGCCGCTGCACCAAGAGGCGTTCGATGCGATCTCGCGGGGCGACTTCGCCGCAGCCCAGCAGGCGTACCGCACCGCGATCGCGCAAGACCCGCGCGATGCGCTCGCGGTCGCCGGACTCGCACAGGCGAACCTGCTCGGGCGCCTGCAGGGCAAGACGCTCGACGAGATCCGCAATACCGCCGCGGCGAACCCGGGTGACCTCGATGCGCAGCTCGACGTCGCCGACCTCGACCTGTCGGGCGGGCACGTCGACGACGCGTTCGCGCGCCTGCTCGACCTGTTCCCGAGCCTCGACCAGCCCGGTCGCGATCGGGTGCGCGAGCGGCTCGTCGAGCTGTTCGAGGTGGTGGGCACCGACGACGAGCGCGTCGCCGCCGCGCGCCGCCGGCTCGCGAACCTGCTGTACTGAACGCGGCCGCTCAGCCTTCGAAGCGGAACCACACCGCGCCCAGCGGCGGCAGCGTGAAGGTCGCCGATGCGGCCCGGCCGGCCCACGGGGCATCCGTCGCTTCGACCGCGCCGAGGTTGCCGACGCCCGAGCCGCCGAACTCCGTGGCATCCGAGTTCAGGATCTCGATCCACCGACCCGCCGCCGGAACCCCCAGCCGGAAGCCCTCGTGCGGCATGCCCGCGAAATTCACGATGCACAGCAGCGGCGTGCGCGCCCGGTCGTAGCGCAGGAACGCGATCACGTTCGCCTGCGCCGCGCCGCCCTCGACCCACTCGAACCCGTCGGAGTCGTCGTCGAGCTCCCAGAGCTGGGGCAGGTCGCGGTAGGTGCGGTTGAGTGCCCCCACGAACTCGGCGAGCTGGCGGTGCGAGGGCTGGTCGAGCATCCACCAGTCGAGCCCGCGCTCCTCGCTCCACTCGCTGAGCTGGCCGAACTCCTGCCCCATGAACAGCAGCTGCTTGCCGGGGTGCGCCCACATGTACGCGAGGTAGGCGCGGGTGTTCGCGAGCTGCTGCCAGTGGTCGCCGGGCATCTTGTGCACGAGCGAACCCTTGCCGTGCACGACCTCGTCGTGGCTGATCGGCAGTACGAAGTGCTCACTGAACGCGTACAGGAACGAGAAGGTGAGGTCGTGGTGGTGGTACGACCGGTACATCGGGTCGTTCTGGATGTACTCGAGGGTGTCGTGCATCCACCCCATGTTCCACTTGTAGCCGAAGCCGAGGCCTCCCGAGCTGGTCGGCGCCGTGACCCCCGGCCACGAGGTCGACTCCTCGGCGATCATCACGATGCCGGCGTTGCGCTTGTACGCGGTCGCGGTCGCCTCCTGCAGGAACCCGATCGCCTCGAGGTGCTCGCGGCCGCCGTAGACGTTGGGCAGCCATTCGCCCGGCTCGCGCGAGTAGTCGAGGTAGAGCATGGATGCCACGGCGTCGACCCGCAGCCCGTCGACGTGGAACTCCTCGAACCAGAACAGCGCGTTCGCGACGAGGAAGTTGCGCACCCGCGGGTTGCCGAAGTCGAAGACGTGGGTGCCCCAGTCTTTCTGCTCGCCTCGGCGGGGGTCGGGGTGCTCGTACAGGGCCTCGCCGTCGAACCGGGCGAGCGCCCACGCGTCCTTCGGGAAGTGCCCGGGCACCCAGTCCATGATCACGCCGATACCCGCCTGGTGCAGGCGGTCGATGAGGTACCGCAGGTCGTCGGGGGAGCCGAACCGGCTCGTCGCCGCGTAGTACCCGGTGACCTGGTAGCCCCACGAACCGCCGAACGGATGCTCGGCGAGCGGCAGGAACTCGACATGCGTGTAGCCGAGCCAGTGCAGGTACTCGATGAGTTCGTCGGCGACGTCGCGGTAGCCCCTGCCCGGCCGCCACGATCCGAGGTGGAGTTCGTAGATGCTCATCGGGCGCGTGTGCGGGTTGGTCTCGGAGCGCCGGCGCATCCACTCGCCGTCGTTCCAGTCGTGGACGCTCTCGTCGACGATGGAGGCGGTCGCGGGTGCGACCTCGGCCCGGCGGGCCATGGGGTCGGCCTTCTCGATCCAGTCGCCTGACGCGGTGCGCAGCTGGAACTTGTACACCGCACCGGGGGCGAGCGCAGGCACGAACAGCTCCCACACCCCGCTCGCGCCCATGCTGCGCATGGCGTGGCCGGTGCCGTCCCAGTCGTTGAAGTCGCCGACCACCCGCGCCGCGGTCGCGCGCGGCGCCCAGACGGTGAAGGAAGTGCCGGCGACCGACGCGGAGACGCCCCAATGGTCGCGGTGGTGCGCGCCGAGTACCTTCCAGAGCTGTTCGTGCCGGCCCTCGATGATGAGGTGCAGGTCGAGTTCGCCGATCGTCGGCATGAACCGGTACGGGTCATCGCTCACCCACTCGGGTCCATCGTCGTAGCGCGACCGCACTCGGTAGTCGGTCGGGCCGAACCGCCCGGCGCCGACCCAGACACCCCACCCCACGTGCTCGAGCGGCAGCTCGGTGCCGTCGGCGAGCAGTGCGTCGACCGAGGCGGCGAGCGGCCGGCGCACGCGGATGACGGTGTGCGTGCGCCCGTCGCCGGGCACCTCGAAGCCGTGCTGGCCGAGCACGGAGTGCGGGTCGGAGTGCCGGCCCTCGCCGACCGCGGCGAGCACCTCCCCGGTGATCGGGGGAGCGGCGGGCGCGGTCTGGTCAGTCACTGGCGGTCCTCCGGGAACGGGTGCGGCGGGCGGGCGTTGCGTCGGCGCGGGTGCGGCGGGCGGGCGGTGCGTCGGGGTGCGCGGTGCGGGCGGATGCCTCGGTGCGGGCGTTGCGGCCGCGGGCCGCGGCCGGTTCGCGGATGACCCGCAGCACGTGGGCCGGTCGGGTGAAGGCGTCGAGTCGAACGTAGTTCGACGCCCCCCAGCTCCATCGGGCGCCGTCGACGAGGTCCTCCACCTCGAACGAGGCGCCGGGCTCGAGTCCGATCGCCTCGAGCTCGAGGTGCACGGTCGTCTCGCGCACCGAGTGCGGGTCGACGTTCACCACGACGATGATGGTGTCATCCGACCCGGTGCCGGTGAACCGAGCGTCGAGGTGCTTCGAGAACGCGAGCACCGCGGCGTCGTCGGTGGCGTGCAGGTGCAGATTGCGCAGCTGCTGCAGCGCCGGATGCTCGGCTCGGACGCGGTTGAGGATGCCGAGGTAGAGCGCGAGCGACCGACCCTCGCGCTCAGCGGCGGCGAAGTCGCGCGGCTTGTATTCGTACTTCTCGTTGTCGATGGCCTCTTCGGCGCCGGGTCGGGCGACGGATTCGAACAGCTCGAAGCCCGCGTAGACGCCCCAGGTCGGGGCCGCGGTCGCGGCGATCGTGGCGCGTACCGAGAATGCCGCCGGGCCGCCGAACTGCAGGTACTCGGTGAGGATGTCGGGGGTGTTCACGAACAGGTTCGGGCGCAGGAAGTCGGCCGTGTCGCGGCTGAGCGACACGAGGTACTCTTCGAGCTCCTCCTTGGTGTTGCGCCAGGTGAAGTAGGTGTACGACTGCTGGAACCCCACCGCTGCGAGCGCCTGCATGGGCGCCGGCCGGGTGAACGCCTCGGCGAGGAACACCACGCCGGGAGTCTCGGCCTCGACCTCCGCGATCAACCGCTCCCAGAACCACAGCGGCTTCGTGTGCGGGTTGTCGACGCGGAAGATGCGCACACCCTGGGCGATCCAGTGCCGCACGATGCGCAGCACCTCGGCGAAGATGCCGTCGGGGTCGTCGTCGAAGTTGACCGGGTAGATGTCCTGGTACTTCTTCGGCGGGTTCTCGGCGTAGGCGATCGTGCCGTCGGGCAGTCGGGTGAACCACTCGGGGTGCTCGGTCACCCAGGGATGGTCGGGCGAGGCCTGCAGCGCGAGGTCGAGCGCGACATCGATGCCGAGCGCGGCCGCGCGGCGCACGAACGCGCGGAAGTCGGCGAGCGTACCGAGGTCGGGATGGATCGCGTCATGGCCGCCCGCGGTGCCGTCGGCGAGCGGGCCGCCGATCGCCCAGGGCGAGCCCGGATCGCCGGGCTGCGGGTCGAGCGTGTTGTTGCGACCTTTGCGATTCGTCACCCCGATCGGATGGATCGGCGGCAGGTACACCACATCGAAGCCCATCGCGGCGACGCCGTCGAGGCGCTTTGCCGCGGTGCGGAACGTGCCCGACTGCCACGACCCGTCTTTTCGGCGCTTCGCGCCCTCGGATCGGGGGAAGAACTCATACCAGCTGCCGACTCCGGCCCGGCGGCGCTCGACGACGAGTTCGCGTTCGGCGGAGTCGGTCACGAGGCGCGCGAGCGGACGGTCGCGGAACTCCCCGAAGACCGGGTCGTCGAGCAGGGCGCGTCGGGCGGATGCCTCGGAGGCATCCGATCTCGCGGATGCCGCGTCGCCGCGCAGCGCGCTCGCGAGCGCGGTGAGCCGCCGTCGCGCCGCGATCGGCCGGGACTTCTCGGCCGCGGCCCGGTCGAGCAGGCTCGCGCCGAGCTCGTACATCACCTCGACGTCGACCCCGGCGTCGATCTTGATGGCGGCGTCGTGCCGCCAGGTCGCGATCTCGTCGCCGAATCCCGTGACATGCCAGCGCCACACGCCGATCTCGTCGAGCCGCGCAAGCGCTTCCCACCGGTCGGTGCCCGGCGCCACGGCCCGCATCCGTTCGCGCACC
Organism: Agromyces intestinalis; assembly: GCF_008365295.1. Lineage (NCBI taxonomy): Bacteria > Bacillati > Actinomycetota > Actinomycetes > Micrococcales > Microbacteriaceae > Agromyces > Agromyces intestinalis. The sequence continues at coordinate 3,525,931 of NZ_CP043505.1, forward strand.
ACTTCGCCGCTCGGCGCCGTGAGCACGAGCATCGCTCCGACGAGGTCGTGCCCCTCGCGGAACACGGTCGCGCCGAACGGCACCACCTCGCCCTCATACGCCTTCGGGCGCCAGCGATCGTCGAGGGGGGCCGGCGTGAGCCGGGTCACCGGGATGCGCCCGGCGAGCGGGGTCGGGGTCGTCACAGTTCCGACCGTAGCGCGGAATGGTGCGGCGCACGCGGCGGCCAGTTCACACGCTCGTCACGAGCGACTCCTAGGGTGGAGCCGTGAAGCCGATCCGCAAGTTCACCGTCCGGGCGGTCGTCCCCGCCCCGCTCGCCGCACTCGAGGAGCTCGCCGGCAACCTGCGCTGGTCATGGCACGAGCCGACCCGTCGGCTCTTCGAGCACATCGACCCCGAGGCCTGGGTGCGGTCGGGGCGCGACCCCGTCGCGTTCCTCGGCGAGGTGGACCCGACCCGGCTCGACGAACTCGCGGCCGACGAGGGGTACGTCGCATGGGCCGAGCGCGAACGCAGCGACCTGCGCGAGTACCTCACGGCACCGCGCTGGTACCAGGGCCTCGGCGAGGACGCCCCGAAGGCGATCGCATACTTCTCGCCCGAGTTCGGCATCACCGAGGCGCTGCCGCAGTACTCGGGCGGCCTCGGCATCCTCGCGGGCGACCACCTCAAGGCCGCGAGCGACCTCGGCGTCCCGATCGTCGGCGTCGGGCTGTTCTACAAGGCCGGGTACTTCGCGCAGTCGATCTCGGCCGACGGGTGGCAGCAGGAGCGCTACCCCGTGCAGGATCCCGACGGACTTCCGCTGTCGGTGCTGCGCCGACCCGACGGCACGGCTGTCGACGTCGTGCTCGCATTGCCCGACGACCGGGCGCTCACCGCACGCGTCTGGCGCGCCGAGGTCGGGCGGGTGCCGCTGTTGCTGCTCGACACCGATGTCCCGGCGAACGACGACGATCTGCGCTCGGTCACCGACCGGCTCTACGGCGGCGGGGGCGAGCATCGATTGCTGCAGGAGCTGCTGCTCGGCATCGGCGGCGTCCGCGCGGTGCGGGCCTGGACCGAGATCGCGGGCAAGCCCTCGCCCGAGGTCTTCCACATGAACGAGGGCCACGCCGGATTCCTCGGCCTCGAGCGGATCTCGGAGCTGATCGGGCACGGCGCGCCGTTCGACGTCGCGCTGCAGTACGTGCGCGCCGGCACCGTGTTCACCACCCACACGCCCGTGCCGGCCGGAATCGACCGGTTCGACCGTGCCCTGGTCGAGCGCTACCTCACCCCGATGCTGCTGCCCGGCGTCGACCCGGCCGACGCGCTCGCGCTCGGCGTCGAACCCGGAGCCGACCTCGCGACGAGCGCGTTCAACATGGCCGTCATGGGGCTGCGCCTGGCCCAGCACGCGAACGGCGTGTCGAAGCTGCACGGCGAGGTCAGCCGGCGCATGTTCGGCACCCTCTGGCCGGGCTTCGATGCCGACGAGGTGCCGATCACCTCGGTCACGAACGGCGTGCACTCGCCCACCTGGACCGACCCGTCCCTGCGCTCGCTCGCCGAGCGGGTGCTCGGCACCGCCGACGCCGAGCACGCCGACTGGTTGAGCGCCTCGCTCGAGGATTCCGAGCTCTGGGCGGTGAAGCGCCGCATGCGCCAGCACCTCGTCGAGGACGCTCGACGGCGCCTCGTTGCGGCGTGGGGCGAGCAGCACTCGGGTGCACCCGCCCCCGAGTGGGTGCACCGAGTGCTGGACCCCGACGTGCTCACGGTCGGATTCGCCCGGCGCGTGCCGACCTACAAGCGCCTCACCCTCATGCTGCAGGATCCCGATCGACTGCGGGCGCTGCTCACCGACCCCGAACGACCGGTGCAGTTCGTCGTCGCAGGCAAGTCGCACCCGGCCGACGACGAAGGCAAGCGACTCATCCAGCAGCTCGTGCGCTTCGCCCAGGAGCCCGGTTTGCGCGAGCGCATCGTGTTCCTGCCCGACTACGACATGGGCATGGCGGCGACCCTGTACCCGGGCTGCGACGTGTGGCTGAACAACCCGCTCCGCCCGCTCGAGGCGTGCGGCACCTCGGGCATGAAGGCCGCGATGAACGGCGCGCTCAACTTGTCCATCCTCGACGGCTGGTGGGCCGAGTTCGCCGAGGAGGACTACGGCTGGGTCATCCCGTCCGCCGATCAGGCGGGTGACGCGGCCGAGCGCGACGCGCTCGAGGCGACCGCGCTCTACGACCTGCTCGAGCATCGCATCGCTCCGCGCTACTACGACCGCAACAGCGACGGCGTTCCGGGGGAGTGGATCCGGATGCTCCGCCGCACGCTGTCGACGCTCGCGCCCGAACTCGGCGCCGACCGGATGGTGCGCGAGTACGTCGACCGGCTCTACCGCCACGCCGCACGGCACGTCGCCGCGGTCGGCGCCGACAACGCGCGCGGAGCGCGCGATCTCGCGGCGTTCGGCACGCGGCTGCGCGCGGCATGGCCCGGGGTTCACGTCGTGCACGTCGAGTCGGGCGGAGTCGAGAGCCCGCACGTCGGCGACCAGCTGCAGTTGCGCGCGTACGTCGACCTCGGCTCGCTCGACCCCGACGACGTGTCGGTCGAGGTCGTGTACGGCCGCGGTCGCGCCGACGACACGCTCGACGCGGTGCGCCGGGCGACGCTCGAGCTCGTGCCCGGCTCCGGCGGTCAGGCCGGTGTCGCGCGCGTCTACGCCGGCTCGGTCGTACTCGACCGCGCGGGATCGTTCGGGTACACGGTGCGCGTCATCCCGAAGCATCCGCTGCTGCTGAGCGCCGCCGAACTCGGGCTCGTCGCCGTCGCGGAATAGGCCGTCGGCGCGCTGCGCTGGAGCCGGGCAGCACTCGCAGCGCCCGTAGCGCCGCTGCCTCAGCGCGCCCGCGCGATCGGCGCGTACCGCCCGCCCGTGACCGTGAGCAGGTCGTCAGGGGCCAGCTCGAGGTCGAACCCTCGCCGCCCGCCCGACACGAGGATCGTCTCGCACAGGATCGCCGATTCGTCGAGCACGGTCGGCAACGCCGTCTTCTGCCCGATCGGACTGATGCCGCCGACCACGTACCCGGTCTTGCGCTCGGCGACCGCTGGGTCGGCCAGTTCGGCGCGCTTGCCGCCGACAGCGCCCGCGAGCGCCTTCAGGTCGAGCTGCTCGGCGACCGGCACGATGCCGACCGCGAGGCCGTCGTCGACCGCGACCAGCAGCGTCTTGAACACCCGTTCGGGCTCGATGCCGAGCTTCTCGGCGGCCTCGAGCCCGTACGCGGTCGCACGCGGATCATGCTCGTAGGCGCGGGGCACGAAGGCGATTCCGGCCCGCTGGAGTGCGACGGTGGCCGGCGTGCCGGCGCTCGCCGCGGCATCCGATCGCCGGGCCATCAGGCCACGCCGTCGGCCCGATACAGCTGCATCGACAGGCCCGACACCTCGACGCGGTCGCCGGGCCGCTGCTCCTCGGCGGCCGTGGCCGGCGTCTCGCTCGCCGAGTCCCACAGCAGGGTGTAGTGGTCGACCCCCTCGTGTTCGGGCAGGATCACCTCGGTCTCGGCGTCGCGCGCGTGCACCACGAGCAGGATGCGGTTGAACGGCTCGTGCTCGGGCGTCGAGGCGGCGAGGTACTGCAGCGTGCGCTCGGCCGGGGAGTTCCAGTCGTCGATGGTCATGGTCTCGCCGTCGGCGTTGTACCAGTCCATCTGGCTCGCACTCGGCACCGTCTCGCCGAACCGGCCGTAGCGCACGGGACGCAGTGCCGGGTTCTCGGCGCGCAGGCGGATGAGCCGGGCGACCGTGTCGCGCAGCGACCGCTCGTCGGCGTCGAGCTGCCACGACAGCCACGTCAGCTCGGAGTCGTGGCAGTAGGCGTTGTTGTTGCCGCGCTGCGTGCGCGCGATCTCGTCGCCGGCGGTCAGCATCGGCACGCCGGCCGAGAGCAGCAGGGTGCCGAGCAGGTTGCGGATGCTCCGCCGCCGCGCCGCGCGGATGGCGAGGTCGTCGGTCGGCCCCTCGACGCCGTGGTTGTACGAGCGGTTCTCGTCGGTGCCGTCGCGGTTGCCCTCGCCGTTGCCCAGGTTGTGCTTCACGTCGTACGCGGTGAGGTCGGCGAGCGTGAACCCGTCGTGCGCGGTGATGAAGTTGAGACTCGCGAGCGGCCCGCGATCGTGCGCGAACGTGTTCTCGGAACCGGCGAGCCGGGTCGCGAACCGCCCGATGCCGCTGCCGGCCGAGCCGCTCTCGCGCTCTCGTCGCAGGTCGCCGAGCCAGAAGTCGCGCATCCGATCGCGGTACCGGTCGTTCCACTCGCTGAACCCGGCCGGAAAGCTGCCGGTCTGCCACCCGCCCGGGCCGACGTCCCACGGCTCGGCGATGAGCTTCGTCGCCCCGACGACCGGGTCGTCGAGCATGCCGCGCAGCAGCGGATGGTCGGACGTGAAGGTCGCGTTGCGGTCGCGCCCGAGGGTGGCCGCGAGGTCGAGACGGAACCCGTCGATGCCGAGTTCGCCCGCCCAGTACCGCATCGAGTCGAGCACGAGCTGGGCGACGGGTTCGTGGCCGGCGTCGAGCGTGTTGCCGCAGCCCGTGGTGTCGACGTACCGGCCGTGCGCGTCGTGACGGTAGTAGCCCGAGTTGTCGATGCCGCGGAAGCTGTGCGTCGGCCCGGTGCGCCCCTCTTCGGCGGTGTGGTTGTACACCACGTCGAGCACGACCTCGAGGCCCGCCTCGTGCAGCTTCGACACCATCTCGGCGAACTCGCGCCGCACGGCCGCCGCGCCGCCGGCCTGCGCGGCGGCGGTCGCGTACCCGGCGTGCGGGGCGAAGAAGGCCAGGGTGTTGTAGCCCCAGTAGTTGACCTTGCCCTGGCGGATGAGCCGGTCTTCGCTGACGAACGCGTGCACCGGCAGCAATTCGACGGTCGTCACGCCGAGCCGGTGCAGATGCTCGATCGACGCGTCGTGGGCGAGCCCCGCGTAGGTACCGCGCAGCTCTGCCGGCACCGCCGGGTTGGCCCGGCTGTAGCCGCGCACATGCAGTTCGTACACCACGGTGCGGTCGAGCGGCACGCGCGGCTTCGCATCGAGCGATCCCACGGATGCCTCGGGCCCCAGGCCCCCGAGCACCACGCCGCGGTAGGCACGGGGACCAGCGGCGACGAGCCCCCGCGCGTACGGATCGAGCAGGGTCTGCGCGGGATTGAACGCGTGCTCGATGCCCGACGGGCCGTCGACCCGCAGGCCATAACCGGCGCCCTCGACCAGTGCCCCCGACGACCCCGACCACACGCCGTGCTCGTCGCGCTCGAGCGCCACCCGGTCGACCGCCCAGGCGACGTCACCCGGTGCGTACACCTCGAGCTCGACCGAGTCGGCGTTGCCGCTCCACACCCGGATCGACCCGCCGTCGCGCGTCGGGAGCACCCCCAGGTCTCGCAGCACGTCGGTGGACGTACGGGCAGCGGCTTCGGGCATGCGATCTACAGTAGTTCGTGCGGACGACGCGTCCGCTCCGCGAATCGGAGAGGGTGGGCGATGGTCTATCTCGACCATGCGGCGACCACGCCGATGCGCCCCGAGGCGATCGCCGCGCTCACCGGGGCGCTCACGCTCGTCGGCAACCCCGCGTCGATCCATTCGGCGGGCCAGACGGCCAAGCGGCTGCTCGAGGAGTCGCGCGAACGCGTCGCGGCCACGCTCGGCGCCGACCCGATCGAGGTCGTGTTCACCGGCAGCGGCACCGAGGCGGTGAACCTCGCGATCAAGGGACTCTGGTGGCAGCGCCAGGCGGATGCCCCGCGGCCCCGACTCGTCGTGCCCGCGGGCGAGCACCACGCCACGATCGACACCGTCGAGTGGTTGGCGGCGCACGAGGGCGCCGAGGTCGTCGAGATCCCGGTCGACGCCGTCGGCCGGGTGCGTCTCGACGCCCTCGCCGACGAACTGCGGCGGCATGCGGCATCCGTCGCGCTCGTGTCGATGCTGTGGGCGAACAACGAGGTCGGCACGCTCCAGCCGGTCGCCGACGTCGCCGCGCTCTGCGCGAGCGCCGACGTGCCGCTGCACGTCGACGCGATCGCCGCATACGGGCAGGTGCCGATCGACTTCCGCGGGCTGCGCGCTGCGTCCGATGCGGCGCCCGGTGCCGGACTCGTCGCACTCAGCGTCTCGGCGCACAAGATCGGCGGGCCCGCCGGCGTCGGCGCGCTCGTGCTCGACCGCTCGGCGAAGGTCGAACCCCTGCTGCACGGCGGAGGCCAGCAGCGTCGCATCCGGTCGGGTACCCAGGACGTCGCGGCCGCAGCGGCCTTCGCCGCCGCCGCGACCGCCGTCGAGGCGGTGCGCGAGACCGACGCGGCACGCATGGCCGCCCTGCGCGACCGGCTCATCGCCGGGGTCGCGACCATCGCGTCCGACGCGACGCTGTCGGGCGACCCCGACCCCGAGGGCCGACTGCCGGGCAACGCCCACTTCGCGTTCGCGGGCTGCGAGGGCGACTCGCTGCTGTTCCTGCTGGATGCCGCGGGCGTCGCGGTCTCGACCGGCTCGGCCTGCCAGGCCGGCGTGCCAGAGCCGTCGCACGTGCTCATCGCGATGGGCCGCTCCGAACAGGACGCGCGCGGGGCGCTGCGCATCACCCTCGGCCACGACTCGACCGATGCCGACGTCGACGCGTTCCTCGCGGCCCTGCCCGCGGCCCTCGAGCGCGCCCGCCGCGCGGGCCTCGCGGCCCGCGCCACCTCCTTCGACCGCTGACCCGCCCCGCCCACTCACCCGGCCGCGAATGGTGCGCTTTTCAGGCGTAACGGGTCGGAACCGCGCTCGCGCCGGCGTGTTCTCCTGAAAACGGTGCGATTCCCCGCGCGGTTCCTGAAAAGAGTGTCAGGAGGGGGTTCGTAGACTGGGGGGCATGCGAGTGCTTGCAGCGATGTCAGGCGGCGTCGACAGCGCCGTCGCGGCTGCGCGAGCCGTCGAGGCCGGCCACGACGTCGTCGGCGTGCACCTCGCGCTCAGTCGCATGCCCGGCACCCTGCGCACCGGCAGCCGCGGCTGCTGCACCATCGAGGACTCGATGGACGCGCAGCGTGCCGCGAACATGCTCGGCATTCCCTACTACGTGTGGGACTTCTCCGAGCGCTTCAAGGCCGACGTCGTCGACGACTTCATCAGCGAGTACGCGGCCGGCCGCACCCCGAACCCCTGCATGCGCTGCAATGAGCGCATCAAGTTCGCCGCACTGCTCGAGAAGGCGCTCGCCCTCGGCTTCGACGCGGTCGCCACGGGCCACTACGCGAAGATCACGACGGATGCCTCGGGCCGCCGCGAGCTGCACCGCGCGAGCGCGGAGGCGAAAGACCAGAGCTACGTCCTCGGGGTGCTCACGACCGAACAACTCGCGCACGCATACTTCCCGCTCGGCGACACCCCATCGAAGGCGCTCGTGCGCGAAGAGGCGGCGCGCCGCGGCCTCAGCGTCGCGCAGAAGCCCGACTCGTACGACATCTGCTTCATCAGCGACGGCGACACGAAGGGCTGGCTCGCCGAGAAGGTCGGCACCGCGCCGGGCGACATCGTCGATCGGTCGGGCGCCGTCGTCGGCGTGCACGAGGGCGCGCACGCGTACACCGTCGGCCAGCGCCGCGGCTTGCACCTCGGCACGCCGGCGCCCGACGGCAGGCCGCGCTTCGTGCTCGAGGTTCGCCCGAAGGAGCGCACGGTCGTCGTCGGCCCGAAGGAGGCGCTCGCCGTCGCCGAGATCGCCGGATCGCGATTCAGCTGGGCCGGAGCCGACCCGGTCGAGTCGGGCCTCGCCGCCGCCGGCGACGAGTTCGCCTGCGAGGTGCAGATCCGCGCGCACGCGGACCCGGTTCCGGCGGTCGCGTTCGTGAAGACGGATGCCTCCGGCACGGCCGAACTCGTCGTCCGCCCCGATCGGCCGCTCGACGGGGTGGCGCCCGGACAGACCGCGGTCGTCTACGTCGGCACGCGCGTACTCGGCCAGTGCACCATCGACCGCACGGTGAGCGCGGTCCCCGTCGAGGCCTGATCCGTCGCCGACCTGCGCCTGTGAACGGGGTGCCCGAGGTTCGTCGGCGGGCTCGCCGGAACCCGCCGCCACCGCCGCGTCGATCGGGTTGCCTTGCGCGCGTGAGCGCGGTGCATCCCATCCGCGGTGTCGGTGGGCCCTCCTAGGATGACCCTGTGAGCGACATCCCCGCCGACTTCGAAGCTGCCCACGCCGAGTCCGAGGCGCTGCGCGAGCGCATCGAGACCGCACGCCTCGCCTACTACGGCGACGGCGTCTCGCCGCTCTCCGATGCCGAGTACGACATCGCGTTCCACCGGCTCGAGGCGCTCGAGCGGGCGTTCCCCGCCCTGGTCGGGCAGGACAGCCCCACCCAGCAGGTCGGCGCGGCCGTCGTCTCGGCGGGCTTCCCGCCGCACGAGCACGCCGAGCGCATGCTGAGCCTCGACAACGTGTTCAGCGTCGACGAGTTCCGCGAGTGGGCGAACAAGGCGCAGGATGCCGCGGCGCGGCGCGTGCACTGGCTCAGCGAGCTGAAGATCGACGGGCTCGCGATCAGCCTCGCCTACCGCGACGGCGTGCTCGAGACGGCGACCACCCGCGGCGACGGGCGGGTCGGCGAAGACATCACCGAGAACATCGAGTTCATCCCGGCGATCCCGCGGCTGCTGTCGGGCGAGGGGTGGCCGTCGTTCTTCGAGGTGCGCGGCGAGGTGTTCCTGCGCTCGGCCGACTTCGAGGCGCTGAACGAACGCCAGCACGAGCTGCAGGCCGCCTATGTCGCCGAGCAGGTCGCCCGTGGTCGCGCCGAAGACCAGGTGCCCGTGCGGTTCCCCGAGTTCGCGAACGCGCGCAACACCGCGGCGGGCAGCCTGCGCCAGCGGCGCGAGAACAAATCGGCGCTGCAGCTCGACCTCATGCGCGAGCGACTGGGGCGACTCTCGCTGTACTTGCACGGCATCGGCGCGTGGCAGACCCCGCCGGTCGGCGCGCAGTCCGAGATCTACGACCTGCTCGCGGGCTGGGGGCTGCCGGTGTCGCCGCACACGCGCGTGTTCGACTCGATCGACGGCGTCGCCGGGTTCATCGAGCACTGGGGCGAGCACCGGCACGACGTCGAGCACGAGATCGACGGCATCGTGGTGAAGATCGACGAGCTCGCGCTGCACGACGAGCTCGGCGCCACCAGTCGGGCACCGCGCTGGGCGATCGCCTACAAGTACCCGCCCGAAGAGGTGTACACGAAGCTGCTCGACATCGCGGTGGGGGTCGGGCGCACCGGCCGGGCGACGCCGTACGCGATCATGGAGCCCGTCACGGTCGCCGGCTCCACGGTGCGCCAGGCAACCCTGCACAACCAAGACGTCGTGCGCGCCAAGGGCGTGCTCATCGGCGACACCGTGGTGCTGCGCAAGGCCGGCGATGTGATCCCCGAGATCCTCGGCGCGGTCGAACAGCTCCGCGACGGCTCGGAGCGCGAGTGGCAGATGCCCGAGACCTGCCCCGAGTGCGGCACGACGCTGCGCCCCATGAAAGAGGGCGACATCGACCTGCGCTGCCCGAACGCGCGCGCGTGCCCCGCCCAGGTGCGCGGCCGCGTCGAGCACATCGGCTCGCGCGGCGCGCTCGACATCGAGGCGCTCGGCGAGGTGACCGCGGCCGCCCTCACCCAGCCCGTCGTTCCCGAGGTGCCGCCGCTCGTCACCGAGGCGCGGCTGTTCGACCTCACGGTCGACGAGCTCGTGCCCATCGAGGTCGTCGTGCGAGATGCCGAGACGGGCGAGCCCAAGGTCGACGATGAGACCGGCCTGCCCGTGCGCCGGGCGCCGTTCCAGAAGGTGCGCATCACGTATCCGCCCGGCACCGAGCAGCTCACGGCCGCCGAACGGCGAGCGGCGGGCGTGCGCAAGAACCACCGTGAGCTGCTGCCGTCCGAGGCGGCGACGAGGCTCGTGGCCGAGCTCGACAAGGCCAAGTCGAAGCCGCTCTGGCGGCTCGTCGTGTCGTTGAACATCCGGCACGTGGGGCCCGTGGCCGCCCGTGCGCTCGCCGACTGGTTCGGGTCGCTCGACGCGATCCGCGCGGCGAGCCGCGACGAGCTCGCCGAGGTCGAGGGCGTCGGCGGCATCATCGCCGACGCGGTCATCGACTGGTTCGACGTCGACTGGCACCGAGAGATCGTCGACCGGTGGTCGGCGGCGGGCGTCCAGTGGGCGACGCCCGGGCATCCCGGCCCCGGGGCGGCGGCCGAAGCGGGCGGCGTGCTCGCCGGCCTCACCGTGGTCGCGACCGGCTCGCTCGACGGCTACACGCGCGAGGGCGCGCAAGAGGCGATCATCGCCGCGGGCGGCAAGGCCGCCTCGAGCGTGTCGAAGAAGACCGACTTCGTCGCGGCCGGCCCCGGCGCCGGGTCGAAGCTCGCCAAAGCCGAAGAGCTCGGCATTCGGGTGCTCGACGCGGCGCAGTTCCGCGTGCTGGTCACCGAGGGTCCGGCCGCGCTCGACGCCTGACGCCCGCCCGGCGCGGCCGCCCGGCGGCGGCTCGGCGCCCGCCCGGCGTCCGCCCGGCGCGCCCGCCCGGCGACGCCCGGCGACGCCCGGCGCGTGCAGGTCGTAGGAGATGCTCGCGGACACGCCGTCGAGGCCGGACCCGACGCGGCGTGTCGGCGACGATCTCCTACGCTCGGTGCAGGGCGGCGGACGAGGTCCGCGTGCACGGCCACTAGAGCCACAGGCGCCCGGCGGCACAGAATGGTGGGATGAGACGCGGGGGCGGCGCATCCGACGAACACGATGCGGATGAGGCATCCGACTCGCCCGAGGCATCCGCTTCATCTGAAGCACCCGGCCCGCTCGACGCGTCGGACCAGACGAAGGCGACCAGCCGACGCGGTTTCCTGCGCATCGGCGGCGCGGCCGCGGCCGGCGCCGTGATCGGGGGCGCCGCGGGCGCGGCGGCCGGCGCGACGCTCGGATACCGGGCCGGATTCGATCGCGGGGCCGACGACTTCGACGCCCTGCAGCCGCGCAGCGAGCCGGGGTTCGACCACGTCGTCGTGCTGATGGGTGAGAACCGCTCGTTCGACAACCTGCTGGGCTGGCTGTACACGCCCGACTCGCTGCCCGAGGGCGAGCGGTTCGAGGGGCTCGCGTTCGGCGAGTACGCGAATCCGGCTCCGGATGGTTCGGTGATCGCCGCGCACGTCTACGACGGCGCCACTGACGAGATCATGGGCCGGCCGAACCCCGACCCGGGCGAGGAGTACCCGCATGTCAACACCCAGCTCTTCGGCACCGTCGACCCCGAGACGAACGCCGAGCTGTACATCGAGGACATGAGCGACCCGTACAACGCGCCGGCGCCGGGTGCGGGCGCGACGATGGACGGGTTCGTGCGCGACTACGCCATCAACTGGGAGCGGCTGAAGCGGGGCGGCTCACCCACGGCCGACGACCTCCGGCAGATCATGGGCTCCTTCTCGCCCGACATGCTGCCCGTGCTCTCCACGCTCGCGAAGAGCTTCGCGGTGTTCGACGCCTGGCACTGCGCGGTGCCGTCGCAGACGTTCTGCAACCGGTCGTTCTTCCACGCGTCGACCTCGCACGGCTTCGTCACGAACAAGCACCACGGCGGGTACGACAAATGGCTCGATGCGGATGCTTCGCCGACGATCTTCAACCGCCTCGAAGACGCCGGCCTCAGCTGGCGGATCTACTTCGACGATCTGCAGCTCGTCTCGTTCACCGGGGTGCTGCACGCGCCGGCGCTCGAGCGGTACTGGCGCACCGACCACTTCGCGACGATGGATCGGTTCGACAAGGATGCCGCGGACGGGACCCTGCCCGCGTACGCCTTCATCGAGCCGCGGATGATCTACAACCACAACGACTTCCACCCGCCGGTCGGCAAGCTCCGCGAGAGCGACGTGGCCGGCGAGGAGATCGTCGACAGTGCGCTCAGCGACGTCCGTGCGGGCGAAGCGCTGGTGCACCGGGTGTACGAGGCGATCCGCACCAGCCGCACGCCCGACGGCTCGAACGCGGTGAACACGCTGCTGCTCATCACGTTCGACGAGCACGGCGGCACGTACGACCATGTGGTGCCGCCGGCCGGGCGGCCGCCGCACGCCGACGCGGAGCCGGGGGAGATGGGATTCACCTTCGACCGGCTCGGCTGCCGGGTGCCGACGATCGCGGTGTCGGCGTACACCCAGGCCGGCACGATCATCCACGACGAGATGCACCACGCCGCCGTCATCGCCACGCTGTGCCGGCTGCATGGACTGAAGCCGCTCACGCAGCGCGACGACGGTGCGAACGACCTGTTCAACATCGTCAACCTGCCGGCCCCGAGGCATCCCGATGCCTGGCCCGTCACACACCCGCAGTACGTGCCGCCCAATCCCGAGGCGACCGCCCCGCATCCGGCGCACGCACACAAGGACAAGCCGCTGAGCCCGCCCGCGAAGGGGTTGCTTGGCCTGCTCATCGCCAAGTACGGCAAGGCGGGCGAGCCCGAGCCCGAGACGTACGCCGACGCCTATCGGCTGCTGCATCAGTACGGCGACGGGCTGTTCGGCGTCGATGCGTGAGTCGCCGACCGCGAGGCGGCGCTCGGTAGGATTGATCGATCCCCATCCCGAGACGACGGAGCAGCATGTCCGAAATCAGTGCGGAGCAGGTCGCGCATCTCGCGAACCTCGCCCGCATCGCGCTCACCGAGGACGAGATCGAGCACCTCACGACGGAGCTCGGCCAGATCATGCAGGCGGTCGAGCAGGTGAATCAGGTCGCCACGCCCGACGTGCCGCCGACCAGCCACCCGATCCCGATGCAGAACGTGTTCCGCGACGACGTCGTGGGCGACACGGTGCTCACGGCCGAGCAGGCCGTCTCGGGTGCACCCGAGGCCGACGGCGGTCGGTTCGTGGTCTCCGCGATCCTGGGGGAGGAGCAGTGAGCACCGAACTGACCAGGCTGGATGCCTCCGCGCTCGCGGCGAAGCTCGCCGCGGGCGAGGTGTCGAGCGTCGAAGCGACGAAGGCGCATCTCGACCGCATCGCGGCCGTCGACGGCGCGGTGCACGCGTTCCTGCACGTCGCGGGCGAGCGTGCGCTCGCCGATGCCGCCGAGGTCGACCGCCGTCGCGCCGCGGGCGAGCCGCTCGGCGAGCTCGCGGGCGTGCCGATCGCCGTGAAGGACGTGCTCGTGACCCAGGGCATGCCCTCGACCGCGGGCTCCCGCATCCTCGAGGGCTGGGTGCCGCCGTACGACGCGACGCCGGTGCGCAAGGTGCGCGAGGCCGGGCTCATCCCGCTCGGCAAGACCAACATGGACGAGTTCGCGATGGGCTCGTCGACCGAGCACTCGGCCTATGGCCCGACGTTCAACCCGTGGGACCTCGAGCGCATCCCCGGCGGTTCGGGCGGTGGCTCGGCGGCGGCGGTCGCCGCGTTCGAGGCGCCGCTCGCGCTCGGCAGCGACACGGGCGGGTCGATCCGCCAGCCCGCGCACGTGACCGGCACGGTCGGCGTGAAGCCGACCTACGGCGCGGTGAGCCGCTACGGCTCGATCGCGCTCGCGTCGAGCCTCGACCAGATCGGCCCGGTGACGCGCACGGTGCTCGATGCGGCGCTGCTGCAGGACGTGATCGCGGGGCACGACCCGCACGACTCCACGTCGATCCCCGACGCGTGGCCGTCGATGGCCGAAGCGGTGCGCAATGCCGACGTGCGGGGCCTGCGCATCGGCGTCGTGAAGGAGCTCGATTCCGAAGGTTTCCAGGCCGGCGTGCGCCAGCGATTCCACGAGGCGCTCGACCTGCTCGAGCGCCACGGCGCCGAGATCGTCGAGGTCAGCGCGCCGAACTTCGAGCACTCGATCGCGGCGTACTACCTGATCCTCCCGGCCGAGGCGAGCTCGAACCTGGCCAAGTTCGACTCGGTGCGGTTCGGTCTGCGGGTGACGCCCGAGGGCGGTGGCACGGTCGAGCAGGTGATGGCCGCGACCCGCGAGGCGGGCTTCGGCCCCGAGGTGAAGCGCCGCATCATCCTCGGCACCTACGCCCTGTCGGCCGGCTACTACGACGCGTACTACGGCAGCGCGCAGAAGGTGCGCACGCTCGTGCAGCGCGACTTCGACGCCGCGTTCGCGAAGGTCGACGTGCTCGCCACGCCCACCGCTCCGACCACGGCGTTCAAGCTCGGCGAGAAGCTCGACGATCCGCTGGCGATGTACCTGAACGATGTGGCGACCATCCCCGCGAACCTCGCGGGTGTGCCCGGCATCTCGGTGCCCGCGGGGCTCGCGCCCGAGGACGGCCTGCCGGTCGGCATCCAGTTCCTCGCGCCGGCGCGTGAAGACGCCCGCCTGTACAACGTGGGCGGGGCGCTCGAGCAGCTGCTCACCGCCGAGTGGGGCGGTCGCCTGCTCGACCGCGCACCCGACCTGTCCACCCATGAGCTGCTCGCGACCGAGGAAGGTGCCGTCTGATGGCCCGCGCCGAACTGATGGACTACGACAAGGCGCTCGAGCTGTTCGAGCCGGTCATCGGCCTCGAGGTGCACGTCGAGCTCAACACCGAGACGAAGATGTTCTCGCCGGCACCGAACCCGGCGAACGCGAAGTACCACGGTGCCGAGCCGAACACGCTGGTCTCGCCGGTGTGCCTTGGCCTGCCGGGCTCGCTTCCGGTCGTGAACGGCGACGCGGTGCGCAAGTCGATCTCGCTCGGGCTCGCGCTCGGCTGCTCGATCGCCGAGTCGAGCCGCTTCGCGCGCAAGAACTACTTCTACCCCGACCTCGCGAAGAACTACCAGATCTCGCAGTACGACGAGCCGATCGCGTACGAGGGCACGGTCGAGGTCGAGATCGACGGCGGCAAGGTCTTCCAGGTGCCGATCGAGCGCGCCCACATGGAAGAGGACGCGGGCAAGCTCACGCACGTCGGCGGCTCGACGGGTCGCATCCACGGCGCCGAGTACTCGCTCGTCGACTACAACCGCGCAGGTGTACCGCTGGTCGAGATCGTCACGAAGCCGATCTTCGGTGCCGAGGCGGATGCTCCCGCGCTCGCGCGCGCGTATGTGTCGACGATCCGCGACATCGCCCTCGCGCTCGGTATCTCCGAGGCGCGTATGGAGCGCGGGAACCTGCGCTGCGACGCGAACGTGTCGCTGCGCCCCCGCGGCGAGCAGAAGCTCGGCATTCGCACCGAGACGAAGAACGTGAACTCGTTCCGCTCGATCGAGCGTGCGGTGCGCTACGAGATCCAGCGTCAGGCGGCGATCCTCGCGAAGGGCGGGTCGATCACGCAGGAGACCCGGCACTGGCACGAGGATTCGGGCACCACGAGCCCGGGGCGCCCGAAGTCCGACGCCGACGACTACCGGTATTTCCCCGAGCCCGACCTGCTGCCCGTCGTGCCGTCGGCCGAGCTCATCGAGGAATTGCGCGCCGCGCTTCCCGAGGCGCCGGCCTCGCGTCGGCGCCGGCTCAAGGCCGAGTGGGGCTTCACCGACGAGGAGTTCCAGCTCGTGGCGAACTCGGGCATGTTGAACGAGCTGGCCGAGACCGTCGCTGCCGGCGCCACGCCCGCGGCCGCGCGCAAGTGGTGGACGGGTGAGATCGCGCGCCTCGCGAACCAGCGCGAGACGGATGCCTCGGGCCTCGTGTCGCCCCAGCACGTCGCCGAGCTCGCCGCGCTCGTCGAGGACGGCACGCTCACCGACCGGCTCGCCCGGCAGGTGCTCGAGGGCGTCATCGACGGCGAAGGCTCGCCGCAGCAGGTCGTCGATGCACGCGGCCTCGCGGTGGTCTCCGACGACGGCGCCCTGATCGCGGCCATCGACCAGGCGCTCGCGGCCCAGCCCGATGTGCTCGAGAAGATCCGCGACGGCAAGGTGCAGGCGGCCGGCGCGGTCATCGGCGCGGTCATGAAGGCCATGCAGGGCAAGGCCGACGCCGCGCGCGTGCGCGAGCTCGTCCTGGAGCGCGCCGGCCAGGTGTAACCATCCGTCTGCCGGCGGAGCGTCCGCTGGGCGATGGCGGGCGCCAGCCGGCGTCGCGCGCGCCGAGCGGTGCCCCCGCGGTGCGTGCACGGGCCGTTCGCGTCTGGAGCCTTCTCTCGCATCGACTCCGGCACTGTGCGCGGGTGGCGTCAGTGCCGGAGCGGGGTTCGGGGAAACGCGTCTGGGGTATGCCGGGGGCGCATCAGCGCCGGAGTCGGCCCGGACGCCCACGTCGCCGGGTGTCGGAGGCTCGGGGTAGCGTCGAAGCGTGAGCAAGC
This sequence comes from Agromyces intestinalis, assembly GCF_008365295.1. Taxonomy (NCBI): domain Bacteria; kingdom Bacillati; phylum Actinomycetota; class Actinomycetes; order Micrococcales; family Microbacteriaceae; genus Agromyces; species Agromyces intestinalis. Next base: position 3,542,248 of record NZ_CP043505.1, read on the forward strand.
AGGATGGCTCGTCGAGGCAGGTGACGACGGGTCCCGTCGACGACTCGGCGACCCCGATCCTGCACGTCGATATGGATGCGTTCTTCGTGTCAGTCGAGTTGCTGAGCCGACCCGAGCTGCGCGGGAAGCCCGTGCTCGTCGGCGGCACCGCTGGCCGTGGCGTCGTCTCGGCGGCGAGCTACGAGGCCCGCCGGTTCGGGGTCAATTCGGCGATGCCGATGTCGGTTGCGCTGCGACGGTGCCCCAATGCGATCGTGCTCCGCGGCGACTACGCGAGCTACGCCAGCTACTCGAAGCAGGTGATGCAGATCTTCGAGTCGATCACGCCGCGAGTCGAGAAGCTGTCGATCGACGAGGCCTTCCTCGACGTGTCGGGCGCGCGCCGTCTCCACGGCAGTCCCGCCGAGATCGGCTGGACCATCCGCGAGCGCGTGCGCGCCGAGACAGGCCTCACCTGCTCGGTCGGCATCGCCGCGACGAAATACGTGGCCAAGGTGGCATCCGGTCGTGCGAAGCCCGATGGACTGCTCGTCGTGCCCGCCGCCGACACGATCGCGTTCCTGCACCCGCTGCCGATCTCGGCGCTGTGGGGCGTCGGGAAGGTCACCGAGGAGTCGCTCGCACGCCTCGGGCTGCGCACCATCGGCGACGTCGCCGACATGCCCGCCGACGCCCTCGAGCGTGCCGTCGGTCCCGCGCTCACGACACGACTGCGCAGCCTCGCCGCCGGCGAAGACCCACGTCGGGTCGTGACGGGCCGCGAAGAGAAGAGCATCGGCCACGAGTCGACGTTCTCGCACGACTTGGTCGAGCCCGACGACATCCGCCGTGAGCTGCTGCGACTCTCCGACGACGTCGCGGTGAGGCTGCGCCGGGCCGGGCTCGTCGCCCGGACGGTGTCGCTGAAGCTCCGCTACGGTGACTTCCGCACCCTCACGCGTTCGCGCACGCTCGCCGAACCGACCGACGTCGGCCGCCGCATCTACGACGAGGCCGCCGCCGCGCTCGCGGGTCTCATCGGCGACGGTGCGCGGGTGCGGCTCATCGGCGTTCGCGCCGAGCAGCTGCGTCCGGCCGGCGGTGGGGCGATGCTGTGGGATCCCGACGAAGACTGGCGAGAGGCCGAGCGAGCGGTCGACGAGGTGACCGCCCGGTTCGGCCGCGGAGCCGTTCGGCCCGCCGCGCTGGTTCGAGCGAAGCGAACGACCGCTTCGGCCGGCCCCGGTGCTGGCGAGTCCGTGGAGCGTGAGGACGACGGGCGCACGGTCGACGTGCGCTCCGAGGTGATACGCCGCCTCCGCGACGGTGATTGACGTGCCGCCGATGCGCAGTCGGGTACGCGGAGGTCTCGTGACGGACATCAGCGGCATCCGGGCCGCTCGACCGCAAGGGGTGGCCGGGCGAGCACGCGCTCGGTAGCCTGCTGCACATGACTGAACTCGTGCTCGACCTCGCAGACAAGGTCGCCGGCGTCGGCGTCCGCACCTCGTACGGCGACCCGGTCGACGTCGGGGGCTCCACGATCGTGCCCGTCGCGCTCGGGTACTACGGGTTCGGCGGCGGAAGCGGCAGCGGTGAGGGCGACGTCGGCGAAGACCGGCAGGGCCACGGTGAGGGCTCGGGCGGCGGCGGGGGAGGCGTCTCCATTCCTCTCGGCGCATATGTCGGTCGCGGCGGCGAGGTCCGCTTCGAGCCGAACGTCATCGGGCTGCTGCTCGTGGCCACTCCGTTCGTCTGGGCGCTCGGCAAGACGCTGCGGTGGATCATCCGGGCACTCAAGCACTGACCCGCCCGAAACCGCGCGAGTCGCGTCGCACACCGCGACTCGCGCGTATACTCGTGCCCTGAACACGGGAGTCCGGTGAGCCGGGCTGAGAGGAAGGTTCTCCAACCTTCGACCGTCGAACCTGATCTGGGTCATGCCAGCGCAGGGAGGGCATCCCATCTCAATCCCGTGCCGCTTTCCATCGAACGAAAGGGCACGACAGTGCACGCAACCATCACTGAACCCGACCGCGTCTCGACCGGCGGTCGCCGACTGCGTTGGCGCGTGGTCGACATCGTCGTCGCGAGCGTCGTAGGCATCGCGACCGGCCTGCTGTTCCTCGTCTGGAACAACCTCGGCTACGCCTGGTTCTCCGCAGCCGACGCGCTCACTCCCGGCCTCGGCGGCATCGCGGTCGGCATCTGGCTCATCGGTGGTGTGCTGGGTGGGCTCATCATCCGAAAGCCGGGCGCTGCGCTCTACGTCGAGGTGCTGGCTGCGATCGTCTCGGCGATCGTCGGCAACCAATGGGGCATCGAGACGCTGTACTCGGGAGTCGCACAGGGCCTCGGAGCCGAACTCGTGTTCGCGATCTTCGCCTACCGCAGCTTCGGACCGATCGTGGCGATCCTCGCGGGCGCTGCTGCCGGGCTCGGCGCGTGGACCCTCGAGCTGTTCACGTCGGCGAACCTGCAGAAGTCGGCCGAGTTCCTCGCGCTGTACCTGGGCACCACGGTGCTGTCGGGTGCCGTGCTCGCCGGCCTGCTCGGCTGGCTCATCGTACGCGGTCTCGCCGCGACCGGCGCGCTCAACCGGTTCGCCGCGGGGCAGTCGGTGACGAAGCGGGTCTGAGGTGACCGCACTCGGCGTCGCACCTGCCGCCGTCTCCGCAGAGGGGTGGGGCTGGCGACACGCCGGCCGCATCCGCTGGGCGCTGGCCGGACTCGACCTGCGGATCGAGCCCGGCGAGCGGGTGCTCGTGGTCGGCCCGTCGGGCAGTGGCAAGTCGTCGTTGCTGCACGCGCTCGCGGGCGTCCACGGCGGCGACGAGGAGGGCGAGTCGGCCGGGCGCCTGCTCATCGACGGGCACGACTCGCGCGACGCGCGCGGGCGCGTCGGGCTCGTGCTGCAGGACCCCGACTCGCAGGTGGTGCTCGCGCGGGTCGGCGACGACGTCGCGTTCGCCTGCGAGAACCTCGGCGTGCCGCGCGAGCGGATCTGGCCACGGGTGCGGGGCGCACTCGAGGCCGTCGGGCTCGACTTGCCGCTCGAGCATCCGACGAGTCGGCTCTCGGGCGGGCAGAAGCAGCGCCTGGCACTCGCCGGAGCGCTGGCGATGCAGCCCGGGCTGTTGCTGCTCGACGAGCCCACGGCGAACCTGGATCCCGACGGCGTCGCCGAGGTTCGCGAGGCGGTACGCCGGGTCCTCGACGAGACCCGATCGACACTCGTCGTCGTCGAGCACCGCGTCGACGTCTGGCTCGACCTCGTCTCGCGCATGCTCGTATTCGGTCGCGACGGGCGGCTCATCGCCGACGGTGACCCCGCGGGCGTGCTCGAACGGCACCGCGACGAACTGCTCGCGGCGGGGGTCTGGGTGCCCGGTGCTGCGCTGCCGGTCGCCGCGGCGACCCCGGTCGCGCCGGGCGGCGCGAGGGAACTGGCCGCGCACGGCCTCGCGATCGGTCGATCGCGGGACCGGGTCGTCCGTCGCGGCATCGACGCGGGCCTGCCCTCCTCGGCATCCACCGTGCTCACGGGGCCGAACGGGGTCGGCAAGTCGACCCTGGCACTCACGCTCGGAGGGCTGCTGCCCGCCCTCGACGGCCGGGTCGAGGCATCCGACGCCCTCGCCGCCGGGCTCGGACGCGACCCGATCGCCTGGCGCTCGAAGCAGTTGCTCACGCGCATCGGCACGGTGTTCCAGGAGCCCGAGCACCAGTTCGTGGCCCGCACCGTGCGCGACGAGGCCGCGGTCGCTGTCCGTGCGCTGGGCGACCGCGGTGGCGACCCCGACGCCGACCGCCGTGTCGACGAGGTGCTCGAGCGACTCCATCTGAACCGGCTCGCCGAGGCGAACCCGTTCACCCTGAGCGGCGGCGAACAGCGTCGGCTGACCGTGGCATCCGTGCTCGTCGCCCGGCCGCGCGTCATCATCCTCGACGAGCCGACGTTCGGGCAGGACCGGGTGACCTGGATCGAGCTCGTCACGATCCTGCGCGAGCTCGTCGACGAGGGCATCACCCTGCTCTCGGTCACCCACGACCGCGCCTACGTCGACGCGCTCGGCGACCACCTCGTGACACTGGGCGCGCGGTCGGGCGCGAGCGGCATCGCGGAGGCGGCCGCATGAGCCTCGACGAACGCACCGGCGTCGACGTGCCGACCCTCAGCGACCCGCCAGGGGACGGGCGGGACGATGGGCGACCGCCCCTGCGCCTCCTGTCGCGCGTCAACCCGGTGACGCGGCTCGCCGCGATCATGCTCATGACCACGCCGCTGCTCGTCACCGTCGACTGGGTGAGCGCGGCGATCGCACTCGTGCTGCAGCTCGTGCTCTTCATCGCGGCGGGCCTGTCGCCGTCGTCGATCGTGAAGCGGGTGTGGCCGATTCTCGTGGCCGCGCCGATCGCCGGCATCAGCATGCTGCTCTACGGCCGGCCGTCGGGCACGGTCTACGTCGACTTCGGCCTCATCCGCATCACCGACGGGTCGATCGAACTCGCGATCGCGATCACGGTGCGAGTGCTCGCCGTCGGGCTTCCGGCCGTACTGCTGTTCATCGACGTCGACCCGACAGCCCTTGCCGACGGGCTCGCCCAGGTGTGGCATCTGCCGAGCCGGTTCGTGCTCGGCGCGCTCGCGGGAGCGCGACTCGTCGGTCTGTTCCTCGAGGATTGGCGGGCGATGGCGCTGTCGCGGCGCGCCCGCGGAATCGGCGACCACGGCGTGCTGCGTCGGTTCGCCACCATGGCGTTCGCGCTGCTGGTGCTCGCCATCCGTCGCGGTTCGAAGCTCGCGACGGCGATGGAGGCGCGCGGATTCGGCGCCGATCTCCCGCGTACCTGGGCGCGCGACTCGCGGGTCGGCGCCGCCGACTGGCTGCTCATCGCGATCGCGGTCGCGGTCGCGGTCATCGCGCTGGCCGGGGCGGTCGTGGCCGGTACGTTCCACCCGGTGTGGGCGTGAGCGGTCGCGGGGCGGGCCACGCGACCGCGTCGGGCAGGCCCGCGGGTATCGAGGTGCGCAGCGCGGTCGAGCGGGCAGTCAGAGATGCGGATGCCTCGGTGATCGCGATCGACGGACCGAGCGGTGTCGGCAAGTCATCACTGGCAACTGCCCTTGCTGCCGCGTGGCCCGCGCCCACCCGGGTGCTGCGGCTCGACGACATCTACCCGGGGTGGCATGGGCTCGATCGCGGTGCGCGCGCGGCGAAGGTCGGCGTGTTCGATCCGCTCGCGGCCGGGCGGGTCGGGCACCGGCCGGTCTGGGACTGGACGACCTCGCGCAGCGGCGGGTCCGTCGCCGAGCGCCCACGGCGCGGGCGCACGATCGTGGAGGGCTGCGGTGCGTTCGCCGCCGTCGCGGGGCGACGCGACGGCGTGGTGCGGATCTGGCTGGAGGCGCCCGACGACGTGCGGCGCGACCGCGCGCTGCGGCGCGACGCCGGCGGATTCGATCCCTACTGGCCGATGTGGGACGCCCAGTGGCGCCGATACGCCGCCCGCCGCCCGCGTGCCGCCGCCGACCTCATCGTGCGGATCGTCGGGGAGTGAGCCGCGACTCGCGCCGGCGGACGGTGCATGATGACGGCCTGCGGCGTAGCGTAGCGACATGAGTGATGCGCAAGCCGGTGGACAGTACGTCGCCGAGTTCATCGACGGACCGCTCGAAGGCGATTTCGAGCGGCGGGCCCTGGTCGGCGGCAAACCCGAGAAGCGCGTGGGCATGGTCGCCGCGGTCGACGGCCTCGAATCGCTGTTCTGGTACGACGCGGTCGACGAGCGCACGGTCGGCAGCGAACTGCGCGTCCGGTTCCGCTTCGACGCCGATGACTCCGACCCCGTCGAGTTCGACGAGGACGACAACGACTGACCCGAACCGGATGCCTCGCGGCAGCCGCCGTGGCACCCCGAGGCGTCGCCGCGCCTGGTTCTGCTCGGTCGTGACCCTGCGCGTCAGTCCTGATTCGCGGCGAACGCACCGATGATCGCGAACGGGTTCGCGAGCCGCCAGAGCGGGCCGGGGTCGTCGATGTCGGCCGACAAACGCAAGGGCGACCCCACTTCGCCGTCGCCGGTCGGCACGCTGACGCGCCCGATGTCGCGGCTCGAGCTCGCAGTCGTGAACGCCTCGACGGTGACCTTCGCCTTGCCCGTCGCGCCCGTCCATCCCGTCCCCGCTCGCGTGGTCGATGCGACGAGATCCGCGCGATCGCCCCACGCGGTGCTCACCGACCCGTACGAGGTGCCGGCGGTGATGAGCTCGATCGGGGCGGCAGCGGCCGAGGCCGCCTCGACGACGGCCGCGACGGCCGGGTCGAGCGTCTCGTAGTCGGGGATGAGCAGCATCGCGCCGACCAGCCGGCTCGATCCGTCGGATGCCTCGTCGGCGACCTCGGTCGTGAACAGGAACGTGAGCGCCGCCGGGTCGGTGTAGCTGCGAGTGATGGCGCGGACGCCCTGGTCGTCGAGGCGCGCGACGACGTCGGGCACCTTGCGGGCCGTGCTGGGCAGGGTCGCGGAGCCGTCGAGCAGGCTGCCGAGCGACGGAGATGCCATCGCCATCGCCGCGAGGCGGGTGAGCTCGGTCGCGTTGCCGATGTTGTCGCCCGAGAGGCCGGTCGCGTCGGCGACCCGCGTGGCGGTGAACTCGTGATCGTCGAGCCAGGCGTTGGCGGCCGTCACGTACTTCTCGACGCTGCCGAACGCCCAGCGGGCGAGGGTGTCGGCGTGGTTGTTGCTCGACGCGAAGAGCACCGCGCGCACCACGTCGCGTTCGGTCCAGGTCTCGCCGGGGGAGACCTGCAGGGTGCGCGCGTCTTCCTTCTGATAGTTCAGGTAGTCGGTGTAATCGGCGGGCTTGATGGTCACGCCGGGCCCGTCTTCGTCGGGAGGCAGCGGCAGCGAATCGAGGGTGACGAGCAGGGTCACGAGCTTGGCGGCGCCGCCGATCGGCACGGCGTCGTCGCCGCCCGACTGCGCGACCACGGCCGCCTCGCCGTCAGCACCGACGACGGCGACCGCGCTCTGACCGTCGGCGGGCAGCGGAATCTCGGCGCCGGCGGGAGGCGTGACATCCGTCGCCTTCGCGGTGCTGACCGCCGCGGCCGGAAGCGGGCCCAACAGCATCGCCGGACCGTACACCCCGATGCCCAGGATCGCGACCGCACCGACGATGATGCCGACGATGCGGCCGGGACTGAGACTCATGCAGACAGGTTAACCCGGCGCAACGGCTGCACCCGACGCCACGTCACGCCCAGCCCAGTTCGTGCAGCCGGTCGTCGTCGATGCCGTAGTAGTGCGCGATCTCGTGCACGAGCGTGACGTGGATCTCGTCGCGCAACTCGTCTTCGTCGGCGCAGATCGCGAGCAGCGGCTCGCGGTACAGGATGATGCGGTCGGGCATCTCGCCGAACCCGTACCGATCGCGCTCGGTGAGGGCGGTGCCGTCGTAGAGGCCGAGCAGGTCGAGCGATCCGTCTTCGGGGCGGTCCTCGACCACGAACACCACGTTGTCGAGTCCGTCGACCATGTCGTCGGGAAGCTGGTCGAGCTCGTCGACGACGATCGCCTCGAAGGCCTCAGGGTCGAGATCCACGAACTGCTCCGTTCACGTGGTGGGAAAACGCGGAACGGCCGGCGACTCGCCGGCCGTTCTCACGGAGTGGGGTGAGTAACGGGGCTTGAACCCGCGACCTCCTGGACCACAACCAGGCGCTCTACCAACTGAGCTATACCCACCATGCGTCATGACCGCGCGGCGATCATGGCAACTCAACGAGCTTACACCACCTTGGCTGCGAACTCGTTCACGACGTCGGCGGCGATCGCCTGCACTTCGGGCGTCGTGGGGCCTGGATCGGCGACGAACGCGGCGCGTCGGTAGTACTGCAGTTCGCGGATGGATTCGAGGATGTCGGCGAGGGCCCGGTGGCCGCCGTTCTTGGCGGGCGCGTTGATGTAGACCCGCGGGAACCAGCGCTTGGCGAGCTCTTTGATGGAGGACACGTCGACGTTGCGGTAGTGCAAGTGGCCGTCGAGTCGCGGCATGTACTTCGCGAGGAATGCTCGGTCGGTGCCGATCGAATTGCCGGCGAGCGGTGCCCGCTGGCTCTCGGGGATATGCCGCAGCACGTACTCGAGCACCTGGTACTCGGCATCGGCGACGCTGACGCCGTCGGGGATCTCGTGGATGAGGCCCGAATCGGTGTGCATCTGGCGGACGAAGTCGTTCATCGACTCGAGCGCGCTGGCACCCGGCTTGATGACGATGTTGAGCCCCTCGTCGACGGGCCTGAGGTCGTAGTCGGTGATGATCACCGCGATCTCGACGAGTTCGTCGACCTCGAGGTCGAGGCCCGTCATCTCGCAGTCGATCCAGACGAGTCGATCCGCAGCACCTGCCATGCGGGCGATTCTACCGGCCGCTTCCGACACCGCTGTTCTGCGCCGTTCGGTGCCCCCGGCAGGAATCGAACCTGCGACCGACAGATTAGAAGGCTGCTGCTCTATCCGCTGAGCTACGGGGGCCGACCCGGACAGCTTACCGAACCCGCCCGGATGCGCCCGCGAAACCGGCCCGCCGTCCCGGATCCGTGGGGCGGCGGCGATTCAGCCCCTCGGTCGGCACGGGTGGAAACGGCTCGAGACGCGGCGCGGCATCCGGTTCGCCCTCGCCCGCCCTCCGGCGGACGCGCACCGCGAGCGCGACGAGCGGGAAGTCGAGCACCGCGCACTCGCCGGCTCCGACGAGCGCGGTTGCCGTGGCCGAGTCGAGTTCGCCGTGCCCGACTCGAGTTCGCCGCGCTCGACGCTGATCGCGGTGACCGCGACGACGATCGGCAGGCCGGTCGCGCCGGTCATGACGAAGAACGCGGGCACGAGCGCGCTGTAGCCGACCGCCTCGAGCTTCGTCTCGATCACTGCGACGTCGTGTTCTGGCGCCCGCGAAGCGTGTCGGCGGCAGCGCGTAGCGCCCGCGAAACATCCGCGCAGTATCGTCGAGCCATGCACGACCTTCAGGAACGCATCATCCGAGAGCTCGACGTCCACCCGAACATCGACCCGGCGGGCGAGGTGCGCCGCCGCGTCGACTTCCTGAAGCGCTACGCGCTCGCGTCGGATGCTGCGGGCTTCGTGCTCGGCATCAGCGGCGGGCAGGACTCGACGCTGGCGGGGCGGCTGTGCGCGCTCGCGACGGCCGAACTCGTCGCCGAGGGGCGCGCGACCCGATTCGTCGCGGTGCGGCTTCCGTACCGCGTGCAGCGCGACGAGGAGGATGCGCAGCTGGCGCTCGGCTTCATCGAGCCACCCGAGACCGTCACGTTCGACATCGCCGGCGGGGTCGACGGCATCGTCGCCGACTATCTCGCCGCACTGGGCGAGCCGCTGAGCGACTTCGGCAAGGGCAACGTCAAGGCCCGGCTGCGCATGGTCGCACAGTACGCCATCGCGGGCGAGGGTCGGCTGCTGGTGGTCGGCACCGACCACGCCGCCGAGGCGGTGACGGGGTTCTTCACGAAGTTCGGCGACGGCGGCGTCGACGTGATCCCGCTGTCGGGGCTCACGAAGCGGCAGGGGCGTGCGCTGCTCGAGCATCTGGGCGCCCCCGAGCGCCTGTACTTGAAGACCCCGACCGCCGATCTGCTCGACGAGGAGCCGGGGCAGTCGGATGAGGCGAACCTCGGCCTGTCGTACCGCGACATCGACACCTACCTCGAGGGCGGGCAGATCGACGCCGAGGTTGCTCGCCGCATCGAGCAGCGGTACCTGCAGACGCAGCACAAGCGCGCGACGCCGGTCGGCCCGGCCGAGACGTGGTGGCAGCCCGAGGAGTGAACGGCGTCGTCAGTCGGCGCGGACGACGGGCAGCGGGTTGGTCGAGCTGGTCGGGGCCGACTGCTCGCCTGCGGGCGTCTCGGCGAGCACCGCGGTGTCGCTGTAGCGCTCGTGATGCTGTTCGGCGACCCAGGAGTCTTGCTCGTCGAGGAGCACCTGCTCGGGTTCGGGTCGCTGGCTGCGCCAGTGGGCGAGGTCGTCCTGGAAGCGACGGCGCGCGCGATTGGGGCGGCGCTCCCAGTCGATGAGACGGTCGCGGAACTCGGCGACAGCGGGGTCGAGCTGGTAGCCGAACGTCGCCGACGCGCGCTTGAGCTCGTGCAGTTGGTGCGCGGCCCAGTTCGCCGCGACCGCGGCCCCCCGGATCGGCAGCAGGCGCACGAGGATGTCGGCCTGACCGACGGCTCGGTCGGCGAGCACCTGCTCTTGCGGGGTCAGCGAGTTCCACACCGACGCCTCGGTAGCGGCATCGACGAGGGCCTGCACGGCCGCGGTCTTCTGCTCGCGGTCGCGTTGCGCCACGAGTCGGCGAGTCGATGCGCTCGCGATCCATGCCGCGAGCAGCCCCGACAGGATCACCGCGAGGAACAGCACCCCGGCGGCGAACAGCGTCGGACGGGCGCCGGGCGACGCGAGCCAGTCGACGAAATCGTTCCACCACTCCATGCGCGCAGGCTATCGGCCGAGACGCGAACGCGTCGTGAGCGCGGTCGGCGTGGCCGAAGTCGCCGCAGGCGTCGCGCGCGTCAGGTCAGCGGAAGACCTCGGCGGCATCGCGCGAACTGCGGAACTCGCCGACCGGCATCGTGCGCGCGGTGCCCGCCACCAACCGTCGCGCGACGAACCGCTCGTCGTCGCCGACCTCGGCGCGCCGCTCGATGTGGCCGAGCACGGCGCCCGTCGCCGACGCCACCCGCCACAGGCCGGGTGCGGCCGCCGCGAAGCTCAGGCCGGGTACGGCGACCGGGAACGGCTCGCGCTGACGCGCGAATGCGGTCGTGGTCATGGATCGCTCCTCTCGTCGTGCAGCCGGCCCTGCGTCCTGCTTCGAACGCTAGGGCCGACCACCGACATCGAGGTGCACGTGCGCCGTCGGGAACGCGGCGTCAGCCGAGCGCGGTGCCGTGCGCCGCGTACGGTTCGATCAGTTCGATCTCGGCAGGCGTCAGCGGCGAGGCATCCAGTGCTGCGATGTTCTGCTCGAGCTGGGCGACGCTCGACGCGCCGACCAGCGCGCTGACGATCGTCGGCTCGCGCAGCACCCAGCTGATCGCGAGCTGCGCGATCGTCTGGCCGCGCTCCTTCGCGATCGCGTCGAGGGCGCGCACGCGCTCGAGGTACTCGGCGCTGATCTTCTCGGGCGAGAGGAACCGGCTGGTCGCCGCGCGGGAGTCCGCGGGCACCTGGCCCGACAGATAGCGGTCGGTCAGCAGCCCCTGCGCGAGCGGCGAGAACACGATCGCCGCCGAGCCGATCTCGCCGAGCACGTCGAACAGGCCGTCTTCGATGTGCCGGTCGAACATCGAGTACCGCGGCTGGTGGATGGTGAGCGGGATTCCGTGCTCGGCGAGTGCCTCGGACGCCTTCAAGGTCTGCTCGGGCGAGTAGTTCGAGACGCCGACGTACAGGGCCTTGCCCTGCTTGACCGCGCTCGCGAGCGCGCCCATCGTCTCTTCGATGGGGGTCTCGGGGTCGGGTCGGTGCGAGTAGAACACGTCGACGTAGTCGAGCCCTAGCCGCGACAAGCTCTGATCGAGCGAGGAGAGCAGGTACTTGCGCGACCCGAAGTCGCCGTACGGGCCGGGCCACATCTCGTATCCCGCCTTCGACGAGACGATGAGCTCGTCGCGGTACGGCTTGAGGTCGGTCGAGAGGATGCGGCCGAAGTTCTCTTCGGCGCTGCCGGCGGGCGGCCCGTAGTTGTTCGCGAGGTCGAAGTGCGTGACGCCGAGGTCGAAAGCGCGACGCACGATGGCGCGCTGGGTGTCGAGCGGTCGGTCGTGACCGAAGTTGTGCCAGAGGCCGAGCGAGATCGCGGGAAGCTTCAGGCCGCTGCGGCCGACGCGTCGATAGGGCATGCGGTCGTAGCGATCGGGGGAGGCGAGGTAGGTCATGCGGGCCAGCCTACGGCCGGCCCGCGACACGTGGCGTCGCGGCGGCGCGACTCCTCCTCGACCGCGACTCCTCCTCGACCGCGACTCCTCCTCGACCGCGACTCCTCCTCGACCGCGACTCCTCCTCGACAGGGTGCATTCGGGGTGCGATCGCCCACAGTCCGGCTTCGCGACGGGCCGGATGCCGCGGCCTTCGGCCAGGCTCTCAGCACGCGGCATCCGGGGCGATCACCGGCACGAGCGCTCCGGATGCCGCGAGCCGCCGATCCCGGCGGCGCCGAGAGCTGAGGAGCATCATATGACCGACCAGATCACCATCACCGGCATCGTGGGCAGCGACCCGCGGCCGTACACGACGAACCAGGGTCTCGCCATCACGAGCTTCCGGCTCGCCTCGACCCGGCGCTACTTCGACCGGGTGCAGGGCACCTGGGTCGATGCCGACACCAACTGGTACACGGTGTCGTCGTTCCGCAACCTCGCGGTCAACGCCGCGATGTCGATCCGCAAGGGCGAGCACGTCATCGTGCACGGGCGGCTGAAGCAGCGCTCGTGGGAGGCGGGCGAGCGCAGCGGCACCGCCGTCGAGATCGAGGCCGACGCCATCGGACACGACCTCGCGTGGGGCGTCACGCAACTGCGCAAGCTGATGCCGTCGCAGGCGTCCTCGGCCGAGCCGCAGTCCGGCGCCGAGGCTGGCGAGGCCGGTGAGGCCGGGGTCGACGCGGCGACGGGCGAGGTGTCCGACGAGTACGCGGTGTCCGCGCCCGACCCCGACGAGGCGGCGTTCGCCGAGCTCACCGAGTTCTCGAGCGCGGACGATCTCGACGTCGACGCCGAGTACGACACTTCGGCCGCGCTGTCGGCCGACCTCGCGGGATCGGCACGCTGACCCCTCGGCGCACGTCCTCCCGCGCCGAGCGAACGCATAGACTCGGCTCGGGCGGACGGCACCGCCGGAAGGGGAGACATGAGACGGCGCCGCACCTCCAGCGCGATCCTCGGGCTTGCGTCCGCCTGCATCGCGGTCGCCCTCGCGGGGTGCACGACGCCCCCTCCTGAGCCGACCTTCGAGTCGACGGGGCGCCCGGTGCCGAGCGAATCGGTCGGCCCGGCCGACGCGCCGGTTCCCACGCTCATGCCCGACCTCTCGGCGAGCGAGAACCTCCCGGTGTTCGACTACGTGAACCTCGCCGTGGTGGCCGCGAACCCGGCGGCAGGCGGCCGGGCGTTCATCGACGCGCTGACGCAGGCCGGCTTCGACAAGTCGAAGATGGAGGTCACGAGCGATGTGACCACCCGCGATGAGCCGGCCGACTCGATCCAGTTCTCGGTGCAGTTCCAAGGCGAGTGCTTGGTCGGTCAGTTCGGCCCGGCGTCGGGCGGGTATCACGGCGCGGTGCGGCCGCTGCTCGGAACCGGGCGCTGTCTGGTCGGCGCGACCGTCCCCATAGACTGGTAGCAAATGGCTGAGTACATCTATTCGATGGTTCGCGCCCGCAAGGCGGTCGGCGACAAGGTGATCCTGGACGACGTCACGATGGCGTTCCTTCCCGGAGCGAAGATCGGCGTGGTCGGTCCGAACGGTGCGGGCAAGTCCACGATCCTGAAGATCATGGCGGGGCTCGACCAGCCCTCCAACGGCGAGGCACGCCTCACGCCGGGGTTCTCGGTCGGCATCCTCATGCAGGAGCCCGAACTCGACGAGTCGAAGACCGTGCTCGAGAACGTGCAAGAAGGCGTCGGCCCGATCAAGGCGAAGATCGACCGGTTCAACGAGATCTCGCTCGCGATGGCCGAGCCCGACGCCGACTTCGACTCGCTGCTGGCCGAGATGGGCAGCCTGCAAGAGGACATCGACCAGGCCGACGCGTGGGACCTCGACTCCCAGCTCGAGCAGGCGATGGACGCGCTGCGCTGCCCTCCGGGCGACACGCCCGTCTCGGTGCTGTCGGGTGGTGAGAAGCGCCGCGTCGCGCTCTGCAAGCTGCTGCTGCAGAAGCCCGACCTGCTGCTGCTGGACGAGCCCACCAACCACCTCGACGCCGAGAGCGTGCTCTGGCTCGAGCAGCACCTCGCCAAGTACCCCGGCGCCGTGCTCGCTGTCACGCACGACCGGTACTTCCTCGATCACGTCGCCGAGTGGATCTGCGAGGTCGACCGCGGCCGGCTCTACCCGTACGAGGGCAACTACTCGACCTATCTCGAGAAGAAGGCCGAGCGTCTGCAGGTGCAGGGCAAGAAGGACCAGAAGCTGCAGAAGCGCCTGAAGGACGAGCTCGAGTGGGTGCGTTCGAACGCGAAGGGCCGCCAGGCCAAGTCGAAGGCACGTCTCGCCAGGTATGAAGAGATGGCGGCCGAGGCCGAGCGCACCCGCAAGCTCGACTTCGAGGAGATCCAGATCCCGCCGGGCCCGCGCCTCGGCGATGTTGTGCTCGAGGTGAAGAACCTCGAGAAGGGCTTCGGCGACCGCAAGCTCATCGAGAACCTGAGCTTCTCGCTTCCCCGCAACGGCATCGTCGGCATCATCGGCCCCAACGGCGTCGGCAAGTCGACCCTGTTCAAGACGATCGTCGGTTTCGAGCCCGTCGACGGCGGTTCGGTGAAGATCGGCGAGACCGTCAAGATCTCGTACGTCGACCAGTCGCGTACCGGCATCGACCCGAACAAGAACCTCTGGGAGGTCGTCAGCGACGGGCTCGACTACATCCAGGTCGGCAAGACCGAGGTGCCGAGCCGAGCCTACGTGTCGACCTTCGGCTTCAAGGGCCCCGACCAGCAGAAGAAGGCCGGCGTGCTCTCGGGCGGTGAGCGCAACCGACTGAACCTCGCGCTCACGCTGAAGCAGGGCGGCAACCTGCTGCTGCTCGACGAGCCCACCAACGACCTCGACGTCGAGACGCTGTCGAGCCTCGAGAACGCGCTGCTCGAGTTCCCGGGCTGCGCGGTCGTGATCACCCACGACCGGTGGTTCCTCGACCGCATCGCGACGCACATCTTGGCGTACGAGGGCACCGACGACGACCCCGCCAACTGGTACTGGTTCGAGGGCAACTTCGAGGCGTACGAGGCGAACAAGGTCGAGCGACTCGGCCCCGACGCCGCGAAGCCGCACCGTTCGACGTACCGCAAGCTGACCCGCGACTGACATGCGCCTGCATGTGCCGACACCGCTTCGCTGGGGCGACCTCGACGCGTACGGCCACGTCAACAACGCCAGGATGCTGAGCCTGCTCGAAGAGGCCCGCATCCAGGCGTTCTGGGTTTCCGACGACACGCCCGAGCATGCCGTCGGCGCATCGACGGCGGTGATCGACGCATCCGCGGGCACGAGCACCCTGACGCTCATCGCGCGGCAAGAGGTCGAGTACCTCGCCCCGATCCCGTACGGTCGGCTGCCGCTCGACATCGAACTGTGGATCGGTCGGATGGGCGGGGCGAGCCTCGACGTCTGCTACGAGGTGTACTCGCCCGCCGGGGTCGAGCCGCGCACGCTGTACACGCGCGCGGCGACGACGATCGTGCTCGTCGACGCGGCGACGAACACGCCGCGGCGCATGACCGATCGCGAGCGCGCCGCCTGGGAGCCGTACGTCGAGGCGCCGGCGGAGTTCCGCCGGCGCTGACCGCGCTCACTACCCGAGCGACTCGCTCACCCCGCTACTCGCCGAGCGGCTCGTCGCTGAACGTGCCCTCCCAGACGGCTCGGCTTCCCGACTCGCCGATCTGCACGATCGTCCACGTCGCACCCGCGCCGACGACGACTGCAGCGACCGTCAGCACGACTCCGGCCGCGATGGCGGCGCCGCGGCCGGACGCCGGTCGGCGCTCGGGGGACTCAGGCTGCGAAGCATCCGACTCGTCTTCGGAAGCGGCGCCGACCGCCCGCCTCCGTGCCACCCGCTCGACGAGCGCCCAGGCGCCGATCGCCACGGCGACCACGAGGAGCGCCCAGACCCAGGGCACGATCGTCTCGCCCATCGAGGTGTGCTCCTGCACGAGCGGAGACGGGAACACACGCGATTCGAGCCACTTGCCGGCTTCGATCGTCGTGAGCGCGAGGGGCACGAGGCCGATCGCCGCCACGAGCGCGGGGATCCACAGCACTCGGCGGGCGGCCGGCCAGGCCGCCAGCACCACGAGGAGCAGAGCCAGCACGGGGGTGCCGATCACGACCGCGTGCACGAGCAGCACGTGCAGCGGCAGCCCTGCGAACTCGTAGTCCATCGTCACGACCCCGTCACGATGCGGTCGCCGTCGAGGTGCACCGCGATCGGGGTGAGCGGCTGGAGCGCCGGCCCGTTCAGCACCTCGCCGGTCGCCGCGTCGAACCGCGAGCCGTGGCACGGGCAATGGAGTTCGGCACCCGCGGGCGCCACCTTGCACTGCTGGTGCGTGCAGATCGCGCTGAACGCCGCGACGACGCCCGCGCTCGGCTGGGCGAGCAGCGCATCGGCGCCGTCGATCGTGACGCTGATGCTCTCGCCAACCGGCACGTCGGCGAGCGCCGCGACCTCGGAGCCGGCGGCGACGTCGGTTCCGGGGGCCTCGGCGCCACCCCCGCCTGTGCCGTCACCGCCGCTACCGCTGTCGGCGTCGCCCGACGAGGTAGCCGACGGCGCATTCGACCCCGGTGCGCACCCCGCGAGCACCAACGCGGCGCCGGTCGCCCCCAGACCGCCGACCGTGAGCAGGCCCCGCCTCGTGAACTCCGCGCGTTCGGTCATCGTCGTCCCTTCGCGTCACGGCCGCGCAGCGCGGCATCCGTGGTGTCATTCTGGAGCAGCGCCGCCCGCCCGGGCGGGATGCACAGGATTCATTCAGTCGAACGCACCCGGATCCGGCACGCGCACCATGCCCTCTTGCGCGACGCTCGCCACGAGCAGTCCGTCGCGGGTGTAGATGCGCCCGAGCGAGAGCCCGCGACCGCCACCGGCCGACGGCGACTCCTGCGTGAACAGCAGCCACTCGTCGACGCGCGCGTCGCGGTGCCACCACATCGCGTGATCGAGGCTCGCGACTTTGAGGCCGGGCGTCGCCCAGGCGATCCCGTGGGCGCGCAGAATCGGCTCGAGGATGGAGTAGTCGCTCGCGTACGCGAGGGCGGCTCGGTGCAGCTTGGGGTCGTCGGGCAGCCGGCCGAACGCGCGCATCCACAGCGCCTGCCGCGGTTCCCGCTCGCCGTCGGCGTGCACGTAGATCGGCGCGGGGACGTGCCGGATGTCGAACGCGCGCTCGCGCGACCAGTACCTGGCGACCTCGTGGTCGATCGCTGCGAGCACCTCGGATGCCGAGGGCAGCGACTCGGGGTCGGGCAGATCGCGCGGCATCTCGACGTGGTGCTCGATGCCCTCGTCGTCGGTCTGGAACGATGCGATGAGCGAGAGGATCGGCTTGCCCTGCTGGTACGCCTGCGTGCGGCGGGTCGAGAACGACCGGCCGTCGTGGATGCGGTCGACGGCGAACGTGATCGGATGCTGCACGTCGCCGGGGCGCAGGAAGTAGCCGTGCATCGAGTGCAGCATGCGTTCGGGAACCACGGTGTGCGTCGCGGCGATGAGCGACTGTGCGAGCACCTGCCCTCCGAAGACGCGGCCCAACGGCATCCACTGCGACGGCCCGGTGAAGATGTCCTCGGTCGTGCGGGCGCCGGTGTTCGTCAGGTTGAGGGTGCTCAACAGGCCGTCGATCGAGCTGTTCATCGTGTCTCCGTCTCGGTCGCGACCGATGGGCCGGGCGGCGCAGCCACCGGAGTCGCGGCGCTCCCTTGGTAGTTTATTCAGGAGATGGTTCAGCAACTGACGCTCGCCGACAGCCTCTCGCTCGGCGACCTGCACACGTATCTGCAGCGCGCAGGTCGCGTCGACGACGGATCGGTGCGGCTGATCGCCGGCAGCGGCATCCTCGCGGTCTACACGGCGATCCTGTATCCGCGCGGCATCCTCGACGAGACGCCCACCGTGCTGGGCCTGCGCACGTTCGCGCTTGCGGACACCGACGACTTCGACAGCGTGGTGCCCATGCGCTCGCTGGTCGAGCGCATCGTGCGGGCGCGCGGCCGGTTGCCCGACGACGATACGTCGCACCCCGTCAGCATGTCGCGTCCGCCCGAGGTCAACACGGTCACGTGGGCGGGCATCTCGCCGCCGCGCGGCGGGTGGCGGGCGCTCGGCGAGACGGATGCCCCGACCCTCGAGCGGGCGGCGCGGGCCGGCATCGACGAGGTCGCCGAGGCGATCCCGACGGGCACCGGCGAGCAGCTCGTGCAGCGGGTGCGCAGCGAGGTGTGGGGCCGCGGCATCGACGGGCTCGAGTACGTGCCGGCCGGGGCGGGATTCGCCGCCTACAGCCTCGGATTCCTCGGCGACGATGCGATCGGCATCTTCGAGACCGGCCCGTGGACGAGGCTCAGTTCGCGCCGCGGACACGTGCTCGTGCGCCGCAAGCCCTGGACCTTGAAGTCCTGAGCGGGCCGAGCGCGTTCGCGCCCGCCCCACCCGGGGCGACGTCGGTCAGCCGCGCGCCATGGCGCGACCGGCCGCACGACCGCTGAAGAGGCATCCGCCGAGGAACGTGCCCTCGAGCGCGCGGTACCCGTGCACGCCGCCGCCGCCGAAGCCGGCTGCCTCGCCGGCCGCGTACAGGCCGGGGATCGGTGCGCCGTCGTCGCCGAGCGCGCGCGAGTCGAGGTCGGTCTGGATGCCGCCGAGCGTCTTGCGCGTCAGGATGTGTAGCTTCACCGCGATGAGCGGGCCCGCGCCCGGGTCGAGGATGCGGTGCGGCGTCGCCACCCTGATGAGCTTGTCGCCGCGCGAGCGGCGGGCCGAACGGATCGCCGCGAGCTGCAGGTCCTTCGAGAAGTCGTTGTCGAGCTCGCGGTCGCGCGCGCGGATCTGGCGTTCCACCTCGTCGGTGTCGAGTTCGGCGGTGCCCGAGAGCCGGCGCATGCCGTCGAGCAGTTCGGGCAGCGTGTCGGCGACCACGAAGTCGACGCCGTGCTTCTTGAACGCCTCGACCGGCTCCGGCGCGCCCGAGCGCACGCGCTGCGCCAGCAGCTTCAGGTCCTTGCCGGTGAGGTCGGGGTTCTGCTCGCTGCCCGAGAGTGCGAACTCCTTCTCGATGATCTTCTGGGTGAGCACGAACCACGAGTGGCCGTGCCCCGTGCCCATCAGGTGCTCGAGCGTGCCCAGGGTGTCGAAGCCCGGGAACAGCGGCACGGGCAGCCGGGTGCCGGTCGCGTCGAACCAGAGCGACGAGGGCCCGGGCAGGATGCGGATGCCGTGCGCGGGCCAGATCGGATCCCAGTTGGTGATGCCCTCGGTGTAGTGCCACATCCGGTCGCGATTCACGAGCCGGGCGCCCGCCTGCTCGGCGATCGGGAGCATCCGACCGTCGACGTGGGCGGGCACGCCCGAGAGCATCTCGGCGGGCGGGGTGCCGAGCCGCTCGGGCCAGTACTCGCGCACGAGATCGGGATTGCCGCCGATGCCGCCCGACGCGACGAGCACCGCCGGGGCGCGCACCTCGAACTCGCCGACCGCGTCGCGGTTGCTCGGTGCGCCGCGTTCGGCGTCGTCGTCGGCGAGCACGATGCCGCGGGCGCCGACGACGGTGCCGTTCTCGACGATGAGCTCGTCGACTCGGTGCCGGTGCCGCAGTTCGACGAGCCCCGCCGCCTCGCCGGCCTTCACCCGCGCGATGAACGGGGCGAGCACGCCCGGGCCCGTTCCCCACGTGATGTGGAAGCGCGGCACCGAGTTGCCGTGCCCCGTCGGTGTGCCGTCGCCGCGCTCGGCCCAGCCGACGACCGGGAAGAACCGCACGCCCTTCTCGTGCAGCCACGCGCGCTTCTCACCGCCCGCGAACTCGAGGTACGCCTCGGCCCACTTGCGGCCCCAGGCATCCTCGTCGTCGCGGTCGAATCCCGCCGTGCCGAACCAGTCCTGCCGGGCGAGTTCGGGGGAGTCGGCGATACCCATGCGCCGCTGCTCGGGCGAATCGACGAGGAAGAGGCCGCCGAACGACCAGTGCGCCTGACCGCCGAGGCTCGCCGCCGGCTCCTGCTCGAGGATGACGACGTGCTTGCCGGCGTCGACGAGCTCGGCTGCGGCGACCAGGCCGGCGAGGCCGGCGCCGATCACGATCGCGTCGGGGGCGCCGGCGGTTCGGGTGGGGGAGGCTGCTGCCACGGGTGACTCCTTCGTCTGGGGAGGGCAGGTGGGTGTTGCGCGGGTCGTGCGGGTGGTGTGCTGCGAGGGAGGGGGCGTCAGTCGTCGAAGGTGTTGACCATGGCGAAGGCGGCGCGCTGCAGGTAGTCCCAGAGCGTCTCTTCATGCAGCGGCGACAGCTCGAGCGAGTCGACCGCGCGGCGCATGTGGGTGAGCCAGCGATCGCGGGCATCGGGGTTCACATGGAACGGCTGGTGACGCAGTCGAAGGCGGGGATGCCCCCGCTCGGCGCTGTAGGTGCCGGGCCCGCCCCAATACTGTTCGAGGAACAGCTGCAGGCGGCGCTTGGCGGGCCCGAGGTCCTCTTCGGGGTACATCGGCTTCAACACCGGGTCGTCGGCGACGCCGCGGTAGAACGCATCGACGAGGCGCTCGAACGTCGCGTGGCCGCCGACCTGTTCGAAGAACGATGGACCGAGTGCCGCGCCGTGCTCGCTGCCGCGAAGCGGCACCGAGGCGGGCGGCACCGAGGCGGGCGGCACCGAGGCGGGCGGCACCGCGGCGGGCGGCACCGCGGACGGGGAAGCCGGGAATGCTTCGCTCATGAGGCGTCTCCGTTCGAGCTGCCGGGTGGCGGGATCTTGGGCGTGCGTTTCGGACGACGCCGGGATGCCGCGGCGCCCGTCGAGGCATCCGAAGCTCCGCCGGCGAGCACCGCGTTCGGCGCGGTCTTCGGCGGGCGAGCGCCCTTCACGCGGGTCGCGCCGTCGAATCCCGTGAGCACGACCGTGTTCAGGTTCGGCAGGTGCACGCCCATCTCGTCGAGGTCCCGCTTCAGCCGCACTCGCAGCTCGCGAGCGATGTCGTCCTTCGCCGACGTGCGCACCTTCATCACGATGCGGGTGACCATCGCCTCGGCCGAGATCGACTCGAGGCCCCACACCTCGGGTTTCTCGAGCACGCGCGAGCGCCACTTCGACGTGTGGGCGAGCTCGGTCGCCGTCTTCAGCATCTGCGCCTCGACGGCGTCGATGTCGGCGTCGTAGGGCACCGCGAGGTCGACGATCACGCGCGCCCAGCCTTGGGACATGTTGCCGATCCTCAGGATCTCGCCGTTGCGCACGAACCAGAGCGTGCCGTTCACGTCGCGCACCGTGGTGATGCGGATCCGCACCTCCTCGACGATGCCGGTCGCGGGGCCGAGGTCGACGACGTCGCCGACGCCGAGCTGGTCCTCGACGACCATGAAGATGCCGTTCAGGACGTCTTTCACGATGTTCTGCGCGCCGAAGCCGAGGCCGGCGCCGATCGCGGCCGACAGCAGTGCGAACGAGCCGAGGATCGACGTGTCGATCACGTTCACGAGCATGAGCACGACCACGATGAACAGCGTCACGTTCACGATGTTCGACAGCACGGTGCCGAGCGTGCGGGTGCGCTGCACGAGACGCACCGCCGCCAG
This sequence comes from Agromyces intestinalis, assembly GCF_008365295.1. Classification (NCBI taxonomy): domain Bacteria; kingdom Bacillati; phylum Actinomycetota; class Actinomycetes; order Micrococcales; family Microbacteriaceae; genus Agromyces; species Agromyces intestinalis. The sequence goes on from NZ_CP043505.1 coordinate 3,563,820, forward strand.
CGGCGATGCCTGGAGCGCCTGGGTGTCGGTGACGTCTTGCTTGGACTTCACGCCCGTGACGACGCGGTTCACCGTGCCGTCGATGACGAAGTGCAGCAGCCAGCGGACGAGCAGCGCGATCGCGATGATGATGATGATCGCGACGGCCTTGCCGACGATGAGGCCCCAGTTCTCGCTCCACCAGGTCGCGAGGTCGCTCCAGAACCCCGCGTCGAGCGGGGTCTCGTCGGGCGCAGGCTCCGCGAAGATGACCATGGCTGGTGAGTCTAGTTCGCGACGGCTGGGAGCTCGGTGGCCGTCGCGCGCTCGGCGGATGCCGCGTCGAGTGCGCGTGCGGCGATCGCGCGCTCGAGCTCGGCGAGGTGCTCGGCGACGTATCGGCGCAGGGGCGCGGGCTCGGGGTTGGCCTCGAGCCACGCACGCGTGAGGGTCGCGAGTTCGGGGTCGATGAGCGGGGCCGGGAACAGGCGCCGCACGATGAGCGAGCCCATCGTGAAGCCGCGCTCGGACCACACCTTCTGCAGCATCGCGAAGTACCGGCGCACGTTCGTGGTCAGCAGCGTGGCGGGCTCGGCGCGCAGCCACCCGTCGGCGATCGCGCGGGCGAGGTCGTTCGACAGGGTCGTATCGGTCGCGACTCGCTCCCACGCGGCATCCTTCACCGCTTGGTCGGGACGAGCGGCCCGGGCGGTCTCGGCGAGCTGGCGGCCCTTGGCCGTGTCGTCCTCGACCAGCTGTGCGTCGATCTCGGGATCGTCGGCGGCGCCGAGCGCCGCGCGCGCGATGAGCAGCTCCCAGCGCAGGTCGAGGTCGACGACGAGCCCGTCGAGCGCGAGCGATCCGTCGGCGAGCGAAGCCAGCACGTGCGCGTGCGACTCGGTCGCGGCGAGCCGCGTGAACGCCTTCACGAACTGCAGCTGCGCGTCGGAACCGGCTTCGGCGAGCTGGGCCTGCGCCCAGATCGCGTCGCCGGCCTCGGCGGCGAGCCGCTCGCGCCGGTCGTCGGCGACGTACCGCGACAGCGCGGTCTCGAGCCGGCCGAGCGCGAGGCTGCGCGCCGCCGACTGCGTTTCGCGCCCGATGCTGCGCAGCACGAGCTGCACGAACTCGGTCGCCGGCAGTTCGGCGTCGCGCACCGAGTCCCACGCCGAGCCGAGCACGACCGCGCGCGCCACCGGATCGGCGAGGTCGCCGAGGTGCTCGATCGCCGTCTCGAACGAGCGCGCATCGAGTCGCACCTTCGCGTAGGTGAGGTCGTCGTCGTTCACGAGCAGCAGATCGGGCACGGCGTGCCCGACCAGGTCGGGCACCGGGGTGGATGCCCCGTCGATGTCGAGCTCGAACCGTTCGGTGCGCACGAGCGAGCCGTCGACGAGCCGGTAGCAACCCAAGGCGAGCCGGTGCGGGCGCAGGGTCGGATGCTGCGCCGCACCGGACTGCTCGACCGAAGCGGACGTGATCGTGCCCGATGCATCCGCCTCGATCGTCGCGCGCAGCGTGTTCACGCCCGCCGTCTCGAGCCAGACTTCGCTCCAGCTCGTGAGCTCGCGGCCGCTGGCCCGCTCGAGCTCGTCGAGCAGGTCGCGCAGGGTCGCGTTGCCGCCCGCGTGGGCCGCGAGGTACGCGCCCACGCCGAGCTGGAACGCGTCGAGGCCCACCCACGCGACCAGCTGCTTCAGCACCGATGCGCCCTTGTCGTAGGTGATCGCGTCGAAGTTCACCTCGACGTCGCCGAGCTCGCGGATCTCGGCGACGATCGGGTGCGTCGAGGGCAGCTGGTCCTGTTCGGCGGCGTGCGTCTTCTCGTCGCTCGCGAACGTCGCCCAGACGCCGGTGAACTCGGTGATCTGCGAGGTCGCGAGCGTCGAGGCCCAGGTCGCGAACGACTCGTTGAGCCACAGGTCGTTCCACCACCGCATGGTCACGGCGTTGCCGAACCACATGTGGCTGAGCTCGTGCAGCACGACGATCGCGCGCTGCTCGCGGCGCGCGTCGGACACCCGCGAGCGGAACAGGTAGCCCTCGTTGAAGGTCACCGCGCCCACGTTCTCCATGGCGCCCCAGTTGTACTCGGGCACGAAGATCTGGTCGTACTTGCCGAACGGGTACGGCACGCCGAACGCCCGCTCGTAGAACGCGAGCCCGTCGCGCACGAGCTCGAACATGACCTCGGGTTCGGCGTACTGCGCCAGCGAGCGGCGGGTGAACAGGCCCAACGGCACGTCGCGGCCGTCGACGCTCGCGGCGCTGTCGCGCCAGCTCGCGTACGGGCCGGCGACGAGCGCGACGATGTAGCTGGAGATGACCGGGCCGGGTTCGAAGCTCCAGGTGGCGGATGCCTCGCGGCCGGTGTCGGATGCCGCGGCCGACGTCGGGGCGGCCGTGGCCGCGACCGGCTCGGGCGACGGCGCGTTCGACAGCACCGTCCAGTGCGCGGGCGCGGTGATCTCGAACCGCACCGACGCCTTCAGGTCGGGCTGGTCGAAGACGGCGTACACCCGGTTCGCCTCGGCGACCGCGAACTCGGTGTAGAGGTAGGTCTCGCCGTCGACGGGATCGACGAACCGGTGCAGCCCCTCGCCGGTGTTCGAGTATGCGCGGGTCGCGACCACGCGCAGCTCGTTCTCGGCGACCAGATCGTCGAGTCGGATGCGCGACCCGTCGATCGCCTCAGCCGCGTCGAGGGCCCGGCCGTTCAGCACCAGCTCGTGCACCTCGACCGCGGTCGACTCGATGAACGTCGACGCACCGGGCTCGGCGCCGAATCGCACGACCGTCTCGGATCCGAACGTGTCGCCGCCGCCCGTGAGGTCGAGAGCGACCTCGTAGCTCGGCCCGGTGATGAGCCGGGCCCTCGCGTCTGCCTCGGCTCGGGTCAGGTCGGCAGCGGGCATGGGCGTCCTTCCGTGTCGCGTTCGCCCGGCCAGCCTAGTCGCCGGTCGCGGGCGTTCCGGATGCGCTGCCGCCGGCGTCTGCGAGAAGCAGGCCGTGCTCGTACGCGATGATCACGAGCCGAACCCGGTCGCGCGCGTCGAGCTTCTGCAGCAGCCGGCCGACGTGCGTCTTGACCGTCGACTCGGAGAGGAAGAATCGCTCGGCCAGCTCGGTGTTGTTCAGACCCTCGCCGATCGCGACGAGGATCTCGCGCTCGCGCGGGGTGAGCGCGGCGATCACGTCGGGTGCGCCGCCGCCGTCGGATGCTCCGCTGCCACCGGATGCACCGCCGTCGCGCGGCAGGGCCGGCACCCGGTCGGCGAACAGCTCGAGCATGCGTCGCGTCACCCGTGGTGAGAGCGCGGCCTCGCCGGCGTGCACGGTGCGGATCGCCGCGACGAGTTCGTCGGGCCGCACGTCCTTCAGCAGGAACCCGCTGGCACCGGCCCGGATCGCCGCGAACGCGTACTCGTCGAGGTCGAACGTCGTGAGCACGAGGATGTGGGGTGCACCCGCGCGTCCAGAGATCGCGGCGGTCGCCTCGATGCCGTCCATGCCGGGCATGCGGACGTCCATGAGCAGCACCTCGGGGGAGGCGGTGCGCACGAGCTCGATCGCCTCGCGGCCGTCGGATGCCTCGCCGACCACCTCGATGCCGGGTTCCGCCGAGAGCACGAGCCGGAAACCGGTGCGCACCAGCGCCTGGTCGTCGACGATGCCGACCCGTACTCCGCTCACGTGCTCGCACCCTTCTCGCTCGGATCGCCGTCGACCCGCAGGGTCGCGTGCAGGCGCCACCCGGCGTGCGACCGGGGCCCGGCCTCGACGCTGCCGTCGTACAGCGAGACCCGCTCGCGGACTCCCGGAAGCCCCCGGCCGCTACCGGTCGTGGCGGGCGTGCGGCGTGCTGCGCGCGCGTCGTCCTCGACGACCACATCGACAGTTGGCCCCTGGTAGGCGACCGCCACGTCGACGCGAGTGGCGTCGTGCGCGTGGCGCAGCACGTTCGTGAGGCCCTCTTGCACGATGCGGTACACCGTGAGCCCGAGCGCCGAGTCGTCGGGCGCGACGCCCGAGGTCGTGAGCCGCACGGGCAGGCCGGCGTCGCGGAACCCGTCGACGAGGTCGGGCAGGCCGCCGGCGTCGGGTTGGGGGCGACGCTCGGCCGGGACATCCGGGTCATCGAGCACGCCGAGCATCCGCCGCATGTCGCCCAGCGCCTCGCGACCGGCCTCGGCGACCGTGCGCATGCCCTCGGCGGCCTGCTCGGGGTCGCGCGTCGCGGTCGCGGCCGAGCCGTCGGCGAGGGTGATCATGACGGTGAGCCCGTGCGAGACGATGTCGTGCATCTCCCTCGCGATGCGCGCCCGCTCAGCGGCGGCGGCGAGCCTCGCCTGCTGGTCGCGTTCGCGCGCCAGGTCGTGCGCCCGCGCGATGAGCGCGTCGAGGTATCGCCGGCGGTTGCCGACCGTCACGCCGATGAGGGTCGCGATGAGCATGCCGACGAACGCCTGCGAGGTCATCGCTGGGGCGCCGTCGCGGTCGATGAGCCCGTCGGGGATCGCGCCGACGAACCCGAGCCAGACGGCGAGGAAGCTCGACGCCGCTGCGACGACGACGGAACCGGCGAACCCGATCCAGGCCGCCCTCGTCGACCGGTAGACGCCGAGGCCGTATAGGGCCAGCAGCACCGGCAGCGATTCGACCGAGCCCGTCACCGAGACGGCCAGGCACACCGCCCACGTGACTGCGATGACGACCCAGGGTCGGCTGCGTCGGAACAGCAGCAGGCAGATGCCCGCGGCGATGATGCCCGCGGCGTGCACGATGGTCGCCCACACCGGTGGAGCCACGGGGGTCGTGCCCGCCGCGCCCACACCGGCGACCGTCACGGTGGGCAGGACGTAGACGGCCGCGATCAGAGCATCGACGAGCCGCGGATGCCTCGCCCAGAACCTGCGGATGAAGCCGGGCGGTCGGGGCAGGCGCAGTTCTCCCCCGACCGCCCCCTCGGGCGGGTCGGGGGAGAATCCGGCATCGGCCATGATGTGGATGCTACGCGTCGCGCCGCCTGAGCAGCACGGCCGCACCCGCGATCGACGCGGCGACCCAGCCGACCGTGATGGCGAGGCTCTGCCACGCGTTCGGATCGGTCGACGCGGGGTCGACGGCGCCGGGGGGCGTCGTCATCACCATGCCGGCGGACGCGAGCAGGTACGGCACCAGGTCGTGCGCCCAGTCGGCCGGGAGCATCTGCAGCACGGTCGGCAGGAGCAGCAGGAGCCCGAGCACCGCGGCGATGCCGCCCGCGCTGGAGCGCAGCATCGTGCCGACCCCGAGCGCGAACACCGACACCAGCGCGAGGTAGAGGGCGCCCAGCAGCAGCGGCTGCACGACCTCGGGGTCGAACAGGCTCACCGACACCCCCGACCCGGCGAACACGGCGTTCGCGGTGACGAAGGCGGCGAGGAGCGCGACGACGCCGACGGCGAATGTGGTGAGGAACAGCACCGTCGCCTTCGCCGCGAGCGCCGGGAGGCGCCTCGGCGTCGCTGCCAGGGTGGAGCGGATCATCCCCGTCGTGTACTCGCCGCTCATCGAGAGTACGCCGAGCACCCCGACGACGAGCTGGCCGAAGAGCACCCCGAACGACGCGGCCTGCACGACGAAGGCGACCTGCTGCTCGGCCGGCGCGGTCGCGACGTCGAGTTCGCCGCCCATGCCGCCGGTGAACGTCGCCGACATGAGCCAGGCCATGCCCACCGCGATCGCGATGACGATGGCATACGACCAGACGGTCGAGCGCAGGCTGCGGAGCTTGATCCACTCGGAGTGCACGAGCCGCGCGAAGCTCGGGCGGGTCTCGTCGTGGCGGACAGGAGGCGCGGTGAGGGTCGTGGTGGTCATCGGACAGCCTCCGTACGGTACTCGACGGCGTCGGCGGTCAGGGCCAGGTAGGCCTCTTCGAGCGACGCGGTCTGGGCGGTCAGTTCATGCAGAGCGATGCCGTTTGCGGCGGCGAGGTCGCCGATGACGGATGACTCGTGGCCGGTCACCTCGAGCACACCCCCCTCGGATCGCACGATCGCGACCTCGGGTGCGGCCAGCAGGTCGGCCAGGCGCGAGGCGTGCGGCGAGCGCACGCGTACCCGCTTGCGGCTGACGCCTGAGATGACGTCGGCGATCGGCGCGTCGGCGATGATCTCGCCGCGGCCGAGCACGATGACGTGGTCGGCGGTCTGGGCCATCTCGCTCATCAGGTGCGACGAGAGGAACACCGTACGCCCCTCGGACGCGAGATGGCGGACGAGCTGCCGCACCCAGAGGACGCCCTCGGGGTCGAGTCCGTTGACGGGTTCGTCGAGGATGACGGTGGCCGGGTCGCCGAGCAGGGCGGCCGCGATGCCGAGCCGCTGGCCCATGCCGAGCGAGAAGCCGCCGACGCGCTTGCGCGCAACCGATTCGAGCCCGGTGAGCTCGATGACCTCACGGACTCGGCTGCGGCCGATGCCGTGGGTCGCGGCCATCGCGAGCAGGTGGTTCTCGGCGGTGCGACCGGTGTGCACGGCCTTCGCGTCGAGCAGGGCGCCGACCTCGTGCAGCGGCGCGCGGTGCGCGGCGTAGGGTTTGCCGTTCACGGTGACGGCGCCGGTGGTCGGGCGGTCGAGTCCCACGATCATGCGCATCGTGGTCGACTTGCCGGCGCCGTTCGGGCCGAGGAATCCCGTGACGACGCCCGGTCGCACGGTGAAGGTGATGTCGTTGACGGCCGTCTTGGCGCCGTAGCGCTTGGACAGCCCGGTGGCGGTGATCATGTCGTCGACGCTACGCAGCGGCGACAGCCGGCACATCGGCCGTGAGAACGGTTCGGGGCGTCGGCGGGTGGTACCGAGGTACCACCCGCCGACGCCCCGGGCCGACGTCGCGGGTGGGGTCAGGCCTGCGCGTCGCGCTCCTGCGCGGTCAGCGCACGCTCGACGCCGGCGAGGTGCTCGACGATCAGGCGGCGCAGCGCGGGCGCGGCATCGGCGTGCGCGTCGAGCCAGGCGCGGCTCGCCGCGGCAAGGTCGGCGTTCGCGAGCGGCGCGGGGTAGAGCAGGTCGACGATCTTCTCGGCGATCGCGTAGCTGCGTTCCGCCCAGATCCGCTCGATGACGCCGAAGTAGCGGTCGACGAACGGCGCGAGCAGTGCGGTGTCGTCAGCGCGCAGGAACCCGGCCGCGGTCTCGCGCACCACCGAGTTGCTCGCGGTGTCGCTGTCGACGAGCGACGCCCAGGCGCGCTCCTTCGCTGCGGCGGTCGGGATGGCGGCACGGGCGTGCGCGGCCGCCTCGCGACCGGTCGCGGTGTTGTCGTCGGCGAGGCGTGCGTCGATCTCGGCGTCGCCGGCGCGGCCGGCCGCGACCAGGGCGCGCGCCAGCTCCCACCCGAGGTCGGTGTCGATCTCGAGCCCGTCGAGCGCGATCGAGCCGGCGGCGAGGCCCGCGAGCGCGTCGATGTTCGTGCCGGCCTCGGCGATCGCGGCGAACGACTTCACGAACTGGAACTGGGCGTCGCTGCCGGCTGCGGCGGCCTGTGCGAGCGCCCAGAAGCCGTCGGCGAGCCGACGGCGCGACTCGGCGCGCTCGGCCGGCGCCACGTAGGAGCTCGCGGCCAGGATCGCGTTCGCGAGCACGATGCGCAGCGTCGTCGACTCGGTCTCGCTCGCGATGTTGCCGAGCACCAGGTCGAGCCAGTCGCTCGCCGGGGTCTCGCCGTCGCGGGTCGCGTCCCACACGCTGCTCCAGACCAGCGCGCGGGCCAGCGGGTCTTCGATCGCCGACAGGTTCGCGATCGCGACCTGCTGGGATGCCTCGTCGAGGCGGATCTTCGCGTAGGCGAGGTCGTCGTCGTTCACGAGGATCAGGTCGGGGCGGGCGAGGCCGACGAGCTCGGCGACCTCGGTGCGCTCGCCGTCGACGTCGAGCTCGACGCGGTGCTCGCGCACCAGCTTGCCGTCGCGCAGCTGGTAGAAGCCGATCGCGAGCCGGTGCGGGCGGATCGTGGGGTAGTCGGCGGGCGCCGACTGCAGCACGGCGAACGACGTGATCGTGCCGGCCTCGTCGACCTCGAGCTCGGGGCGCAGCGTGTTGACGCCCGCAGTCTCGAGCCAGACATCCGACCAGCCCGACAGATCGCGGCCGCTGGCGACCTCGAGCTCGGCGAGCAGGTCGGCGAGCGTGGTGTTGCCCCACGCGTGCTTGCGGAAGTACGCGCCCACGCCCGTGAAGAACGCGTCCACGCCGACCCACGCCGCCAGCTGCTTCAGCACCGAACCGCCCTTGGCGTAGGTGATGCCGTCGAAGTTGACCAGCACGTCCTCGAGGTCGTTGATCGTCGCCGAGATGGGGTGCGTCGAGGGCAGCTGGTCTTGACGGTACGCCCAGGTCTTCTCCATCGAGTTGAAGGTCGTCCACGCGTTCACCCACTCGGTGGCTTCGGCGGTCGCGATGGTCGACGCCCACTCGGCGAACGACTCGTTCAGCCACAGGTCGTTCCACCACTTCATGGTGACGAGGTCGCCGAACCACATGTGGGCGAGCTCGTGCAGGATCGTGACGACGCGGCGCTCCTTGATCGCGTCGGTCACCTTCGAGCGGAACACGTACACCTCGGTGAAGGTGACGGCGCCCGCGTTCTCCATCGCGCCGGCGTTGTACTCGGGCACGAAGAGCTGGTCGTACTTGTCGAACGGGTAGGCGACGCCGAACTTGCGCTCGAAGTACTCGAAGCCCTGCTTGGTCTTCTCGAAGATGTAGTCGGCGTCGAGGTACTGCGAGAGGCTCTTGCGGCTGAACACGCCGAGCGGGATGACCCGCCCGTCGGAGCTGGTGAGCTCGTCGCGCACGACGTCGTAGGGCCCGGCGATCAGCGCGGTGATGTAGCTCGAAATCCGCGGGGTGGGGCCGAACGGCCAGGTCGCGCGCTCCTGTCCGTCGGCCGAGGTGCCCGCGGCGACCGGCTCGGGCGTCGGCTGGTTCGAGACGACCTGCCAGTGCGCGGGCGCGGTCACGGTGAACCGGAACGCGGCCTTCAGATCGGGCTGCTCGAACACCGCGAACATGCGGCGCGAGTCGGGCACCTCGAACTGCGTGTAGAGGTAGACCTCGCCGTCGGCGGGGTCCTCGAAGCGGTGCAGGCCTTCGCCCGTGTGCATGTACCGGCCGTCGGCGTCGACGACGAGCACATTCTCGTCCTGCAGGTTCGGCAGCGCGATGCGCACGCCGTCGCTGACCTCGGCGGGGTCGAGCGCGACGCCGTTCAGGGTCACCGAGTGCACAGCGGCCGTGATCGCGTCGATGAAGGTCGAGGCACCCGCCGTCGCGGCGAAGCGCACGGTCGTCGTCGACCGGAACACGTCGGGGCCCTTCGTCACATCGAGCACGACGTCGTAGTCGTGGACGGTGACGAGGGCGGCGCGCTCCTCGGCTTCTGAGCGGGTGAGATTGTCTCCGGGCACGGGGTCTCCAGTCGATTCGATCGGATGCATCGGGGCCGCGGCTTCTGGCCGCACGCACCGCGAACCAGCCTAAGCCAGGGGTGCATTCGGGGCACCTGTCGCGTCCCTAGACTTGGTGCATGCGCATCCACATCGCGACCGACCACGCCGGCCTCGAGTTCAGCCGCACGCTCGTCGACCATCTGACCAACGGCGGTCACGAGGTCGTCGACCACGGCCCCGCCGAGTACGACCCGCTCGACGACTACCCGGCCTTCTGCATCAACGCGGCGCTCGCAGTCGCGCGCGATCAGGCCGCGGGCGTGCGCGCGCTCGGCGTGGTGTTCGGCGGGTCGGGCAACGGCGAGCAGATCGCGGCCAACAAGGTGCGTGGCATCCGGGCCGCCCTGGTGTGGAGCATGGACACCGCGATCCTCGCCCGCCAGCACAACGACGCGAACGTCATCTCGATCGGTGCGCGCCAGCACACCGTCGAAGAGGCGATCCGCTACATCGACGCGTTCATCGCCGAGCCGTTCTCGGGCGACGAGCGGCACGTGCGCCGCATCGCCCAGCTCGCCGAATACGAGCAGACCGGCGATATCGCCGGCAAGGGCGTCGACGTCGTCGCGCCCGACGCGGAGTAGTCGTGCCCGAGGGCCACTCCGTCCATCGCATCACGCGGCAGTTCGAGCGGAACTTCGTCGGCCACGTCGTGCAGGCGTCGAGCCCGCAGGGCCGGTTCGCGGCCGGTGCGGCCGAGCTCGACGGGCGGCGGATGACGCAGGCCCGCGCCGTGGGCAAGCAGATGTTCCTCGGGTTCGAGGGCGACGTGTGGCTGCGCGTGCACCTCGGCATGTACGGCGCGTGGGATTTCGCGGGCGACATCCTGATGGATGCCACGATCGCGTCCGCGAACGGACGCATGGGTCAGACGAACCAGCGAGGCACCTTCCTCGAGGGGCCGAACCCCGATGCCGTGGCATCCGAGCCCCGGGTGTTCGACGCGGCAGGTGAGAACTCGGTCACCTCCATCGGCGCGCCGCGGCGCACCCGACTGCGCATGTCGGAGTCCGAGAAGGAGGGCGGCGGCCTCGAGTCGTTCCCGCCCGAGCCCGTCGGCCAGGTGCGGGTGCGCCTGCTGACCGAGACGGTGTGCGCCGACCTGCGTGGGCCGATCGCGTGCGAGGTGCTCGACCCCGCGCAGGTCGAGCAGGTCGTCGCGAAGCTCGGCCCCGACCCGCTGCTCGACGACGGCGACGCCGCCGAAGACCGCTTCACCGCGGCCGTGCGACGGCGCGGCGTGCCCGTCGGCCTGCTGCTCATGGACCAGAACGTCGTCGCCGGGATCGGCAACGTGTACCGGGCCGAACTGCTGTTCCGCGCGCGCCAGAACCCGCACACGCCGGGCCGCGACGTGCCCGAGGAGCACGTGCGGCACCTCTGGCGCGACTGGGCGAAGCTGCTGCGCATCGGCGTCGAGACCGGGCAGATGATGACCATGGACGACCTCGACCCCGAAGCCTGGCGTGCCGCGATGGCGAACCGCGCCGACCGGCACTGGGTGTACAAGCGCGAGGGGCTGCCGTGCCGGGTGTGCGGCACGAACATCGCATTGGAAGAGATGGGCGGCCGCAAGCTCTACTGGTGCCCCTACTGCCAGGCCTGACCCGAAGCGAGGACCCGATGCGACAGAACCCCAGCTTCACCCTCGCGAGTGAGGAGGGCGTGAAGCGCCTGATCCGCGAGCACCCCTGGATGACCCTGGTCAGCATGACGGATGCCTCGGGGCTGGTCGCGAGCCACTACCCGGTGCTGCTCGACGAGGAGGCCGACGGCATCGTGCTGCTCACGCACGTCGGCCGGCCCGACGAGGTGCTGCACGAGCTCGGGCGTCACGAACTGCTCATCATCGTGCAGGGCCCGCACGGGTACATCTCACCCGGATGGTACGACGCGAACCCTGCGGTGCCGACGTGGAACTTCGTCGTGGCGCACCTGCACGGCACGCCCGAGATCCTCTCCGACGACGAGAACCTGCGCGTGCTCGAAGACCTGGTCGACCACTTCGAAGACGCCATGCCCGAGCCCCGCCGCATGCGCGGCACCGCCGAGAACTCGGCGTACGCCGACCGCATCGCCGCCGGCACCGTGGGCCTGCGCATCCCGATCACGCGGTGGACCGCCAAGAACAAGATGAGTCAGAACAAGCCCGACGCCGTCGTCGACCGCATCATGACCGAGCTCGACGGCGACGGCTCGTACGCGAGCCCCGCGCTCGCCGACGAGATGCGGCGCACCCACACGGCGCTCCGAGCCGGTCGCGCGGCGCGGGCCGAGGGCACGGAGTGAGCAGGGTCGATCGCGCGCTCGTGCTCGCGGGCGGGCGGCTTCCCGGCCGCGATGCGCCGGTCGACGTGCACGTCGTCGACGGTGCGATCGCCGCGATCGCGCCGGCCGGCGTCGTGCCCGAGCCCGAGGGCGCCGATCGGGTTGCACTCGAGGGCCGCTACGTCATCCCCGGGCTCTGGGACCGCCACGTCCACATGTCGCAGTGGGCGATGGCGGCCCGCAGGCTCGACCTCGCCGCTGCCGAGAGCGCGGCAGCGACCGCGGCACTCGTCGGAGCATCCATCGCGGGCGGCGCGACCGAGGTGATCGGCTTCGGGTTCCGTGACGGGCTCTGGGCCGATGCGCCGAGCCTCGCGATGCTCGACGGAGTTGCGGGCGACGTGCCGGTCGTGCTCGTGGCCGCCGACCTGCACTGCTGCTGGGTGAACACCGCCGCCGCCCGCCGGCACGGCGTGGTCGCGTCCACGGGCGACGGCGGGCTCCTCCGCGAGGACGACTGCTTCGCCCTCGTGCGCGCGCTCGACGATGTGCCCGCCGACGTGCTCGACGCATGGGTCGCCGACGCCGCGGCTGCGGCCGCGGCCCGCGGCGTCGTCGGCGTCGTCGACTACGAGATGCGCTGGAACCGCGACGACTGGGCGCGCCGCGTCGGCGGCGGGCTCGACCTGCTGCGGGTCTCGTTCGGCATCTACCCCCAGCACCTCGAGCGCGCGCTCGACGAACGGCTGCGCACCGGCGACTCGGTGCCCGGCACGAACGGGCTCGTCAGGGTCGGCGGCGCGAAGGTCATCACCGACGGGTCGCTGAACACCCGCACCGCCTGGTGCTTCGACCCGTACCCCGGTCTCGGGGCCGACGAGCACCCGCACGGGGTCGCCACGGTCCCGCACGACGAGCTCGTGCCGCACCTGCGCCGCGCACGCGCCGGCGGCATCGCGCCGGCCGTGCACGCCATCGGCGATCAGGCGAACGCCCGGGTGCTGGACGCATTCGAGGCGGTCTCACCGGGCGGATGGCACGGACGCGCCGCGATCGAGCACGCCCAGCTCCTCCGGCACGAGGACGTCGCACGGTTCGCGGCGCTCGGCGTCGTCGCGAGCGTGCAGCCCGAGCACGCGATGGACGACCGTGATGTGGCCGACCGGTACTGGGCCGGGCGCACCGACCGGGCGTTCATGCTCGCCGAGCTCGCCGCCGCGGGCGTCGAGCTCGCGCTCGGGTCGGATGCTCCCGTCGCTCCGCTCGACCCGTGGGTCGCGGTCTCGGCCGCGGTCGGGCGCGCCCGCGACGGACGCGAGCCGTGGCACCCCGAGCAGGCCGTCGAAGCCCGCGTCGCGCTCGCCGCATCGACCAACGGCGCCGGCTACGAGGTGCGCCAGGGCGTGCGCGCCGACCTCGCGGTGGTCGAGCTCGATCCGCTCGCCGTCCCCGCCGATCGGCTGCGCACGATGCCGGTCGCGGCGACGCTGCTCGGCGGCCGGTTCACGCACTCGACGCTCGGCTGAACGCAGGCACGACGGACGCGTCGGGGGATATCCCCCGCCGCGATCCGGTCGCCGGCCGGATGGCTCGCCGAGCCGGTGCCGCCGAGGCTGGAACCATGCTTCGCACCCCCACGCTCCGCAGACCGCGCGCCGCGGTCGCGGCCGGCACCCTGCTCACGGCCACCGCAACCGCCGTCGCCGTCGGGCTCTCGGGATGCGGGCTCGCAGTCCCGGCGCAGATCTCGACGATCGGCGACGTCGCGTTCGACCGGCCGCTCGCCATCCCGCCGATCGCCGAATCGCACGTCGACGCCGATGGCACCCGCGTGTTCTCGCTCGACGCGCAGGCGGGCACGACCGAGTTCGAACCCGGTGTGCCGAGCGAGACGTGGGGGTTCGACGGCTCGTACCTGGGCCCGACCCTCGTCGCCGAGCGCGGCGAGCACGTGCGCGTCGACGTGACCAACTCGCTCGACGAGCCCACGACGGTGCACTGGCACGGGATGCACCTGCCCGCCGCGATGGACGGCGGACCGCATCAGATGGTCGATCCGGGCGCGACCTGGTCGCCCGAGTGGACGATCGACCAGCGCGCCGCGACCCTCTGGTACCACCCGCACCCCCACGGCGCGACCGAGTCGCACGTGCGCCGGGGCCTCGCCGGCCTGTTCCTGCTGCACGACGCCGACGAACGCGCGCTCGGCCTGCCGTCGGAGTACGGCGTCGACGACGTGCCCCTCATCGTGCAGGACACGGGGTTCTCGGCCGACGGCCGGCGCGAGGGCCCGCAGCGCGGGTACGCGGGGGGCCTCGGCGACGAACTGCTCGTGAACGGCACCCGCGGCCCGTACCTCGAGGTCTCCGACGGGCTCGTCCGGCTGCGGCTGCTCAACGCCTCGACGGCCCGCACGTACGGATTCACCTGGTCGGACGGCCGGCCCGTCGAACTGATCGCCACCGACGGCGGGCTGCTCGAAGCATCCGTCGCCCTCGACCGGGTGGTGCTCTCGCCGGGCGAACGCGCCGAGGTGCTGCTGCGCCCGACACCGGGGGAGCGGGTCGTGCTGCGCAGCGAGCTCACCGCGGAAGCGGTCGGGTCGAACCGCGTGATCGCCGCGACCAACGGCGACGCCGACTCGTTCGACGTGCTCGAGGTGCGTGCCGCCGACGTGCTCGACCCGGCGCCGTCGCTGCCCGCGCAGCTCGCGTCGAACCCGCCGTTCGACCCCGCCGAGGTGGCCACCACCCGCCGGTTCGTCCTCGACGACAGCTTCGAGATCAACGGACACGCGATGGACCTCGGCCGCGTCGACGAGACCGTCACGGTCGACACCCTCGAACGCTGGGTCGTCGAGAACGACACCGACCTGCCGCACAGCTTCCACGTGCACGACGTGCAGTTCCGCATCGCGACGATCGACGGCGCCGCGCCGCCGCCCGAGCTCGCGGGCTGGAAGGACACCGTGCGTCTGCGCCCGCACGCCGAGTACGAACTGCTCCTCCGCTTCGAGGACTACGCCGACCCGGCGCATCCGTACATGTACCACTGCCACCTGCTGTGGCACGAGGACCAGGGCATGATGGGCCAGTTCGCCGTCGTCGAGCCCGGTCAGCGTGCGACGATGACGGAAGGAACACCCCACCATGGCCACTGACTCGACGACCGCGGGCCCCGCGCCCGCCGCGCCCGGCATCGCGCCGGCCGAACCCGCTGCCGCGACCCCGCGGCGCGGCTACGGCGCGCTCTGGGCGAGCGTGCCGCGCGAGCTCGGCTTCCTCATCCTCACCATGCCGATCGCGATCACGGGGCTCGTGGTGGTCTCGACGGTGTTCTTCACCGGCGTCGGCATGATCGCGCTCGTGGTGGGCATCTTCCTCATGATCGCCGCGTTCTTCACCGCGCGCGGTTTCGGGACGCTCGAACTCGTCCGACTGCGCTGGGCGGGGCGGCCCGAGATCCGCCGGCCCCAGTGGCCGCGCACCGACGGCACCGGCGGGTTCTGGCGTGCGACGTTCAGCCCGTTCGTCGACGGCCACTACTGGCTGTACCTGCTGCACACGCTGGTCGTGAATCCGATCGTCAGCGTCTTCTCGTGGACCGTCACGATCGCGTGGGTCTCGGGCGCCCTCGGCGGACTCACCGGCTGGATCTGGCAGCCGTTCATCCCCGCGGACGACCGCGGGTTCTGGCTCAACCAGTGGATCCTCGACCGCATCGCGCCCGGGACGGCGAGCCTGGTCGACCCGGTCGCGGGCGAGCGCGTCCTCGAACTGCTCCTCGGCGTGATGTTCCTGCTCACCCTGCCGCTCGTGTTCCGCGGCTTGACGCTCATGCACGACGGCGTCGCGCGCGGCATGCTCGGCGCGTGGCGCTCGGAGGCCCTCGAGCGCGAGGTCGCCGAGCTGTCCGCCTCCCGCGGTGCCGCGGTGCAGGCCGAGGATGCCTCGCTGCGACGCCTCGAGCGCGACATCCACGACGGCCCGCAGCAGCGGCTGGTGCGCCTCCAGATGGACCTCGCGTCGATCGAACGCCGACTCGACCAGGATCCCGAAGCGGCACGCGCCCTGATCGCCGAGGCACGAGACCAGGCCCGCGAGACGCTCGATGAACTCCGCGCGCTCTCACGCGGCTTCGCCCCGCCGCTGCTGCAGGACCGCGGGCTGGGCAGCGCGTTGGGCGCGCTCGCGGCGCGCAGCCCCGTCACGGTCGCCTTCGACAACGGGCTCGGTGCGGATGCCTCCCTGCCGGCGCCGATCGAGCGCAACGCGTACTTCATCGCGGCCGAGCTGCTGACCAACGTGGCCAAGCACTCGGCGGCGACGGCCGCGCGGCTGCGCGTGCAGACCCGCGCGCTCGCCGACGGCACGCACTGGCTCGATCTCTGGGTCACCGACAACGGCCGCGGCGGCGCGAGCGTCGCCGCCGGGCACGGGCTCGCCGGGCTCGACGACCGGGTGCGGGGCCTGCGCGGCGTCCTCGTGGTCGACAGCCCCGCGGGCGGGCCGACCGTCGTCGGCGCGCACATCCCGTTCCAGCCGGTCGGCGCCGGATCCGGGGCATCCGAACCGGTGACGCCGCCGACCGTCTGAGCCGAGGCGGCGCCGGCCGGCGATGCGCCGGCGGCGCCGCCGCACCGCGCGCCCGGCCGATACGCTGGCCGAGTGACCGAAGCCGCCGCCCCGCTCCGCATCATGCTCGCCGAAGACTCGGTGCTGTTGCGCGAAGGCCTCGTCCGACTCTTCGACGAGGCCGGGTTCGAGACGGTCGGGGCCTTCGGCGAGGCCGACGCCCTGCTCGCCGCACTCGACGACTCGGCCCCGGGCACCCCCGCGCCCGACGTCGTGGTGCTCGATGTGCGCATGCCGCCGACGTTCCGCGACGAGGGGGTGCGCGCCGCGATCGAGCTGCGTCGGCGTCGGCCCGGGCTGGGTGTCCTGCTGCTCAGCCAGTACGTCGAGGGCACCTATGCCGACGAGCTGCTCTCATCGGGCGAGGGCGGCATGGGCTATCTGCTGAAAGACCGGGTCGCATCGCTCGACGAACTGCAGGACGCGGTGGAGCGCGTCAGCGCCGGCGGCACCGTACTCGACCCGCAGGTGGTGCGTGAGCTGCTCGGCCGGCGCGGTGACCCGCTCGCCCGGCTCACGCCGCGCGAGCGCGAGGTGCTGCAGCTCATGGCCGAGGGGCGCACCAACACCGCGATCGCGGGGCAGCTCTTCATCGGTGTCGGCGCCGTCGAGAAGAATGTCACCAGCATCTTCCAGAAGCTCGGGCTCGAGGACTCGGGCACCGACCACCGCCGGGTGCTCGCGGTGCTCGCCTGGCTGCAGCGATAGCGCTCGAATGCCGCAGGTCCCGCCGCCCCGGGTGGGCTGCGGGACCTGCGGTGTCGTGCGGGCTACTTCTTGGCGACGTGCGCCGCCAGGAACCAGCGGTCCTTGTCGATGCCGCGACGGATCTCGATCGCGACGTCCTGGCTGGCGGGGTCGAGCTCATCGAGTCCCTCGATCGCCTCGTTCAGCTTCTCGGTCGCGATGTCGATCTGTGCGACCACATCGGCGATGGTGTCCTCGTAGCCCTGGAATCCGAGCTTCGGGTTCACCGCGCCGCTCTTGGACGCGATCGTCGCGAGTCGACCGTCGATCGGCAGGCCGAGCGCGACGACTCGCTCCGCGACCTCGTCGGCCCACTCCTGCGCGTGAGCCACGACGTCGTCGAGCAGCTCGTGCACGGCGATGAAGTTGACGCCGCGCACGTGCCAGTGCGCCTGCTTGCCGTTGACGGCGAGGGCGACGAGCTCGTGCAGCACGGGCGTGAAGTACTGGGCGACGCCCGCGGCGACGTCGGCGCCCGAGCCGGTCTTCGGTGCGGTCTGGATGTCGGTCATCGGTCCACCTTCCCTGGATGATGTCTGCCTCAACGCTACGCGGATGCCCCGGTATTTCAAGGAAGGGAAGGCTCGGCTGACATCGGGCGACACGCGGGTCGCGTGGCATCCGATGCTGGCCGTCGCGTCCATACGGGCGCATGATGTGCATGGACGAACGGCGTCGATGAGGATGACCATGAACCCTGCGAACCCCCACACGAGTCTGCGCGGCGACCCGAGGTTCGACGCGCTCATCACGATGGCGGCCGACCTCGCCGGCCGCTTCGACCCGCAACGCCTGCTCGAGCGCATCCTGCGCCATACGATGGCACTGCTCGACTGCGACAGCGGCTCGATCTGCACGGTCGACGAGGCGGCGGGCACCTACCGCAAAGAGGTCGACCTCGGCGTCGGCTGCCTCTCGGGGCGCACCTTCCCGCTCGACGAGGGCGTCACCGGGGAGGTGGTGCGCGCACGCCGCTCGGTCGTGTTCGACGAGTACGCGCAGGTTCGCGGCGGGCACATCGCCGCACGCGACCGCGGCGAACTGCACGGCGTGATCGGCGTGCCGATCCTCTCGAACGGCGCGATCATCGGCACCTGCGTCGTGTTCAGTCGCGACCCCGACCGGCGCTTCACCGACGCCGACGTGACGCTCGTCGAGCTGTTCGCCACGCACGCCGCGATCGCCATCGCCAACGCCAGGTTGCACGCGCTCGCCGCCGAGAAGGAGCGCCAGGCGGCAGTGCTCGCCGAACGCGAGCGGGTGATGCGCGACGTGCACGACACCGTCGGGCGAGGACTTGCGACCGTGCTGCTGCACCTCGACGACGCCGAGCGGGCGATCGGCCGCGCCGACGACCCGGTGGGGGCGCTCGGACGCGCCCGCTCTGCGGCGCGCACCGCACTGACCGAGACCCAGCGCAGCGTGCTCGGGTTCGATCCCGGCCTCACCGACGCCGCCGCGCTCGCCGAGGCCGTGCGACTCGAGCTCAGCTGGATGGAGTCCGCTGCCGGCGTGTCGACCCGGCTCATCGTCATCGGCGATCCCGTCGCGCTGCCGCCCGAAACGGGCCGACAGTTGCTCCGCATCGTGCAGGAGGCACTGACGAATGTGCTCGAACACGCGGGCGCACGGACGGTGCGCGTCGGGCTCGTGTACGGCGGGCACACGGTCTCGGTGCTGATCGAGGACGACGGGCGGGGCTTCGACGTCGCGTCGGTCACGGCCGAACCGAGGCGTGCGCTCGGTCTGCAGGGGCTGCTCGCCCGCGCCCAGCACCTCGGCGGCACGCTGCAGATCGAGTCGACGCGCGGCTGGGGCACGCGGATCCGAGCGGAGGTGCCGCGATGGCCCGCCGTCGACTCCGAGCGCACCAGGTGGCGGGTGCTCGTCGCTCACGAGCACGAGCTCGTGCGGGCTGGGCTCGTGCGTGTGCTCACCGATCAGGAGCCCGATATCCAGGTCGTCGGCGAGGTGTCCGAGACGCGCAGCGTCGTCGAGGCGTACGAGCTGCTGCGCCCGCATGTGGTGCTCGCCCCGCTCGACCACCCGCACGTCGACGGCGTGCAGCTCACGGCGTACCTGCGCGCGATCGATCCCGAAGCGGCGGTGGTGCTGCTCGTTCCGTCGTTCAGCGATGAGCGGGTGCGCGGAGCCGCGCAGATCGGTGCGACCGGCTTCGTCGAAGAGCACACGGATGCCGCGGGGCTGGTGCGAGCGGTCGTCGCCGCCGCGCGGGGCGACACCCTGCTCACGCCTGAGGTGTTCAGCGTGCTCACCGCGCCCGACGATCCGCTGCTCACCCCGCGCGAACGCGAGGTGCGCGACCTCGTCGCCCGGGGCCTTCCCGACAAGCAGATCGCCGTGCTGCTGCAGATCTCGGTGAAGACCGTCGAGAAGCACGTCGGCGCGATCCTGCGCAAGACCGGCGCGGCGAACCGCACCGAGCTCGCCGGCCTGCGCCGCGACTGAGACCCGGGGCATCCGCATGGAGGATTCCCCTACCACCCGGTAGGGGAATCTCGCATGGGGGCCGTGCCCGGCACGTGCCAACCTTGCAGCGCGGACGAGGAGGTCGGCATGCCGGTGGTGAGCTTGAAGGAGATCGTCGACCGGGCATTCCAGGAACGGTACGGGGTGCCCGCGATCAACATCGTGAACGACTTGACGCTCGAGGCGGTGCTTGCGGGCGCCGTCGAGGCGCGGTCACCCGTCATCGTGCAGACGTCGGTGAAGACGGTGAAGTCGATCGGGCTCGACGTGCTCTGGTCGATGTGGACCTCGATGACGGAGGGTATCGAGGTGCCGGTCACCCTGCACCTCGACCACTGCCCCGAACGGCAGGTGATCAGCGACTGCCTCGCCCGCGGCTGGAACTCGGTGCTCTTCGACGCCTCGACCATGCCGGTCGAGGAGAACCAGCGGCAGACGGTCGAGGTCGTCGCCGAGGCCCGCGGCTACGGCGCCCACGTCGAGGGCGAGATCGAGGCCATCAAGGGCGTCGAGGACGGCATCGGCAGCGACACCGACCCGCGCCGGCACAGCCTCGCGACGTCGATCGAATTCATCGAGACCACCGGCGTCGACGTGTTCGCGCCGTCGATCGGCAACGCGCACGGCGTGTACTCGGCCACTCCCGACCTCGACTTCCAGCGCGTCACCGACCTGGTCGAGGCCACCGGCGTGCCCATCGCCCTGCACGGCGGCAGCGGCATGACCGACGCCCAGTTCAGCGACCTCATCTCGCGGGGCTGCGCCAAGGTGAACATCTCGACCGCGCTGAAGATCGAGTTCATGAAGGCGAACCTCGCGTTCCTCCGCGGAGCAGAGGAGCAAGACAAGTGGGATCCGCCATCGCTGTTCCGCGACGTGCGCCAGCACATCGTCGATCTCACGACGGGTCTTGCGGCGAAGTTCGGCAGCGCCGGAAAGGCGTGGTGACATGCCCGCCCTCATCTTCGACTGCGACGGCGTGCTCGCCGACACCGAACGCAACGGCCACCTGCCCGCCTTCAACCGCACCTTCGCCGACGTGGGCCTGCCCGTCGAATGGAGCGACGCCGACTACGCCGTGAAGGTGCGCATCGGCGGCGGCAAGGAGCGCATGGCGAGCCTGCTCACGCCCGAGTTCGTCGCCGCGAACGGCCTGCCGACCGACGAGGAGGGGCAGCGCGAGCTCCTCGCCGACTGGCATCGGCGCAAGACCGCGATCTACACCGAACTCGTGGCATCCGGCGCCCTTCCCGCCAGACCCGGCATCGCCCGCATCAGCCGCCAGGCCGCCGAGGCCGGATGGCTGCTCGCCGTCGCCTCCACCTCGGCCGAACCATCGGTGCGGGCCGTGCTCGAGCACGCCGTCGGCGCCGAAGCCGCCGCCGGCTTCCGGGTATTCGCGGGCGACATCGTCGCGCACAAGAAGCCCGCCCCCGACATCTACGAACTCGCGTTGCGCGAACTCGGCATCGCCGCCGCCGACGCCGTCGTCATCGAGGACAGCGGCAACGGGGTCGAAGCGGCCGTGGCCGCAGGCCTTCGCACCGTTGTGACCGTCAGCGCGTACACCGTCGACGAGGACTTCTCCGAGGCATCCCTCGTGCTGACCTCCCTCGGCGACGATCACGAACCCGCGCGCGTGCTCGCCGACCCCTTCGGCATCGCGCCGGGACCCGAGGTCGGCCTCGCCGACCTCGTCGCCGTACTCGACCACCCGCTTCCGCACCCCACGACCGACGCGACCCAGGAGGACCGATGACGAGCATGCCCGACGTGGAGTTCGTGGTGCGCACGATCGCGCAGACCGCCGTCGACAACGAGACCTACTTCGGCGACCTCGACTCGGTCGTCGGCGACGGCGACTTCGGATACTCGCTCGCCCGCGGCTTCGAGATCGTGCTGAGCGACTGGGACTCGTACGACCGCACCGACATCTCGACGTTCCTGCAGAAGGTCGCCATGGCCATCACCGGGCGCATCGGCGGCACCTCCGGCCCGATCTGGGGCACATCGTTCCTGCGGGCCGCCGGAGCGGTGCGCGGCAAGGACGACCTCGACGGCGCCGACGCGGTCGCGATGCTGCGCGCCGCGATCGAGGGCATCAAGGCCAGAGGCCAGGCGGATGTCGGTGACAAGACCCTGCTCGACGCACTCGTGCCGACGACTGACGCCATCGAGGCCGCGCTCGCCGACGGCAAGACGAGCGACGAGATCGTCGCGATCGCCGCGACCACCGCGCGAGCCTCGGCTGACGCGACCACCCCCATGATCGCCAAACGCGGCCGAGCCGCATACACCGGCGAACGCAGCATCGGGTCTCCCGACGCGGGCGCCGTCGCCGTCGCCGTCATCTTCGAGGCGCTCGCCTCGACGTGGCCGAACAGAGAGGAAGGCTGATGAAGAAGTTCGTCAACGACCCGAAGCAGTACGTACCCGAGATGCTGAAGGGACTCGCCTTGGCGAACCCCGACACGTTGAAGTACGTGCCCGAGTACAACCTGATCATGCGCGCCGACGCGCCGAACGACGACAAGGTCTCGATCATCCAGGGCTCGGGCTCGGGCCACGAGCCCGCCCACGTGATGGTCGTCGGCAAGGGCATGCTCGACGGCGCGTGTCCGGGCGACGTGTTCGCGGCGCCGCCCATGGACTACGTGTACGAGACCACGAAGCTGCTGAACTCGCCGAAGGGCGTGCTGCTGCTCGTGAACAACTACACCGGCGACCGGATGGCCTTCGACATGGCGCAGGAGATGAGCCTCGCCGACGGCGTGAACGTGCGCACCCTGTTCATCGACGACGACGTCGCCGTGCAGGACTCGACGTACACGGTCGGCCGCCGCGGCGTGGCGGGCAATTTCTTCGTCATCAAGGCGATCGGGGCGGCCGCTGAAGAGGGTGCCGACCTCGACGAACTGGTGCGCATCGGCGAGAAGGTCAACTCGGTCACCCGCACGATGGGTCTGGCGCTCACCGCCTGCATCCCGCCCGCGAAGGGCGGCCCGCTGTTCGAGCTCGGCGACGACGAGATCGAGATCGGCGTCGGCATCCACGGCGAGCCCGGTCGGCGGCGCGCGAAGATCGCGCCGAGCGACGAACTCGTCGACATTCTGCTCGAGCCCGTCGTGGCCGACCTGCCGTTCGCCAGCGGCGACCGGGTCGCCCTCATGGTGAACGGCCTCGGCGGCACGCCGATCAGCGAGCTGTACATCGCGTACGGCCACGCCCACGAGGCGCTCGCCGCGAAGGGCATCGAGGTCGTGCGCAGCTACGTCGGCGAGTACTGCACCTCGCTCGACATGGCGGGCGCCTCGGTCACGCTCGTGAAGCTCGACGACGAGATCGAGCGACTGCTGGATGCGCCGGCCGAGATCGGGTACCGCGTGTTCTGAGCGGGGCTCGGCTCGCGCTCTGAATGGGGCTCTGGCTCGGCCTCGGGCTCGAGGCGAGGAGATGCGAACGGCCGGCCCGCGGATGCGGAGCCGGCCGTTCGAGCGCACCTGCTCGGTGCTCTGGAGGGGATGACGGGAATCGAACCCGCGTAATCAGTTTGGAAGAACTGTGGATTCTCCCCGAGAGTAAGACATGATCGTGCACGGAAACGTCGCGTGATCAGCACGTGATGACGCCGCTCAGGCGCGAGGGCCCTGCACGATCGATGCACGAAATCGCAGGTTCTCCACAGCGCTCGTGACATCGCCGTGTCAACGTCGGGACGCGTTGTGCGCCTGGTACAGACACGATCGAGATGAGCGCGAATCAATGCTTCATCGCGCTCGTCAACGGCTCAGAACGTCACCTGACGCGCGTGAATCTGGCGGCGGTCGGCCCGTTGATTGACGTGAGCGGGCCCTTACTCACGACGAACAGGCCCTCACGAAGAAGAACGAGGGCCCTGACACGAGAGACTCACCCGCGAATCTTCATTGACGTCGCCAGGAGGGCCCTCTTCTGAGGAGCCCTCGACTCACGACTCCCCACCCCTGTCAAGTCGCCGGAAAGTGTCCTGAGCAACGCTCATCGTCCTCCCGAACGAGCCCCACTTCACGAAGCTATGTGTCACAGAACGAACGAACCCGGCCGCGCGGCGTGTCGCGACATCGATCCGTAGTGCTTGCACTACATCTCATGATTATGGTCGCTCAAGCGTTCCCTTACACGATCACTCCGGTGCCGTTCTCAAGTTTCCTCAAGAAACTTCAAGACATTGGTGTTCCCGAGAAGATCGATCGCACATATCTTTCGCAGATTGGCTACGCGTCAGCGAATCATCGTGTGTTCATCCCGATCATGAAGTTCGTTGGCCTGCTCGATAGCCAGGGAAAACCGACAGATCGATACCGAAAAGGTCTTCGAGGCGGCACGGCGGGACGAGCGTTAGTCGCCGACGGCATCAGAGAGGGTTACGCCTCGCTCTTCGCGACCTACCCAGATGCGAACGCGCGGAGCACTGCCGAACTTACGACCTTCATGAAGGCGCACTCTGATCTCGGCGACAAGGCGCTCAAGTCGGCGGTTGCTACCTTTGAAACGCTTTGCAAGTTCGGTGACTTTCCTGCCCCAACGTCAACCTGGGATGAGGGGTCTTCCGAAGTCGAATCAGGTGACCGCGACATTCAGACCCCGCGGCGCTCGGACACCGGCGCGCCGCAGTCGGGCGGCGGTTCGGTGACGATCAACGTGAACATAGCGCTCTCGGTTGATGCAACGAGCGATCCGGCCGTGTACGACGCATTCTTCGCAGCGATGGCGAAACACCTGAGAGTTCTCGATGGCAGCACCGCGGACCGCACATGAAGTAGCGCAGTGGGCCGCGGCGGTGCAGGCTGATCTCGCAAGTCACCTTGCTATGCGGGAGAAATCGGCTCACCGCGTCATCACATTGCAGGAGTCCTACGCGAAACTGAGCGCCCTCAGTCTGAAGCAAGACATTCTTATCAACGAGGGGCTTCGCTGCGTCGAGTACGGGCTGTACCGACCCGCGCACGTTGCGACGTGGGCGGGCTTTGTCGACTTCGTACACGAGTGGACGTGGGATGCGTCGCGACTGGCGAAACTGAAGAGTGTGCGCCCGAACTGGACGTTGAATGACGCTGGCGATCTTCATGAGATCACCGACTACGCGCTCATCGAGGGCTTGAAGTTCGCAGGCCTCATCACGAAGACAACGATGAAAGCGCTTCACGGCCTCTTGAACAAGCGTAATGAGTGTGCTCATCCCGAGGACTACACGCCCACGGTCAACGACACGCTCGGCTACATCGATGAGTTGATGAAGCGCATCTCCGCATTGCAAGCGGCGAAGAGTTAGCAGTATGCCTATCAACAACTGGTGGGAGAGCGACCCAGCCGAGCGCTACTGGATGGAAGTGCGCACTGAACCGATCGGGTTCGGTGAGTATCTGCTGGCTCCGCAGTTCGATGGTGGCGGTAACCCGAAGTGGACGTACACGCTCGTCTCACACGTGCAACCCGGCGATCGAATCTTTCACTGGGACAAGCGCGGTCGAAACGCGCCCGCGATCGTCGGGTGGTCAGAAGCCGTCGGCCCGCTCGAAGTCGTTGAGAAGTGGTCTTGGCAGGCGCGCGGCACAAGAGGTCGTGAGCGCGGCGTCCCGACCGAAGGCCCCGCGTGGCGAATGCCACTCGCGAACTACACCCCACTTGACTCTCCGGTCACGCGCGACATCATCAACGCGCGTCATGCTGAGGTCGTTGCTGTGCTCAATGAGGTAGCGGGCGGCATCACAGGTCGCCCGTACGCACCGTTCTACGAGTACAACTCGACCGACATTCGGGCCGCGCAGGGATATCTGACCAAGTTCCCCGCCGCGCTCGTCGCACTTTTCTTCGGCGGACTCGCCGCTGACGCGTCAACGTCGACCCGTCGGTCGACACCCGTACCGTCATCGCAGGGCTATCTCTCTGATGCAGAGAAGCGTTCCGCGATCGAACGTCACTCCGTGCGCATCGCGATCTCACACTACGAAGCGCTCGGCGCGACTCACATCGAAGAACGCGGGAAACCCTACGATCTGCTCGTCGTTCTCGACGGCATCGAACGACACGTCGAGGTCAAAGGATCGATCGGCATCGACGTCGAGAGCGTTCAACTCACGCAGGGGGAAGTCGACCACGCGCGAGATCACCACGCGACTGACCTGTTCGTTGTCGACCGCATCGTTGCACGTCGCGCTTACGACGGCACGATCGTCGCGTCTGGCGGTGAGATCCGATTCTGGGTCGATTGGACGCCGGAAGACCGCGCCCTGCGTCCGACTCACCTGCGATATTCGCTGCCGACCGCTCACGCCTGAACCTGGATTCCACCTGCCGTGACTGCGACAATGCTATGACAGAAATGAGACCCTTTTATGGGCGCGAATGTCACGAACCGCACGGGGTGTGATGTCTCAGGGCATCGGTGACAGTTCTGCATCAGAACATCGGTGACACTTCGTGTGTCAGGACTTCGGTGACAGTGCGATGCTTTTCGGCCGTCGACCGCGTCGTCTGCCGTTGCCGATTTATCTGATGTCGGGCGCGGGTCGGGTGTGCTCGATGAGGACGGTGCCGTCGAGGTCGGCAACGAGGATGACGTCGCCGTCTTCGATGATGATCACGTCCTCGCCGGCGCGTTGCCCGTCGATCATGTAGGTCACCTCTCTGAGCCGGATGCTGCCGTTGGATCGCAGCTTGAGGACCCGCAAGCTGTCGCTGGTCGGAACCGCGCGGACGGGCGAATCGTTCGGCAGCGTCCGCGACCTGGGCCGGTCGGGCTTGGGTCGCGGCGGGTCTGCCTTCGGCGTCGCCAGCCACGCGACTTCCGGGGTCACCCGGCCAGGTAGTCCCTGATGCGGGCGTTCGGTGTTGTAGATCCGGTCGAACGCGTCGACCTGGGCCTGGAGCTCCTCGAGCGAGTCGGCCAACGGCTGCTTGTCGAGGTACCGGAACAGGGTCTGATGGAAGCGTTCGTTCTTGCCCTGCGTGGTCGGCTTGTACGGCTTCCCCGTGATCGCCTCGACGCCGAGCCGGGACACGTGCGCGACGAGTTGGCCGACGTAGCCGCGACGAGCGGGGTTGAGCGCGGCCCGGTTGTCGCTGAGGAGCCGCTGCGGGACACCGTGCGCTGCGATGCCCTTGTCGAGCAGTCTGATCGCCGCGTCCGCGGTCTCACCCCCCGCCACGTGCGACGCGACCGCATATCTGGAGTGATCGTCGATGAGTTGGAAGATCACGCACTTGCGCCCCTTCGTCAGTACGGTCTCAGTCGCGTCGACCTGCCAACACGCGTTCGGCGCCGGATACACGAACCGCCGGTACGCCGCGCGCGGCTTCTTCTTCGGCTCCAGACGAGCCACGCGCACATCAACACGTGTGGGATCTCTCGGGAGCCGCGAGATACCAAGGGAGGATCATCGGAGGGGATGACGGGAATCGAACCCGCGTAATCAGTTTGGAAGACTGAGGCTCTACCATTGAGCTACATCCCCGAGGCCCGTTCTGGGCACCCGGATCATCGTAGTACAGACCGCGAGCGCGTCCCGACGACGAAGCGCCGCCTCGCACGCGCTCCCACGCAAAGGGGAGTCGATGAACGGACGAGAGCTGGTCGACGCGCTCGTCGCGACGATCAACGCCGGGAACGTGCCCGGCATGGACGAACTGTTCCACGAGGACGCGGTGATGGAGTGGCCGCAGTCGGGGGAGCGCATCGTCGGCGGCGACAACCGGCGGGCCGTCTACACGAGGTTCCCGCAGCTGCCGCACATCGAGGTGCGCTCCATCACCGGCGAGGGCGACCACTGGGTGATGCAGGGCACGCTCGACTACGGCGACGGCCTGCCGGTGCTCGGCGTGTTCGTCTTCGAGGTGCGCGACGGGCGCATCGCGAAGGAGGTCGCGTACTGGCCGGGCCCGTTCGAGGCGCCCGAGTGGCGCGCGCCGTGGGTGGAGCGCATGGCCTGAGCCCGAGACGTCGTGACCGCGCTCAGCGCAGTTCGCCGATCGATCGCACCGTGCGCCGCGCGAGCCGCAGCTGGCGCTCGTAGGTCGCCGCGAGCACGATGAGCAGCACGCCCGCGATCCCGAGCCACAGCCACCACCAGACGGCCTCGTAGAGCCAGGTGATCCACGGCCAGAGCTGCTGGACGGCGTGCACCAGCAGCACCGCGCCGCCGAACACGAACGGCGCCTGGAGCCGAAGCACGAGTCCGATCACGACGGATGCCACGGCGACGACGCCGAGCACGATGATGCGCCAGAGTTCGGGGCCGACGAAGTCGGCGATGAGCGGCGGTACGAGCAGCAGTGCGAGCCCGGCGCCGAGCGCGGGCCACGAGCGAAGCGCGGGGGTACGGTGCAGCCGCACCGCGCCGGTGATGATCAGCGCCGAACCGAGCGGCGCGACGACGAGGTCGTACGGGTCGACGGCACCCACGGCGAGCGCGGTCACGGCGATGAGCGTCGCGAGCCCGAATGCGACCCACTCGAGCGCAGCTCCGACGAGCGGGGGCCGCGAGACCACGATGGCGAGCACGTGCACGAGGGCGAGCGCGCCCACGACGATGCCGGCGCGCACCGACTGGTCGCCGCCGCGAGCGATCTCGAGCCAGCTCGGGACGACCGCCAGCGTCGTCGATGCGGCGAGCACCCAGGCGCCGAGACGTTCGGGCCGCGCCGGATCGCGTGCCCACGCGGCTGCCGTCCACACGCCGACGGCGAATCCGAAGAGCGACCAGACCTCGAACGGCAGGCCGCCCGATGCCGCGCCGATGGCGACCGCGCTGCCCCGCACCGCCGCGGCGAGCGCGGCCGCGCCCCACCCGGTGAGCGTCGCGATGAGTCGTGCGGGAACCCCCGCGGCCGTATCGGGCAGGAACGGCGCCGCGATCGCGACGACCGCGCCCGCGAGCACGACGACGAGGGTGCGCAGCTCGCTCTCGCCGGCTGCGGCGGCGCTCGGCAGTGCGGCGACGGCGGCGGCCGAGGCGATGAGCGCGGTGCGGCCGGAGGCGAGGCGCCGATCGCCCGCGGGCCGCCGCCAGGCGATGAGGCCGGCCGCGATGAGCAGGGCGGCCGCGAGCGAGAGCGTGTACGGCTCGAGGACGTCGACGGATGCCTCGCCCAGCCACGACCACACGGCGGCGATGCCGATCGGCAGGCTCGCCCACGAGACGTGGCGCGTGGGCGAGGTGCCGCCGATCGGGTCGCCGCTCGCGGCGGCGATGAGGATCGGCACGGGCACCAGGATGAGCAGGGCGGGCCACGTCGAGAGTGCGGCGACGGATGCCGCGACGACGAGCACCCCGACGAGCCCGGTCGCGCCGGACCAGATGTTGCGCGTGAGCGGTGTCGCACGTCCGGCGAGCACCAGCCCCGCGGCGGCGGTGAGCAGCACCGCACCCGCGACGAC
The DNA here is from genome assembly GCF_008365295.1 of Agromyces intestinalis. NCBI lineage: Bacteria > Bacillati > Actinomycetota > Actinomycetes > Micrococcales > Microbacteriaceae > Agromyces > Agromyces intestinalis. The sequence continues at coordinate 3,592,849 of NZ_CP043505.1, forward strand.
GATCGCGTGCTCGAGATCGAGCGCCTCGGCGATCGACCAGGCGGTGAGCGCGATGAGCAGAGGAGTGCCGACGGCCGCGACCGCTCGCGTCCACTCCGGTCGTCCGGTCGCGACCACGACCGCTCCGGCGACCGTCGCCGCCGAGGCGGCAAACCACCCGAGTTCGCCGGCGACCGTCGTGAGCGCGCCGACGGCCGAGGCGGCGAGGAAGACCGGCAGCGCGATGCCGCGGTCGGCGCCGGTCAGGCGGGGCGCGTAGGCGGCGGCGACCGCCAGCGCCGCGCCGACGAGTGCGAGCCAGATTCCGCCGTGCGCCCACGGCCCGTCGAGCCGGGCGCCGGCCGCAGCGAGCCAGATCGGCGCGGTCGCGGAGAGCGCGATGGCGAGCACCGCGGCGACGCCCACGTGCAGCGCGCCGACCACCGGCGCCGCGGTCGCCGGCCAGATGCGTGCGGCGAGCACGCGCCCGGCGATCGCGGTCACGATGACGATGAGAACGACCCAGGGCCACACCGCGGCACTGGGCAGCGCGCTCGGCACCGCCAGCGCGGCGGCGAGCGGGCCGCCCGTGGCGACCGTGCCGAGCAGGCCCGAGATCGGCAGTGCGCGCAGGCCGGGGGCGATCGCGAGCCCGATCACCCCGAGCACGACGAGCGCGGCCGCGACCAGGAGCACGGTGGGCAGTGACACGGCGCCGACGAGGGCGGCTGCGGCGATCGCGGCGATCGCCGCAGCACCGAGTCCGCGGAATCGGCGCACGATCGCCAGCACGGTCGCCGTCACGGCGGCGAGTGCGACGAGCGCGAGGGCGGCCGACCACCCCGGGATGCCGAAGGCGGCGAGCACGCCGTCCGAGGCGGCGGCCGAGTTCGGCGCGTCGGTCGCGCTCGCGGTGAAGGCCGGACCGGGGAGCCCTGCGGCCGCGATCAGGGCGATGCCGGTGAGCGCACCCGGTAGGGCCGCCAGGAGCGTGACGCCGGATGCCGCGGCGAGTGCGGCGATCGTGTCGCTGCGCGCCGCGCGGCGAACGGCGGCCGCCCCGATCACCGCGACCACCCCGGCGAGCGCCGGCGCCGCCCACGAGCCGACCTCGCCGGTGGTCTCCATGGCGATCGCGCTGGCGAGGGCGAGGGCCGCCGCAGCGGCACCGACGCCGGCGAAGGCCGCCGACCACGGGGACAGCGCTCGTCCGCGACCGACGACGGCCCACAGCACGGCGCTGGTCGCCGAGACGGCGAGGAACGCCCAGCCCGCTCCGACGACGACATCGGGCAGTGCCCGCGCCGCGACGCAGAACGCCGTCGCGAGCCCGACCGACCCGGCGATGCGCGAGGCGAGCGCCTCGCCCGAACGCCGGCGGGCAGCGATGCCCACGCCGACGACCGCGGCGCCGAGGCTGCCCAGCCACCACCCCGTCGCCCCGCCGTCGACGGCGAGGCCGAGCGCCCACGCCGCGGCCGGGGCGAGCAGCGCCGCGGCGAATCCGGCGGCGCGCAGCCCGCTGATGCGCGCGACCACGCCGAGCACGACGGCGAGCACTGCGAACGCGATGCCGGTGTAGAGCGCCGCGTCCAGGCGGTCGCTGCCGAACAGCGCGTTCGCGCGCACGATCCAGACATCGAGCAGCAGCAGGACGACGGCGACGGATGCCACGCCCTCCGCGGTGCCGGGCAGGCGCCCGCGCCGCAGCAGCACGGCCACGCCCAGCACGACCGCGCTGCCCGCCGCGATGATGATCGATCGCACCTCGAGGCTCGCCACCAGGTAGGCGACGAGCAGGAACACGATCGCCGTCACCGAGACGAGCACCACGCCGAGGGTGAGCAGCAGCACCTGCACGCCCGATCGCTTCGGTCGCGCGGGTCCGGATGCCACGCCTGCCGCCGGGGCATCGAGCGGCGGCAGCGGCGCCGGCGGAGCATCCGCCACCGGCATCCCCGTGTCGGGCACCGTCGCAGCCGAAGCGACCGGCGCAACGGGAGCGGCAGCCGGCGCAACGGGCGCAGCGGATGCGACCGGTGCGGCTGCGGCGACGCGTGCGACCGGCCCAGCCTGCGCGGCGGAGGCGGCCGCACGCTCGGCCTGCGCCGCTCGCATGCGCGTGATCACCCCCTGGCGTTCGCGCTCGGCCTCGGCCACCGCCCGACCGTGCGCGGCCAGGTCCGCGCCGTCCGGCGCGGCGAGATCGAGTCCGCAGACCGTGCACACGGCCGAGCCGAGCGGTGCGAAGCACGCAGGGCACCGCGAGGTGTCGAGGAACCACGAGGGATCGGCGGGCCAACGGCGCAGGTCGCCCGCGGGTGCGGCGGCGGATCGGTCGGTCATGCGCACACTCTGCCAGTCGCGCCCGTCCGTGTGTCGAGTCATCCACATCGAGGCGATGCGTGTCGCACCCCGAGACGGTACGTGTCGCACTCAGATCGAGCGCACCGGGCGGTGCAGTAGACTTTCGGGGGTCCATCCCGCATTCGGCGCGCTCCGGCGTGCCCACGCGGCGTGGCCTGCGAGTTGAGTCAGCGACTCGGGGCGTAGCTCAGCTTGGCTAGAGCGCCCGCTTTGGGAGCGGGAGGTCGCAGGTTCGAATCCTGTCGCCCCGACGAGTCGACCGGCTCGACACGAACTTTTCCATCGAACAGGAGATCCTCCATGCCGACCACCTCGGTCGAGAAGCTCAGCCCCACCCGTGCGAAGCTCACCATCTCGGTGACGCCCGAGGAGCTGAAGCCGAGCATCGCGCACGCGTACGAGCACATCGCCGAGCAGATCAACGTGCCCGGCTTCCGCAAGGGCAAGGTGCCCGCGCCCGTCATCGACCAGCGGGTCGGCAAGGCCGCGGTGCTCGAGCACGCGGTCAACGAGGGTCTCGACGGCTTCTACCGTGCCGCCGTCGCCGAGCACGAGCTGCGCCCCCTGGGCCGCCCCGAGGCCGACATCGTCGAGTGGCCGAACGAGAAGGACTTCTCGGGCGACCTGCTGCTCGCGATCGAGGTCGACGTGCGTCCCGAGGTCGAGCTGCCCTCCTACGACGGCATCGAGATCACCGTCGACGACGCGGTCGCCGGCGACGACGACGTGAACGCCGAGCTCGAGCGCCTGCGCAGCCGCTTCGGCACGCTCATCACCGTCGACCGCCCGGCCAAGGCCGGCGACTTCGTCACGCTCGACCTGGTCGCCGTGATCGACGGCACCGAGGTCGACACCGCCAAGGGCATCTCGTACGAGCTCGGTTCGGGCGAGCTGCTCGAGGGCATCGACGACGCCATCGACTCGCTCACCGCGGGTGAGACCACGACCTTCGCCTCGAAGCTGCTCGGCGGCGACCACGAGGGCGAGACGGCCGAGATCACCGTGACCGTCGAGGCCGTGAAGGAGCGCGAGCTTCCCGAGGCCGACGACGACTTCGCACAGATCGCGAGCGAGTTCGACACCCTCGCCGAGCTCACCGAGAGCCTGAAGGAGCAGGTCGCGCGCACCAAGACGTTCGGTCAGGGCACCCAGGCCCGCGATCTGCTCGTCGACAAGCTCCTCGAGCTCGTCGAGGTGCCGGTCGCCGACTCCGTCATCGAGGACGAGGTGCACCGCCACCTCGAGAGCGAGGGTCGCCTCGAGGACGACGAGCACCGCGCCGAGGTCACCGAGGCGAGCACCAAGGCCTTCAAGACCCAGATCGTGCTCGATGCGATCGCCGAGGCCGAGGGCGTGAAGGTCAGCCAGGACGAGCTCACCCAGTACCTCGTTCAGGGTGCCGCCCAGTATGGAATGGACCCGAACGAGTTCGTCCAGGTCCTCAGCCAGAACGGCCAGATCCCCGCCATGGTCGGCGAGGTCGCGCGCAACAAGGCGCTCGCGATCGCGCTCGGCAAGGCCAAGGTGGCGGATGCCTCGGGCAACGCCGTCGACCTGTCGGAGTTCACCGCCGTCGCCGGCGATGACGAGCCCGAGGCCGCCGAGTCGGTCCAGGACGAGGTCGTCGAGACGGCGGCCGAGACCGAGCCCGCCGAGGAAGCTCCCAAGAAGCCGGCGCGCAAGCGCGCGGCCAAGAAGGCTGACGCCGAGTAGGCTCGAGCACGACCGCGCAGAAGGGCCGGATGCCTCGCATCCGGCCCTTCCGCATCCCCACCCGATCACCACGCCACCGAGAGGCCGAGCCCATGACGACCGACGACTGGGAACAGCGCATCGACGAGGTCTGGCGCCTCGCGGCGGGATCACTCGTCGACGACGAGGTGATCGCCCGGATCGACGCGATCGCTGCCGAACGCGGCGACGACGACGCCCGGGCCGTCTTCGAGCGGGCGGGCGCACGCGACTCCGCCGGCCGCCCCGACGAGGCCGTGCCGCTGTACCGGCGCTCGCTCGAGCTCGGCCTCGATGACGAGCACCGGCCGCAGGCGATCGTGCAGTTGGCCAGTAGCATCCGCAACCTCGGCGACGTCGACGAGGCGCTGCGGCTCATCGAGGCCGAGCACCGCGACCACCCCGAGGCCCCGTACCGCGACGAGGTGGCGGCTTTCCTCGCGCTGGTGCTCGTGAGCGCGGGCGACGCCCGCCGTGGGGCATCCGTCGCGCTGACGGCGCTGGCACCGCACCTGCGCCGCTACACGCGGTCGGTGACGGCGTACGCGGCCGACCTCCTCGCCGCCGACGAGTCGTCGTCCGAGCAGGGTCCCGACGCGTCATCCGACGCGTCATCCGCCTAGGGCGAACAGCCCCGTTCGCGCGTGTTGCACCGGATAGATTCGATTCAACGCGACAACGAAACGGAGCGACATCCATGGCCGAACCGACACTGCAGCCCAGTGTGTTCGATCGACTGCTGAAGGACCGCATCATCTGGCTCGGTTCCGAGGTGCGCGATGACAACGCGAACGAGATCGCCGCGAAGCTGCTGCTCCTCGCTGCGGAAGACCCGAAGAAGGACATCTACCTCTACATCAACTCGCCGGGTGGCTCGATCACGGCCGGCATGGCGATCTACGACACCATGCAGTTCGTGCCGAACGACATCGTCACCGTCGGCATCGGCATGGCCGCCTCGATGGGTCAGCTGCTGCTCACCGCGGGCACCAAGGGCAAGCGATACATCACCCCGAACGCACGCGTCCTGCTGCACCAGCCGCACGGCGGGTTCGGCGGCACCGCGAGCGACATCCAGACCCAGGCGCAGCTCATCCTCGACATGAAGAAGCGGCTCGCCGAGATCACCGCGGCGCAGACCGGCAAGTCGGTCGAGCAGATCAACCGCGACGGCGACCGCGACCGCTGGTTCACCGCGCAGGAGGCCCTCGAGTACGGCTTCGTCGACCACATCCGCGAGTCGGCGCTCGACGTGTCCGGCGGCGGCGGAACCGACCAGGCGTAGGAAGAGAGATCGATCGAATGAATATCCCCGAATTCGGCGGGCTCGCCAACCGCGGCATGCAGATGCCCGGCTCGCGCTACATCCTGCCCAGCTTCGAAGAGCGCACGGCCTACGGCTACAAGCGACAGGACCCGTACGCGAAGCTCTTCGAGGACCGCATCATCTTCCTCGGCGTGCAGGTCGACGACGCGTCCGCCGACGACATCATGGCGCAGCTGCTCGTGCTCGAGTCGATGGACCCCGACCGCGACATCATGATGTACATCAACTCGCCCGGTGGCTCGTTCACGGCGATGACCGCGATCTACGACACGATGCAGTACATCCGCCCGCAGATCATGACGGTCGTGCTCGGTCAGGCCGCCTCGGCGGCCGCTGTGATCGCCGCCGCCGGCACACCGGGCAAGCGCCTCGCACTGCCGAACGCGCGTATCCTGATCCACCAGCCTGCGATGGGCGAGGCCGGCCACGGCCAGGCCTCCGACATCGAGATCCAGGCGGCCGAGATCATGCGCATGCGCACGTGGCTCGAAGAGACCCTGGCACGCCACTCCAAGCGCTACCAGCAGCAGGTGCACGACGACATCGACCGCGACAAGATCCTGTCGGCCGAGGAGGCGCTCGAATACGGGCTCATCGACCAGGTGCTGACCTCGCGCAAGACGGTGCCCGCGATCGCGAGCTGAACCGCGCTGCAACGGATGCCTCGCCGACCACGTGTCGGCGAGGCATCCGTGCGTCCGGCGACGACGCGGGCGGCGCCGCGCCCGTGCCCGGAGCCCTTTCACGCCCGGTTCGCCCAGAGCGAAGACGCGCCCGCACCCAAAACGCGCAGGTCCGCCGAACCTGCCGCTGATCGGGTTAGGCTCGGTGCAGACGCCGCAAGAGGGAGGCAGCGATGGCACGCATCGGGGAGAGCGCCGACCTGCTCAAGTGCTCGTTCTGCGGAAAGAGCCAGAAGCAGGTGCAGCAGCTCATCGCCGGCCCGGGCGTCTACATCTGCGACGAGTGCGTCGAGCTGTGCAACGAGATCATCGAGGAGCGACTCGCCGAGGCCAACGAGACCGAGTCGGGCGAGTTCGAACTGCCGAAGCCGAAAGAGATCTTCGCGTTCCTCGAAGAGTACGTGATCGGCCAAGACGATGCGAAGCGCGCGCTCGCGGTCGCCGTCTACAACCACTACAAGCGGGTGCGCGCCCGCACGGCCATCACCTCGGCCGACCACCGCGACGACGTCGAGATCGCGAAGTCGAACATTCTGCTGATCGGGCCGACCGGTTGCGGCAAGACCTATCTCGCGCAGACGTTGGCGAAGCAGCTCAACGTGCCGTTCGCGGTCGCCGACGCGACCGCGCTCACCGAGGCGGGCTACGTCGGCGAAGACGTCGAGAACATCCTGCTGAAGCTCATCCAGGCCGCCGACTACGACGTGAAGCGTGCCGAGACGGGCATCATCTACATCGACGAGGTCGACAAGATCGCCCGCAAGGCCGAGAACCCGTCGATCACGAGGGATGTCTCGGGTGAGGGCGTGCAGCAAGCGCTGCTGAAGATCCTCGAAGGCACGGTCGCCTCGGTGCCGCCACAGGGCGGGCGCAAGCATCCGCACCAGGAGTTCATCCAGATCGACACGACGAACGTGCTGTTCATCGTCGCCGGCGCGTTCGCCGGGCTCGAAGACATCATCTCGTCGCGGGTCGGCAAGCGCGGCATCGGGTTCGGGGCGCCGCTGCACTCGAAACTCGACCACGCCGACCTGTTCTCCGACGTCCTGCCCGAAGACCTGCACAAGTTCGGGCTCATCCCCGAGTTCATCGGCCGCCTCCCCGTGGTGGCGACGGTCTCGCCTCTCGACCGCGACGCGCTGATGGAGATCCTCACCGAGCCGAAGAACGCGCTGGTGCGGCAGTACCAGCGCATGTTCGAGCTCGACGGCGTGCAGCTCGACTTCGACGACGAGGCGCTGCAGGCGATCGCCGATCTCGCGGTGCTACGCCAGACCGGTGCTCGCGGGCTCCGCGCGATCATGGAAGAGGTGCTGGGGCCGATCATGTTCGAGATCCCCTCGTCGACGGGGGTCGCGCGCGTGGTCATCACGAAGGCCGCCGTGCTCGAGAACGCCGCGCCCACGATCGTGCCCCACAAGCCGCGTCGCGCCGAGAAGTCGGCCTGAGCCGAACGAGCGGAACGGCTCGGCCACGACCGACCGGGGGCCTCCGTCAGTCGAAGACGCGCAGCAGTCGCCAGCGGCCGTCGTCGCGCGCGACATCGAACACGTGCGTCTCGCCGTCGTCGGAGCTGGCCTGGAACCGCCAGCCCGAGATCGCCAGCGGCGCACGGCCGGGGGAGACGTCGTGCTCGCTGAACGGCGCCCACCACTCGGCGGGCCCGACGAGAGTCGTCGGCCGATCGGTCACGCGGAACCGTCGGGCGCGCCACACCAGTCGACGCGGCGACCCCGCGTCATCCGTCCAGACCTCGACGTACTCCTGGAGCTGCGGCATGGGCGACCCTCGCATTCGAACACCTGTTCGAATGGTAGCACCGCCCGCAGCGCGCTGGTCAGGCCAGGTCGTCGTCGGGTCGCGCGCCGAAGACGATCTCGTCCCAGCTCGGCATCGACGCCCGACCCTTGCGGCCACGGTTCGACGAGCCGCCGCCGCGACCGCCCCAGAGCGCCCGTGCGGCCGCGCCAGGCTTGTCCTCGGCGGTCGCGGGCTCGGCGTCGGGTTTCGGGTCCGAGGCCGCCCGAGGCGCTGCAGGCGCCTCTGACGACGTGGACGTAGTCGAGGCACCGTTCGTCGTGACGGGGATGGGAAGCGGTGTCTGCTCGTCGGTCACCGCCTCACGTTCTCCTCGGCGGCGACGCAGCGCCTCGAGCAGGTCGGCGGTCTCGCCCTGCGGAGGAGTCGGTTCATCGGCGCGCTTGATCGCCGCGCGGGCGACGGCGGGACTCGAGACCGCGGGTGCGAGCGGTGCCGGACGACCGTACGGCAGCAACTCGGGCTGCGGCGCGGTGTCCTCCTCGCGCTCGGCCGGCCCGTCGTCGAAGTCGAACGCGCCGCTGTCGAACTTCGACGGCTCGGGATCGTTGCCGACCGCGCGCAGGCGCGGGATCATGCCGCCGTCGAGCTCGCGCTGCTGCGACAGCGTGATCGCCTCGGAGTTGACGGGCTGCAACGACTGCCGCTTCGGGTCGAAGGTCCATCGGGCGTCGTGATCGATGGTGTCGGCGGTGAACTCGAGCTTGACGACCCACCCGAGCTCATCGTCTTTCCAGGCCGCCCAACGTTCGGCGTGCGCATCCAGCTTCTGCAGTCGGTCGCGAATGACGGAGCCGAACGACGCGGGTTCCTCGGCCGCCGGGTCGAGGTCGTCGGGCAGGTGCACCGGCACGGCCAGCGCCGACGACACGACGTGTTCGCGTTCGGCGAGCACGGGGCCCTCGAACCTGCGGATGTAGTCGACCGACGCACCGGTCAGACGTGCGATCTCGTCGGCCGACAGGCCGGCGCGGATCTGGGCCTGCACCTCGCGCGGCGAGAGCTTCGGCCCCTGGTTGGCCTCGGGCTGGACCTGGCGGATGCGCGATTGCAGCACCTCGTCGATCTCGATCCGGAAGCGTGCGCCATCCTCGGAGGCGGCCACGAGTGCACCGCCCTCGACTCCGATCACCTTCAGTTCCTGCATCGCGACATGACCTTCCGTGCGGTTCGCTTCCGCCCAAGGATGCCACGTGGCGGCCGCCGTGCCCGGGAATAGCGCGGGCGCGCCGGAAGTTGCACGATCAGCCGGTCGAACCGCCGCGAGGTGGTTTGCCAACGACCGGCTTTTCATGCAAACTATGGCGCGCCGATTCAACGGCGCAGCAACACACGGAACGGATGGGCATGGCAACGGATTACGACGCACCGCGGAAGACCGACGACGAGTCCGAGTCGATCGAGGCCCTCAAGGAGCGCGTTCCCGACAAGATGTCCGGCGTGGTCGACGTCGAGGACGCCGACAATCCCGGCAGCTTCGATCTCGCCGGCGCCGACCTGTCCGACGTGGAGCTCGACGTGGTCGTGCTCCCGCCCCAGGCCGACGAGTTCACCTGCGTGAACTGCTTCCTCGTGAAGCACCGCTCGCAGATCGACCACGAGACCAAGCTCGGGCCGATCTGCCTGGAGTGCGCCTCCTAGGCTTCCGACTCAGCACCGCTCGGCCGTCGTGATCCGTTGATCGCGGCGGCCGCTTCGTTGGGATGCCGCGTCGAGACGAGCCAGTACGGCGTCGGGTCGGCGGGGTCGATGATGGGGATGCGCACGACGGGCTGCACCCACCCGCGGATCACGAGGAACGCGCGGGCGTCGAGCCCGGTGCCGCGCTCGACGCGGGCACGCTCGGGACCGAAGCCGATCGCTTCGCCGGTGAGCGCGAGGTCGATCTGGGCGCGGCCGGCGCGCAGGCGCCCGTCGGCAACCTCGATCACGGGCGCGGTGAGCGTGAGCGCGCCGACGGTGGCGAGGTACATCACGATGCCGGTCACGATGCCGGCGGGCAGCGAGACCGGTGCGAGCACCAGGATGCCGGCGGGCACCAGGAGCAGGCTGACGAGGTAGATCCAGGGCGTCGGCCACAGCCGTTCGCGGTAGTCGGGCATGGCTCTATTCGACCAGACTTCTGCACTACCCTCGAACGGTGACCGATTCCGTCGAGGTGCTCATCACGGCCGACCGCGTGCCGACGTACGCCCACCCGGGCGATGCCGGCGCCGATCTGCACGCCGCCGAATCACTGGTGCTGCAGCCGGGGGAGCGCGCGACGGTGGGCACGGGGGTGTCCATCGCGCTGCCCGACGGCTACGTCGCCTTCGTGGTTCCGCGTTCGGGGCTCGCGTTCAAGCACGGCATCACGATCGTGAACGCGCCGGGCACCGTCGACGCCGGGTACCGCGGTGAGATCAAGGTCGCACTGCTGAACACCGACCGCACCGAGCCGTACGCCATCGAGGCGGGCGACCGCATCGCCCAGGTCGTGGTGATGCCGGTGTCGCGGGCGCGGTTCATCGAGGTGGAACGGCTGCCGGGCAGCCACCGTGGCGAGGGGGGATTCGGCTCGACCGGTTTCGGGGAGCATGCAAAGGAAGTGAACGCGTGAGCGATATCGAGAACGTGGCGGGCTCGGAGCCCCTCGCAGAACAGCCCAAGTCGGCTCCGGCCGACCGGGCGACCGCAGGTCCGCTCGACGAGTCCGAGGCCAATCCGGTGCGGCCGTACGTCGACCTGGGCGGGGTGAAGGTGCTGCCCCGCGAGGGCCTGCACCTGCGCCTCGAGGTGGAGGAGGGGTCCAAGCGCGTCGTCGCGGTCGGACTCGACTACGCCAACTCCACCCTGCAGGTGCAGCCGTTCGCGGCACCGCGATCGAGCGGGTTGTGGCACGAGATCCGGCTGCAGATCGCCGAGCAGATCGCGCGGCAGGGCGGCACGACGACGGTGCGCGAGGGTGCATTCGGTCCCGAACTGCTCGCCCAGGTTCCGGTTGCGGCCACCGATTCGGCCCCCGGCCACATGCGGCTGGCGCGATTCGTCGGCGTCGACGGTCCGCGGTGGTTCCTCCGCGGTGTCATCGCGGGCGAGGCGGCGGTCGAGCCGAACGCGGCCGCTCAGGTCGAAGACCTCTTCCGCTCGATCGTCGTGGTGCGCGGCACCACCCCCATGCCCCCGCGCGACCTCATTCCGCTCCGCATGCCGACCGGCGCCGCCGGCGGCCCGGTGCGCTAGCGGGTCCGCATGGCCGACGACGAGATCCGGCCGGGGACGGCGGATGCCTCATCCGAATCGCAGCCCGCGCGCGAGCCCGATCCCAAGGCCGAGTTGGCCAAGCAGTTCCAGGAGGCGGCCGAGCGATCGGGCCTGGGGGCGCTCGCACGCGACGAGAAGCTGAGCGCGCGCGACGTGCTCGGTGCGGTCGGCGGTGTGCGCGGCATCCTCGAGGCCTTGCTGCCCGGCCTCGTCTTCCTCGTCGTCTACTCGGTGCTGACGAGCTTCGCCGGGCAGGACTCGCAGCAGGCGCTCGTCCCGGCGCTCGCCTCGTCGGTCGGTCTCGCGGTCGTCTTCACGATCGCGCGCGTCGTCGTGAAAGGGCAACCGACGCAGGCCATCGCGGGCCTGGTCGGAGTGCTGCTGTCGGCCGCGCTCGCACTGTGGACCGGCGACGCGCGCGACAACTACGTACTCGGGTTCATCACGAACGCCGCATACGCGATCGGCCTCGGGGTGTCGATGCTCGTGAAGTGGCCGGTCGTCGGCCTCGTCGTCGGGTTTCTCACCGGCGAGGGCACGGCGTGGCGCCGCGATCGACGCGAGTATCGCATCGCCCAGTTCCTCACCCTCGTATGGACCGGCTTCTTCGTGGCGCGGCTCGTGGTGCAGGTGCCGCTCTACCTCGCCGACAACGTGCCCGCGCTCGGCGCGACGCGACTGTTGATGGGCGTGCCGCTGTACGCGCTCATGCTCGTCTTCACGTGGCTCGTCGTGCGCGCCACCCGGCGGTCGGCCGGCAACGCCACCGAGTGATAGAGTTATCTCGACATCAAGATAAATCATCGACGTCTCGGCCCCGGCCGCGAGGCATCCGCTTAGGCTAGCCTTGCTGGAAACGCGCCTGTCTGACGACGCATGATCGAGGTGTCCGCCGTGCCGCGCAGGCGGACCCCGCGAAGGAGAGGACATCGTGTCTGCAGTGAACAGTTTCGGGGCGAAGGACACGCTCCAGGTCGGCGAGAAGGCCTATGAGATCTTCCGCATCGACACCGTCCCCGGTTACGAGAAGCTCCCGTTCAGCCTGAAGGTGCTGCTCGAGAACCTGCTCCGCACCGAGGACGGCGCCAACGTCACCAAGCAGCAGATCGAGGCCCTCGGCTCGTGGGTGCCCAGTGCTGAGCCCGACACCGAGATCCAGTTCACGCCTGCGCGCGTGGTCATGCAGGACTTCACCGGCGTGCCCTGCATCGTCGACCTCGCGACCATGCGCGAGGCGGTGACCGCCCTCGGCGGCGACCCGAACAAGATCAACCCGCTCTCGCCTGCCGAGATGGTCATCGACCACTCGGTCATCGCCGACCTGTTCGGCACCGAGAACGCGCTCGAGCGCAACGTCGAGATCGAGTACGAGCGCAACGGCGAGCGCTACCAGTTCCTTCGCTGGGGCCAGACCGCGTTCGACGACTTCAAGGTCGTGCCGCCCGGTACCGGCATCGTGCACCAGGTCAACATCGAGCATCTGGCCAAGGTCGTCTACGACCGCGAGGTCGACGGCGTGCTCCGCGCCTACCCCGACACGTGCGTCGGCACCGACTCGCACACCACCATGGTGAACGGCCTCGGCGTGCTCGGCTGGGGCGTGGGCGGCATCGAGGCCGAGGCCGCGATGCTCGGCCAGCCCGTGTCGATGCTCATCCCGCGGGTCGTGGGCTTCAAGCTCACCGGCGAGATCCCCGCCGGCGTGACCGCGACCGACGTGGTGCTCACGATCACCGACATGCTGCGCAAGCACGGCGTGGTCGGCAAGTTCGTCGAGTTCTACGGCGCCGGCGTCGCGTCGGTGCCGCTCGCCAACCGCGCCACCATCGGCAACATGAGCCCCGAGTTCGGCTCGACCGCCGCGATCTTCCCGATCGACGACGTCACGCTCGACTACCTGCGACTCACGGGCCGCGACGAGCAGACCGTCGCCCTCGTCGAGGCGTACGCGAAGGAGCAGACGCTCTGGCACGACGCCGACCACGAGCCCAACTTCAGCGAGTACATGGAGCTCGACCTCGGCACGGTCGTGCCGTCGATCGCCGGCCCGAAGCGCCCGCAAGACCGCATCCTCCTCTCCGAGGCGAAGACGCAGTTCGAGCAGGACATCCTGAACTACACGACGCCGACGACCTCGCACGACATCGTCGACCTCGAGTCGAAGCACTCGTTCCCGGCCTCCGACCCGGGTGCGGTGCCCGGCGACGAAGAGCCCGACACCCGCGAGGTGCACATCTCGAGCGGAGCGCCCGCGGCGGCGTCCAAGCCGGTCAAGGTCACCCCGCCCGAGGGCAGCCCGTACATCCTCGACAACGGTGCGGTCACCCTCGCGGCGATCACCTCGTGCACCAACACGTCGAACCCCTCGGTCATGATCGCGGCGGGCCTGCTCGCCAAGAAGGCGGTCGACAAGGGCCTGAAGCGCAAGCCGTGGGTCAAGACCACGCTCGGCCCGGGCTCGAAGGTCGTCACCGACTACTACGAGAAGTCGGGCCTCGACAAGGCGCTCGAGGGCCTCGACTTCTACACCGTCGGCTACGGCTGCACGATCTGCATCGGCAACTCGGGTCCGCTGATCGAAGAGGTCTCGACCGCGATCAACGACAACGACCTCGCCGTCACCGCGGTGCTCTCGGGCAACCGCAACTTCGAGGGCCGCATCAGCCCCGACGTGAAGATGAACTACCTCGCCTCCCCGCCGCTCGTGGTCGCGTATGCGCTGGCCGGCTCGATGCACTTCGACTTCGAGACCGACACGCTCGGCAAGGACCTCGAGGGCAACGACGTCTACCTGAAGGACATCTGGCCCTCGCCCGACGAGGTGCAGGAGATCATCGACTCCTCGATCTCGCGCGACCAGTTCATCACGCAGTACGCCACCGTCTTCGACGGCGACGACCGCTGGAAGAACCTCCCGACGCCGACCGGCCCGGTCTTCGAGTGGGACGCGAACTCGACCTACGTGCGCAAGGCGCCGTACTTCGAGGGCATGCAGATGGAGCTCACTCCCGTGGCCGACATCTCGGGCGCGCGCGTCATGGCGACCCTCGGCGACTCGGTCACGACCGACCACATCTCGCCTGCGGGCAGCATCAAGGCCGGCACCCCGGCCGCGCAGTACCTCACCGAGCACGGTGTCGCCCAGAAGGACTTCAACTCCTTCGGCTCGCGCCGCGGCAACCACGAGGTGATGATTCGCGGCACGTTCGCGAACATCCGCCTGAAGAACGAGCTCGTGGCGGCGGTCAACGACGGGCAGGTCGTCGAGGGCGGCTACACCCGCGACTTCACCAAGCCCGACGGCCCGCAGTCGTTCATCTACGACGCGTGCATGAACTACCAGGCCCAGGGCACGCCGCTGGTCGTGTTCGGCGGCAAGGAGTACGGTTCGGGTTCATCCCGAGACTGGGCGGCCAAGGGCACGAGCCTGCTGGGCGTCAAGGCGGTCATCACCGAGAGCTTCGAGCGCATCCACCGCTCGAACCTGATCGGCATGGGCGTCGTCCCGCTGCAGTTCCCCGCCGGCGAGAGCTGGAAGTCGCTCGGCCTCGACGGCACCGAGATCGTGTCGATCACGGGCCTCGAGCAGCTGAACGAGGGCATCACGCCGAAGACCGTGCGCGTCGTCGCCGAGCCGAGCGAGTTCTCGGCCGAGGGCAAGCAGACCGTCGAGTTCGACGCGGTCGTGCGCATCGACACGCCGGGTGAGGCCGACTACTACCGCAACGGCGGCATCCTGCAGTACGTGCTCCGTTCACTGGTCTGAGTTCCGATCCCGTGACGGCGAGGCCGGGCCCGTGCGGGCCCGGCCTCGCCGCATGCCGGTCGCGTAGAATCGATGGCGCTCCGACGGAGCTCCGGAAAGGCGGTGGCGATGACCCTCCTCGAGACGATCGCCGGTCCTCGCGACCTCGACGCACTCACGAGGGAGCAGCTCGACCGACTCGCCGACGAGATCCGCGAGCACCTCGTTCGCAACGTCGCCAAGACCGGCGGGCACCTGGGGCCGAACCTCGGGGTGGTCGAGATGACGATCGCGATCCACCGGGTCTTCGAATCGCCGAAAGACGCGATCGTCTTCGACACGGGGCATCAGTCGTACGTGCACAAGCTGCTCACGGGCCGGCAGGACTTCTCCACCCTGCGCCAGACGGGGGGTCTCTCGGGGTACCCGCAGCGCACCGAGTCCGAGCACGACATCGTCGAGTCCTCGCACGCCTCCAGCTCGCTGAGCTGGGCCGACGGCATCTCGAAGGCGTTCGAGATGACCGGCCAGGACGACCGTCACGTCGTCGCGGTGGTCGGCGACGGCGCGCTGACCGGCGGCATGACGTGGGAGGCGCTGAACAACATCTCCGACGACAACACCCGCAACCTGGTCATCGTGGTGAACGACAACGGGCGTTCGTACGCGCCGACCATCGGCGGCATGGCGCGGTTCCTCAACTCGGTGCGCACCAACCGCTCCTACCGCAACCTGCACCTTTCGAGCAGCCGGGCGTTCGAGAAGCTCGGATCCCCGGCGAAGGCGCTGTACCGCGGCGTTCGCGGCGGTCTGCACGGCTTCCTGTCCCGGTTCAGCGGCAATGAAGCGCTCTACTCGAACCTCGACATCAAGTACGTCGGCCCGGTTGACGGGCACGACGAACACGCCATGGAGTCGGCGCTGCGCCAGGCCAAGAACTACGGCGCGCCGGTGATCGTGCACGCGATCACCGAGAAGGGGCGCGGCTACGAGCCGGCGCTGCGAGACGTGGCCGACCAGTTCCACGCCGTCGGGCAGATCGACCCCGAGACGGGCGAGTCGCTCGAGACCTCGGGCGCAACGAGCTGGACGAGCGTGTTCAGCGACGCCCTGGTCGCCCTCGCCGAACGCAACCCGAGCCTTGTCGGTATCACGGCGGCGATGCTGCGCCCGACCGGGCTGCACCGGTTCGCCGAACGCTTCCCCGAGCGGGTCTTCGATGTCGGCATCGCCGAGCAGCATGCGGTCACGAGCGCGGCCGGGCTCGCGTTCGGCGGGTTGCATCCCGTCGTCGCGGTCTATGCGACGTTCATGAACCGCGCGTTCGATCAGGTGCTGATGGATGTCGCGCTGCACCGTGCGGGCGTCACGTTCGTGCTGGACCGGGCCGGCGTGACCGGCCCCGACGGCCCGAGCCACCACGGCGTCTGGGACCTGGCGATCCTGCAGGTCGTGCCCGGCATCCGCATCGCCGCTCCGCGCGACTCGGTGCGGCTCGTCGAAGAGCTCGGCGAGGCCGTGGCCGTCGACGACGCTCCGACCGTGCTGCGCTTCCCGAAGGGGGCGGTCGGCGTCGAGTTTCCGGCGGTGCGGCGCACCGACGACGGGGTCGACGTCCTCGTCGAGTCCGACCGCCGCGACGTGCTGCTCGTCACCGTCGGCCCGATGGCCGGCATCGGTCTCGAAGTTGCCGAACGCCTCGAAGCGCAGGGCATCGGCGCGACCGTCGTCGACCCGCGCTGGGTGGTGCCGGTTCCACGTAGCGTCGTCGACCTGGCGGCCGCCCATCGCATCGTCGTGAGCCTCGAGGACGGCGTGCGCGTGGGCGGCATCGGCACCCGCATCCGGCAAGACCTGCGCGGGGCGAACGTCGACACCGCGGTGACCGAGCTTGGCCTGCCCGACGAGTTCCTCGATCACGGCTCGCGTGGCGACATCCTCGAGCGGGTCGGGCTCACCCCGCAGCAGATCGCGCAGGATGTCACGGCGATGGTGCTGGGCACGAAGCTGCCGCACGCCCGCGGCGCCTCGGGCGACACGGGCGCGCAGCCGATCATCGAGCACGCGAAGAAGTAGGCGTCACCCGTCGGCGGCCGCCTCGGTGATCTCATCCGCGGGCGGGGTGATCGGCGCGGGCCGCGTGCGGAGGATCGCGCCGTGCCGTCCGAGCGCGACCGAGATCGCCGACGCCGCGACGAACGGCGCCGCGGGCATCGTCATCGCCGCCAAAGCGGCCGAGCTGGTCGAGGGCCACAGCACGGCGA
Source organism: Agromyces intestinalis (assembly GCF_008365295.1). NCBI lineage: Bacteria > Bacillati > Actinomycetota > Actinomycetes > Micrococcales > Microbacteriaceae > Agromyces > Agromyces intestinalis. Next base: position 3,610,006 of record NZ_CP043505.1, read on the forward strand.
ACGTCGCCCAGGTCATGGCGATGCCGAGGACCGTGCCGTAGACGCCGAACGCGACGACGTGCGCCGAGGCGGATCCGACGCGTCGAAGGCTCCACCCGAGCAGCCAGGCGGGCGGCGCACCCGCGAGGAGCGCCGCGATCGACGCGGGCAGCACGTAGAGCGGCCACCCGAAGATGAGCGCGAGCGGGAGGGCCCCCAATCCCGACGAGCCCGACAGGCCGAGGTACAGCAGCAGCGCGGGCACCGCGAGGAGCAGGAACCACCCCCACGCACCGAACGCACCGCGAGTGAACTCGCCGAAGGTGAACGCCATCGGCTCGTCGGGCGTCCTGGGGTCGATCCGGCCGTACCGCCGGTCGAGTTGGTCGCTCATGCCCGCACCTCGCCGACGAGGTCGAGCAGTTCCCGCAGCGGTGCGCGCAGGAACGGCACGCGTACGAGCGGCAGCGCGGTCTTCAGCAGTCGCAGCCCGCGGTCGACGAGTCGTCGGCTTCGCTCCTGCCCGGGGGAGCGGTCGTAGACCCAGAACAGGGCCAGCAGCAGGTGCGCGAGCACGAGTGCGTCGGGCAGTCGCTCGGCGAACTCGTCGGGCAACTGCTGCGAGCTACCGGTCACCGCGGTCGCGAACAGCTCGCGCACGATACCGAGCGCGGGCGCCGAGTCGGCGGACAGCGGGTTGATGGGGGAGCGCGGCGAGACCGCGGCGGACAGGAACTCGGGCGCGAACGGATGGAACGGCCCCAGCCCGTCGAGCCCGGTGAGGAAGACGATCCGAAGCCGCTCGACGAGGTCGTCGGTATCCGCGAGGAGAGGCAGGGCCGCGGCCCGGTGCGACTCCTGCACGTCGAGGTAGAGCTCTTGCACGAGGTGATGCTTCGACGGGAAGTGGTAGTGGGTGGTGCCCACCGACAGACCGGCCTCGTCGGCGATGAGCCGGATCGTCGTCGCGTCGTAGCCGCGCTCGCGGAACGAGCGCAGGGCGATCTCGCGCAGCTGCGCGCGGGTGCGTTCGCGCTTCGGCGGCGGGGCATGCGTCTCAGAACTGAACATGTTCAGAAACTAGCACCGGTGTGGCGCCGACACAACGACGGAGGGCCCGTGACGAGGTCACGGGCCCTCCGGGAGATGGTGCGATTACGCGCCGACGCCGCGGATCACCGGGTGGTGGAACGTGTCGCCGAACGCGCGCTCGGAGGCACCGACGCGGTCGAGATACGGCGTCGCTCCGCCGGCCTGGAACGGCCAGCCGGCGCCGAGCACCAGGCACAAGTCGATGTCCTCGGCCGCAGCGACGACCTGCTCGTCGAGCATGAGCTTGATCTCGCGGGCCAGCTCGTCCTCGACGCGGCGCAGGATCGTCGCCTCGTCGACCGGCGTCTTGCCGATCGTGATGGCCTTCTTCGCGTCCTTCGTGAGGTCGGTGACCTTGCCGTGCTTGTCCTTCTCGACGACGGGGCCGCTGAGCTTCGCGAGCGCGTGCAGGTTCTCAGACGAGTAGAACCGCTCGGGGAACTCGCGCACCATCGTGTCCTGCACGTGCGCGGCGACCGCCCAGCCGACGAGGTCGATGAGCTCGAACGGGCCCATCGGCAGGCCGATCGGCGCGAGCGCCTTCTCGACGACAGGCACCGGGGTGCCCTCGTCGACGGCGCGCGCCGCTTCGCCCATGACCTTCGCGAGCAGCCGGTTCACCACGAAGCCCGGGGCATCCGCCGTGAGCACCGCGCTCTTGCGCAGCTTCGCCGCGGTCGCGAACGCGGTCGCGAGGGTCTCGTCGTCGGTCTTCGGCGCCTTCACGATCTCGAGCAGCGGCATGACCGCGACCGGGTTGAAGAAGTGGAATCCGACCAGACGCTCGGGGTGCGCCAGGTTCGCACCGATCTGCTCGACCGACAACGACGACGTGTTCGTCGCGAGGATCGCTGTCTCGGAGAGGTGCGGCTCGACTTCGGCGAACACCTGCTGCTTCACCGCGAGGTCTTCGAAGACCGCCTCGATGACCCAGTCGCAGTCGGCGAAGTCGGCCTTGTCGGTCGTGCCCGAGACCAGCGCGCGCAGACGATTCGCCTCGTCGGCGTCGATGCGGCCCTTCTCTTCGAGCTTGCCGATCTCGGTGCGGATGGAGTCGAGGCCCTTGTCGACGCGCGCCTGGTCGAGGTCGGTGATGACCACCGGCACCTGCAGGCGGCGCACGAACAGCAGCGCGAACTGGCTCGCCATGAGCCCGGCGCCGATGATGCCGACCTTCGTGACCTTGCGGGCCAGCGACTTGTCGGGTGCGCCGGCGGGTCGCTTCGCGCGCTTCTGCACGAGGTTGAAGGCGTAGATGGATGCCACGAACTGGTCGCCCGACACGAGGTCGGCCAGCGCCTCGTCCTCGCGCTCGAAGCCCTCGGCCTTGGTGCCGCTCTTGGCGGCCTTCAGCAGGTCGAGCGCCCGGTACGGCGACTTGGCCGTGGTGCCGAGCTTGCCCTCGATCGCCTTGCGGGCGATGCCGATGGCGACGTCCCACTTGGCGAGCTTCTCGAGCTTGCCGGGCGCGTTCGGGCGCTTCACCGTCACCGACCCGCTGAGCACGCCGTCGGCCCACTTCAGCGATTCCTCGAGGAAGTTCACCGGGGCGAACATGGCGTCCGCCATGCCGAGGTCGTACGCCTCCTTCGCCTTCAGCATGCGGTTGTTCTTCAGCGGGTTCTCGACGACGACCTTCAGCGCGTTCTCGATGCCGATGAGGTTCGGCAGCAGGTACGCCCCGCCCCAGCCCGGGATGATCCCGAGGAACACCTCGGGCAGGGCGATCGCCGGCGCCGAGGCATCCAGGGTGCGGTAGTCGCTGTTCAGCGCGATCTCGACCCCGCCGCCGAGCGCGAGCCCGTTGATGAAGCAGAACGACGGCACGCCGAGCTCGCCGAGCTTGCCGAGCACGAAGTGACCGAGCTGACCCATCTTCAGCGCGATGTCGCGGCTCGGGATCTCGCCGACCTTCGAGAGGTCGGCGCCGGCGGCGAGGAAGTACGGCTTGCCCGTGATCGCGACGGCCTGGATCTCGCCGGCAGCGGCGCGCGCCTTCAGCTCGTCGAGCTTCTCGTTCAGCTCGAGCAGCGTCACGGGGCCGAGCGTCGACGGGCGCGTGTGGTCGCGACCGTTGTCGAGGGTGATGAGGGCCAGCGTCTTGCCCGAGGCGAGGCGGATGTCGCGCACGTACGAGTGCGTGACGACCTCGTCGCCCTCGAATGCGGCCGCCAGGTCGGAGAAGTCGATCTTCGAGTAGTCGGTCATCGCGCTCAACGGCCCTTTCCGTAGTGCTTGTGGTGCGGGTTCTCCCAGATGACCGAGCCGCCCTGGCCGAGGCCCACGCACATCGCGGTGAGGCCGTAGCGAACCTCGGGGTGCTGCTGGAACTGGCGGGCGAGCTGGGTCATGAGGCGAACGCCCGACGCGGCGAGCGGGTGGCCGATCGCGATCGCGCCGCCCCACGGGTTGACTCGGGGGTCGTCGTCGGCGATGCCGAAGTGGTCGAGGAAGCTCAGCACCTGCACCGCGAACGCCTCGTTGAGCTCGAAGAGGCCGATGTCCTCGATCTTCAGGCCCGCGTTCTTCAGCGCGCGCTCGGTCGAGGGGATCGGGCCGATGCCCATCACCTCGGGCTCGACGCCGGCGAAGCCGAAGCTCACCATGCGCATCTTGGCGGTGAGGCCGAGCTCCTTCACGGCGGTCCCGCTGGCGAGGATCGCAGCGGTGGCGCCGTCGGTCAGCGGCGACGCATTGCCCGCGGTCACGCGGCCGTGCGGGCGGAACGGGGTCTTCAGCGTGGCGAGACCCTCGAGCGTGGTCTCGGGGCGACGGCCCTCGTCTTCGGTGGCGAGACCCCAGCCCTGCTCGGTGCGCAGCGCGACCGGTACGAGGTCGGGCTGGATGTCGCCGCGATCGTAGGCGGCCTGCACCTTCTGCTGGCTCAGCATGCCGAACCGGTCGCTGCGCTCCTTGGTGAGCTCGGGGAACCGGTCGTGCAGCCGCTCGGCCGTGTTGCCCATGTTGAGGGCATCGGGGGCGACGAGCTTCTCGGCGACGAACCGCGGGTTGGGGTCGGCGCCCTCGCCCATCGGGTGGTGGCCCATGTGCTCGACGCCGCCGGCGATGACGACGTCGTACTGGCCGAAGGCGATGCCCGAGCCCGAGGTGGTCACCGCGGTCATCGCGCCGGCGCACATGCGGTCGATCGCGTAGCCGGGCGTCGTCATCGGCAAGCCCGCGAGGATCGCGGCCGAACGGCCGAGGGTCAGCCCCTGGTCGCCCGTCTGCGTCGTCGCGGCGATGGCGACCTCGTCGACCCGCTCCTTCGGCAGATTCGGGTTTCGCTCGAGAAGTCCGGTGATCGCCTTGACGACCAGGTCGTCGGCCCGGGTGTTCCAGTACATGCCCTTTTCGCCGGCCCGCCCGAACGGGGTTCGGACCCCGTCGACGAATACGACGTCAGCTCGTTCAGCCACGCTGCAGCTCCCTTTCGGATGAGGATCGCCCCCGATCCTACGGACGCGGCTTGAAGCGGCCTGAATCGCTTGCCGGAACCTACGAAGCGGCGCCCGTCGCGTCTTCCACGGATTGTGCGGCGGTCACAAACGCGTCGGCGATTATCTGTGCGGTCGCGTCAATCTGCCATGGGCGCGCGCCGAGGTCGGCGAGTGCGGCTCGAATGCCTTCGACCGATGCGTCGACGGGCGGCTTCCACGCGACACGGCGCAGATGGTCGGGGGTCAGCAGGTTCTCGACCGGCATGCCGAATCGCTCGGCCGCGTCGACCACGGCCTGCTTGGCGAGCCGGAGGCGGGCGTCGGCATCGGGATGCCTCGCGGCCCACGCGCGGGGCGGCGGCAGCGCGTCGCTCGGCACCCGCGCCGGCGGCAGGTCGGCGGCGTGCAAGCCGGCGTCGACGGCGGCCCACCAGCGATCGAGCTCGGAACGGCTCGCCCGCCCGGTGAACTCCTTGAGGTCGGCGAGCGCGCGCCGGGTTCCGGGCAGGTTGCGGGCGACCGCGACGATCGAGGCATCGGGCACCAGCCTGCCCGGCGCGATGTCGAGCTCGATCGCGCGGGCGTCGCGGGCCAGCCACAGTTCGCGTGCGACCGCCAGATTGCGTCCGGATCGCAACGCGTGAATGCCCGAGAGGCGCCGCCAGGGATCGGCGGCCGGGGGCTTCGGCTCGCGGTGCAGCACGGCGTCGAACTCCTGACCCGCGATCTCGTGCTTGCCGGCCTCGACGAGTCGCTCGCCGAGCTGGTCGCGCAGGTCGATCAGGAGTTCGACGTCGAGCGCGGCGTACGTGAGCCACGGCTGAGGGAGCGGCCGAGTCGACCAGTCGGCCGCCGAGTGCTCTTTCGCGAGTTTGACGCCGAGCAGCTCCTCGACGACGGTCGCGAGCCCGACCCGAGGCATCCCGAGCAGTCTCGCAGCGAGTTCGGTGTCGAAGATGCTCGACGGGTCGAGCCCGACCTCGCGCAGACAGGCCAGGTCTTGACTGGCGGCGTGGAGCACCCACTCCTCGCCGCCGATCGCGTCGGCCAGGGGAGCGAAGTCGGAGATCTCGGTCGGGTCGAACAGGAATGTGCCCGACCCGCGGCGGAACATCTGGATGAGATAGGCGCGCTGCGAGTAGCGGAACCCACTCGCGCGTTCGGCGTCGACGCCCACCGGTCCGTCGCCGTCGGCCAGGTGCGCCACGGCATCGGCGAACGCGTCGTCGGACGCGATCACCCGGAATTCATCCACGTTTCCTCCGTCTGGGTAGGGCGGTCACCCCTTCCGAGCGGGGCGGGAGCCCCGCGAGCATGCACAGGAGCTCGCTCCAGCCTTCCACATGCGGCGCGATCTCGGCATCGAGCGGCGACCACGACGCGCGCAGCTCGAGCTGCGCGCCATCGGACTGCCGGGCGAGTTCGCCGTACCCCGTCGAAAGGATCTTCGTCGCCGTTCCCGATGCTGCGATGTACCGGGCGCCGCGGGCGTCGAGCGCGTCCACGAGCCACGACCACGCCACGTCGGCGACGAACGGATCGAGGCCGATGTCAGTCTCGAGCGGAGCCTGCGCGAAGCACACGACGCGGAAGCGCCCGCCCCAGGCCTCCTGGCCGTCGGGGTCGTGCAGCAGCACGAATCGGCCGGTACCGAGTTCGGAGTCGTCGCCGTGCCCGCTCAGCGAGACGTCGCCCGCCAGGGCGACCGCGTCCGGCGCGAGCGAGCCCGGCGCGGGGATCTCCTCCACACGCAGCTCGGGCCTCGGCGCGGCCGCACGGAGGGACGTGAGTGCGGCCTCGAACTCGTGTGACTGGGGTGTCGCTCGGTCGGGCACGTGTGCAGACTAGAGTCTCGGTCAGGGCGCGGGCAGGCGGCGCGCCGGGCCGCCTCGATGCGGCCGGCGACGAGGGGAGCGGATTCGGATGACGCGGGGCAGGTCACGACTCGGACGCGGTGAAGACGCCCGATCGGCTGTGGCCACGGCTGCTGCGGCGGCCGGTCTGGTCGTCGCCGGAGTCACCGCCGCCACGGCCGCCGCCGCGGCGGTCGTGACCGTGCTGATGGCTCGACGGGTCGTGACGCCGGTGGCCGTGCGCGACGAGGATGTGCGCGTCGTATCGGTCGACCTCGCCGCCGGCGAGATCCGGCTGGAGTCGAGTCCCGAGTCGGCGATGACGGGTCGGTACGGGTTCTGGTTCGACCGGGAGTCCGGGCATGCCCGCCTCGGCGATGTGCTGGCCGACGACGGCCGGACGGTGCGCCGCGCGGTGCCCTCGGTCGACTTCGGCCGGCTTGACCGCGCCCGGCGCGGCCGGATGAACGGCTGGTACTACCTCGGCCCGTGGGAACTCGGGCACCGATACGAGAACGTGCTGGTCGAGACCGCACTCGGGCCGGCGCCGGCCTGGCACATCCCCGCCGAGACGCCCGGCCCCAACTGGATCGTGCAGGTGCACGGTCGCGGCGCGAAGCGGCACGAGGCGCTGCGCGCCGTCGACACCGCGCGCGAGGCCGGCTGGGACTCGCTGCTCGTCTCGTACCGCAACGACGGCGAGGCCCCCGACAGCGTCGATCGCCGCTACGGGCTCGGCGGCACCGAGTGGGCCGACGTCGTCGCCGCGGTGCGGTACGCAGTCGAGCACGGCGCCGAGCGCGTCGTGCTGATGGGTTGGTCGATGGGCGGGGCCATCTCGCTGCAGGCGGTGCTGCGCTCCGACGAGGTGCGCGAGCGGCTGGTCGGCATCGTGCTCGACTCGCCCGCGATCGACTGGAGCGACATCCTGCGCTTCCAGGGCACCCTGCAGCGGCTCCCGCACCCGATCGGCGACCTGACGACGCGCCTGCTCGGCACCGACGCCGCGGTGATGCTCACCGGCCTCGCCGCGCCCATCGACCTCGAGGGGCTCGACGTGATCGCGCACGCCGACGAACTCGACGTGCCGATGCTGCTCATGCACAGCGTCGACGACGGGTTCGTGCCGATCGACGGCTCGCGACGGCTCGCCGCCGCCCGCCCCGACCTCGTCGACTTCGAGGTGTTCGAGGGCGCCCGGCACACGAAGCTCTGGAACCACGACCCCGAGCGGTGGATGGCACTGCTGCGTCGCTTCCTCGACCGGCAGGCCGACGCGGCGCCGGCCGAGGACCTCATCGACGACGAGATCGTCGGCTGAGACCCGGGCGGGGGAGCGAGGTCAGGCCGCGGCGCGTTCGCCGACCTGGCGCTTGACCCGGCCGAGCATGCCCGTCATGCCGCGCACCCGCAGCGGTGAGACGGCGGCGGCCAGCCCGAGCGACTGCGGATAGTCGGCCGGCACCGCGAGCACCTCGTCGGCCGTGAGCCCGTCGAGCCCCTGCGCCAGGATCGAGGCGAAGCCGCGCGTCGTCGGCGCCTCGGCGGGCGCCGTTGCGTACACGTGCACGCGCCCGTCGGTCACCTCGACGAAGATGAACACGGGCGACTGGCATTCGATCACGCGCTCGAACAGGTCGGGATGGTCGCGGTAGCGCTCGGGCAGCTCGGGGAGCTCGTTCGAGAACTCGAGCAGCAGCTGCAGGCGGTCGCGCACCTCGAGCGCGAGGAACTCGTCCCGGATCTCGGCGAGCGGGGCGGGCAGCGTGGCATCCGACGTGGCATCCATCACGTCGATTCTCCCATGCCGCGCGAAGCGACCGACCGCACCGCCGCCCGGCTCACGGCTGCGTTCAGCGCGTCGGAAGCTCGCCGCGGTCGGCGCCGGTGACGATCGGCACGCGCACGGCGCTGCCCCACTCGGTCCACGAGCCGTCGTAGTTGCGCACCTTCTCGAAGCCGAGCAGGTGCGTGAGCACAAACCAGGTGTGGCTCGACCGCTCGCCGATGCGGCAGTACGCGATGACCTCGTCGCCGTCTTCGAGTCCGACCTCGTCACGGTAGATGGCGTCGAGGTCGGCGCGCGTCTTGAAGGTGCCGTCGCCGGCGGCGGCGCGCGCCCACGGCACGGACGCCGCGGTGGGGATGTGACCGGCGCGCAGCGTGCCCTCCTCGGGGTAGGCCGGGGCGGTGGTGCGCTCGCCCGAGTACTCCTCGGGGGAGCGGACGTCGATGAGCGGGTTGCCGAGGTGAGCGAGCACGTCCTCCTTGAAGGCGCGGATCGCCACGTCGTCGCGCTCGACCACCGGGTACTCGACGGGGGTGACCTCGGCGACCTCGGTCGTGATGGGGCGGCCCTCGGCGATCCACAGGTCGCGGCCGCCGTCGAGCAGGCGCACGTCCTCGTGTCCGAACAGCGTGAACACCCAGAGCGCGTACGCGGCCCACCAGTTGTTCTTGTCGCCGTAGATGACGACCGTGGTGTCGCGGGCGATGCCCTTCGAGCCCAGCAGGGCGGCGAACTGCTCGCCCGAGAGGTAGTCGCGCACGACCGGGTCGTTGAGGTCGGTGTGCCAGTCGATCTTGACCGCGCCGGGGATGTGGCCCGTCTCGTAGAGCAGCACGTCTTCATCGGACTCGACCACGACCAGTCCCGGCGTGCCGAGGCGTTCGGCGAGCCAGGCGGTGCTCACGAGCCGTTCGGGGTGGGCGTACTCGGCGAACTTGGCGGCGGAATCGAACTCGACGGACATGGCTCCTCCTGGGGATCGCCCGGGTGATCGGGAAGTTCGGAGCGGACTAGGCTGGGTCCGTCCCCCCACGAATCTACGCGGCGCACCGGTCGACGCCACCGGTCCCGTCACGCGCTGCAACACGGGAGTCCACCGACACATGAGCTCATCAGCGGCCGCCGGCCCCATCCGCCTCGTCGACCGCAACCCGGTGATCAGCGCCGCCGAGCTCGCCTCCGAGCTCACGCCGCCGCCGCAGTTCGAGCACGCGTCGTTCGACTCGTATCGGCCCGACCCCGATTTCCCGTCGCAGCAGGCTGCCCTCGAGCGGTTGAAGGAGTTCGCAGGCGCGTGGCGTGCGGCCCAACGGCCCGGCGGATTCTTCTCGCGTCGACGCCCGGCGCGCATCGAATTGCCGGGCGTCTATCTCGACGGCGGCTTCGGTGTCGGCAAGACGCACCTGCTCGCCGCACTCTGGCACGTCGCGCACGGGCCGAAGTACTTCGGCACGTTCATCGAATACACCGCCTTGGTCGGCGCGCTCGGCTACGCGGGCGCGCTCGAGCTGCTGCGCGGCGCCCGCCTCATCTGCATCGACGAGTTCGAGCTGGATGACCCGGGCGACACGATGCTCATGACGCGTCTGCTCGGCGAGCTCATGGCGAGCGGCACCCGGGTCGCCGCCACCAGCAACACGCCGCCGAACGCGCTCGGCGAGGGGCGGTTCGCCGCCGCCGACTTCCTCCGCGAGATCCACGCGCTGAGCTCGAACTTCGAGACACTGCGCATCGACGGGCTCGACTACCGCCGCCGCGACACCGACGGCCGCGCCGCGGTGGTCGAGGGCGACGGCGCCGTCGAGCGCATGGCCGTCTCGCTCGCCGTGCGCGGGCACCGGGTCTCGCTCGACGGGTTCGACGCGCTCGTCGCCCACCTGGCGACGGTGCATCCGTCGAAGTACGTGAAGCTCATCGGCGGCGTCGAGTTCATCGCGCTCGACGGCGTCCACGAGCTGCACGACCAGAACGCCGCGCTGCGGCTCGTGGCCTTCATCGACCGTGTCTACGACGCCGAGGTGCCGATCATCCAGGGCGGGGTGCCGCTCGATCAGGTGTTCGACGACGAGATGATGGCCGGCGGCTACCGCAAGAAGTACCTGCGCGCCATGAGCCGCATGATCGCACTCACGACCGGCGAGCTGCCGCCGCACGACTGAGCGCCGCGGCATCCGCAACCTGCTCCCACCGGATTCCCGGGCGATCCTGCGCACCCGGAAACAGATTCGTTACACAACGCCGATTCTCGTAACCGACCAGAAACGAACGCGGCATCCTCGCCGAAACCTCACCGGCCCATTCTGAACCCGTACCCGAGACCGGCTCCCGCCCCTCGAGTACGCCCCCTGCAGAACTCGAGGTGTGAGGAAAACGTATGGATACCGGAAGCATCGCATGGGCGATCACTGCAACGGCGCTCGTGCTGTTCATGACGCCCGGTCTCGCCTTCTTCTACGGCGGACTCGTGAAAGCGAAGAGCGTCGTCAGCATGATGATGATGAGCTTCGGAGCACTCGCGCTCGTCGGCGTGCTGTGGGTGCTCTACGGCTACAACATGAGCGCCGTCGGCGGCACCTGGGAGTTCGCGGGCAACCCGTTCTCGGACTTCGCACTCAGCTCGCTGGCGACCGGTGAGACGGCCAACACCGACCTGATCGGCGTCGCGTTCGGCGCCACGTTCGCGATCATCACCGTCGCGCTCATCTCGGGCGCGATTGCCGACCGTGCCAAGTTCGGCTCGTGGCTGGTCTTCGCCGGCGTGTGGGCCACGCTCGTCTACTTCCCGGTCGCGGCCTGGGTCTGGGGCGGCGGCTGGATCCTCAACCTCGGTGACACGCTCGGCCTGCCGGCCGTCATCGACTACGCGGGCGGTACCGCGGTGCACATCAACGCGGGTGCCGCGGCTCTCGCCCTGGCCATCGTGCTCGGCAAGCGCGTCGGGTTCCAGAAGGGCATGGACAAGCCCCACAACGTGCCGCTGACCCTGCTCGGCGCGTCGGTGCTCTGGTTCGGATGGTTCGGCTTCAACGCGGGCGCGGAGTTCCTCAACGAGCTCGCCAACACCGGCCTCATCGTGCTCAACACGCTCGGCGCGACCGCTGCGGCCATCATCGGCTGGCTGATCGTCGAGAAGCTGAAGGACGGCAAGCCCACCGCTGTCGGCGCGGCCTCGGGCGCCGTCGCGGGCCTCGTGGCGATCACCCCGTCGTGTGCGAACCTCGAGCCCGGCTGGGCGCTGCTGCTCGGTATCATCGCGGGTGCCATCAGCGCCCTGGCGGTGGAGCTGAAGTTCAAGCTCGGCTTCGACGACTCGCTCGACGTCGTGGGCATCCACCTCGTCGCCGGCTTCATCGGAACGCTGTACCTGGGCTTCTTCGCCATCGACACGGGCCTCTTCACCGGTGGCGACCTCGGTCAGCTGTCCGTGCAGGCGATCGCGGCGTTCGCGGTGGCGATCTACTCCTTCGTGATCGCCTTCGTGCTCGGGTTCGCGATCGAGAAGACGATCGGGTTCCGCGTGAAGAACGAGGACGAGATCGCCGGCATCGACACCGTCGTGCACGGCGAGGAGGGCTACAAGCTCGAGACGGTGTAGCCCCGTCCGACACCGCGAGGGCGGTGGGGATAGTGTGCCGGTGTGCCGAACACCAGCCGCTTCCTCACCGCCCTTCGGCGTGTCATCCGTTCGGCGGGTCGGCCCGCATCGCAGGGAGCGGGTGATGCGAAGCCAACGGATGCCTCGAAGCCGGCGTCGAGCGCGCAGCGCTCGCCGGTCGACGAGACGGATGCTTCGCCCGGCCGCTTCGGCGACGACGCGACGCTCGAGATCGATCCCGACCGGCTGCGCGGCGTGCGCCTGTCGTACGCGCCCGACCGCGACGGGGACCCCGACCCGGGCGAGGTGGTGTGGACGTGGGTGCCGTACGCGGAGCGGGACGGTCGCGGCAAGGACCGCCCGGTCGTGATCGTCGCGGCCGGTCGAAACGGGGACTACCTCGCAGTGGAATTGACGAGCAAGCCGCACGACGGCCACCGCGACTACCTCGCACTCGGCTCGGGTGGCTGGGACGCCGAGGGGCGACCCAGCTGGGCGCGCATCGACCGGGTCTTCCGGGTGCGCACCGGCGGGATGCGCCGAGAGGCCGCCGGGCTCGACGCGGCGCGTTACGCACAGCTCACCCAGGCGTTGCAGGAGCGCTACGGCTGGAGTTGAACGGGGCCAGTGCTGCCGCCCACACGAATCCTTGCCTCCCCGGACCACTGACGATACGGTGACGAGCGTCGGCGGGACTGGAGGGGGACAGTCGTGCGGAGGATCGGATCGATACTGGCGCTGGCCGCTCTCGCGGTGCTCGGCGCGGCTCCTGCGGCTGGCGCGGCCGAGGGGGATCCGACGGGGCGCCCGTGGGAGGTCGCCGCGACTGTGTACGTGCCCGGGCAGGAGGCCTTCGAGGCGACCGGAGCCCTGGGATTCCTGAACACGGGTGACGGTTCGATCCAGCAGATGCCGTTCGACTACCTGCCGTACGGCATCGCGTACGCGCCCGACGCGCGCACGCTCTACACCGTCGGCTTCTCGGTCGGCCGCGGCGGACCGGGGGTCTTCGCCGCCCACGATGCGTCGACGGGTGAGCTGCTCTGGGCCACGATCCCAGGAGAAGCGGGCGAGGCTGCGTCGTGGTACATGAGCGTCGCGCTGACCCCCGACGGCGCCCTCGCCATGACGACCGGGAGGGGCGAAGCCAGGATCGACCTCGCCACGCAGGCGGTCGAGCGGTTCTCGGCCTGCGCCGAGTCGATCGCGTCGGGGGTGGCGATCACGCCCGACGGTCGCACGGCATGGTTCGTCTGCGCGGCACCGGGAACTCCTTCGGGTGCGGAATTGCGGGCGTTCGATGTGGCGACGCTCGAACTCGTTGGGTCGATGCAGATTCCCTCCGCCGACGTGGCGGCGATCGCGATCACCCCGGACGGTGCGACGGCGGTGCTCGCCGGGTCGGCGAGATGGCCCTCGCAACAGGTCGTGCGCGTCGAGCTCGCCACCGGCGAACTCACCGCGCTCGACCAGCACACCGACGGCACGATCTCCATCTCGCCCGACGGCACGCGGGCGTACGTCGGCACTGCGAGCGAACTCCCCGCCGCGGAGCCGAACCCGAGCGTGATCGCGCTGCCCGACGCGGTGGCTCCCCACGCCGAACCCGGCGCGGGAGCCCTGCACGCGATCGACGTCGCGGCGATGACCATCCCGGTCTCGTCCGCATTCGCCAACTACGACGCGAATCCGGTCGTCACCCCCGACGGCGCTCGCATCCACGCCGTGACGTACGAGCAGGTGGAGGGGACACCGATCAGCGGGATCTCGACCCGAGACGCAGGTTCGTTGGCCGGGCTCGCGGAGACGCCCCTCGACGGGATCGGGGTGCACGTGGCCGTCACGCCGGATCAGGCCCCCGTCGCGCGGCTCACCGCCAGCGAACCGCATTCGCCGGTGACCTTCGATGCGTCGGCGTCGTCGGTCGAGTTCGGAACCATCGCCGAGTACGCCTGGGACTTCGGCGACGGCACGACCACCGTCACGTCGACCCCCGTGGTGCAGCACGAGTACGCGTCGGCCGGGCAGTACACGGCGACGGTGCGGCTGACGAGCTCGGGCGGCACCTCGACCGAGGATGTCTTCACCGGGCAGCAGTTGCTGCGCAACGGCGACCCGTCGGCGATCGCAACGGTCGTCGTGACGGTGCCGCGCACGCTGCCGGCGACCGGATTCGACGGTGCGTGGATCGCGGCGGTGGCCGCAGCGCTGCTGTTCATCGGTGCGATCGCGTTGGTCGCGACGCAGCGCCGGCGCGCACGTCGCTGAACCGGACGGAACACGAAGGCCCCGGCGTGATGCCGGGGCCTTCGTGATGGTGGGCGATGCCGGGCTCGAACCGACGACCTCTTCCGTGTGAAGGAAGCGCGCTACCAGCTGCGCCAATCGCCCATCAGGATTCGCGGCCGACTCGCGTCGGCCGCCTGAACGATCGTAGCCGATCGCGAGGGCCGAATGCACATCGAGGGAGCCTCGCGTCCTGCGGTCCCGACGAGGTACGCAATTCAGGGCCGCGCACGGCGTGTCGGCCGCTGTCGGTGCCGCGCATCCGCCCGACACGCCTCCGGACTTGAATTGCGTGCCGGGCGACACGCCCGGGTGATTGGGGCGAAAGCTCGGATGACCGGGCGGAAGACCCGATGAGTCGGCCTCGGTTTGTGATTCGTGCGCCGAATCCGTTAGAGTCACTACGTCGCAAGCGAGCGACAACGCGGATGTGGCGCAGTTGGTAGCGCATCACCTTGCCAAGGTGAGGGTCGCGAGTTCGAGTCTCGTCATCCGCTCTGATCAGCAGGGGCGTAAGCCCCTTCTGTTCGTTGGTGGTGAACCCTAACGCGGTGGATTGGCCGAGAGGCGAGGCAGCGGCCTGCAAAGCCGTATACACGGGTTCGAATCCCGTATCCACCTCCAAACCGATCCTCGCAGTCGGTTTTGGGCGATTGGCGCAGCGGTAGCGCGCTTCCCTGACACGGAAGAGGTCACTGGTTCGATCCCAGTATCGCCCACCACGAGAAAATGCAGGTCAGGCCGGGTTTCCCGGCCTGACCCTTTTTCATTTGTGCCCACTATGTGCACGTCTTGCACGGCTTTCCATCTCCGCGCATCGCTGCCAGACTCGGCCCTGGGGGCAATCATGGTGAGCAAGAAGGACGAGTTCGAGTATCAGACCGTTCGGAGGATGAAAGATCTTCAGCGGTACCTCGAGAAGGGGTGGGAGCTGGTCGAGTCATCCGGTAAAGAGAACTGGGTCTGGGGGTCGGACTACAAGGCTTTGCTCCGGCGTCCGAATCCGAAGTACGTCGGTTCAGCCAGCAGGACCGGTCCGCAGCCCAGGTCTGCGTCGACGCTTCCGCCGGGCGAACCCGTCGCGGCAGTGGCGGCGACTGTGCCGCCTGCCGGGCCGGAGGCGAGTCCTCTCTCATCTCCATCGTCGACGAGCCAGCCTCCTGCAGCCACTACAGGCGCGCAGAAGCCCTGGTACATGAAGTGGTGGGTGTGGGCGATCGGTGTCTTCCTGCTCATCGGCGTCATCGGATACGCGTTCGGCGGAGGCCGTGACGGAACTCCGGCGGCAACTTCCACCCCGACGCCCTCGCCAAAGGCGAGCGAAGCGGAGACAGAATCGCCGGCATCGCCGGCTCCTGAGCCATCGCCCGCGGCCGCCGTGGTCGCTACGAACGAAGAGGTCGTAAGTGCGTTCCAGGGCTATCTCAGCGAGCGCGCAAGCGCTGGCGTTGTGATTGCGAAGGCCGTGTCGAGTGTGACGTTCGACGCCGGTGTGGTGCGCGTCGTCTTCGACCCTGCTCTCGCAGGGCTTGACACGGCGACGTTCCAGTCGCTCAGCCCCTTTGACAACCTCGCAGAGTTCGCCGGAACTCCCATCGCGTTCGCGGACGACGAGGGCCAGCATCTCCGAACTGCTGTGACCTCGGTCGAGACCTTACTCGTGGACGGAACAAGCCTCGGAACACTCACATCGGCCGAGCTGTACAAGATCGGTACGGGAAGCGAGATGCCCGCGGGCGGGTGAGCCGCAGCCGCGGCTCAACCGTCGAGTGTGTCGGCGACCCCAGCGGCTGATTAGACGACGAACGCCCCCTCCAGATCGTCAGGCGCCCGGCGTCGGCATCTCAGCCGTGTTCACGCGGTGACGCCCGCGGCAGGTGGGTTGAGCCCGTCGTCTGACGTGTAGGGGTAGTGGTGGAAGGGGAGCGGGTAGCCAGCTGCCTGCATCACCTTCGTGAAGGTATCCTCGCCGAGAACGTGAAGGTAGAGATTCGTGAGTTCGTCGGGGAGAGCTTGAGGCCGGTTCCGCCGATAGTGCCGTAGTAGTTGCGGTGGAAGAGGCCGCGCAGGATCGGGATCAGCTCCATGCCGTACCGGTTCCCCGCGACGGCGGCGACGGTCGCGCCCGTCACGAGGTCAGCGAGTTGAAGGTGTTCATGGTGGTGTGACGGTGCAGTGAGCACCGGGAGCACGATCGCGTCGGGCTTTACGTAGCTCGTTCCGTAGTTGGTCATCGAGAGAGTTCTCGCGATCCACGTGTCCTCTTGCTGGTGGCCGCCGCCCGGCTTGTCGAACACGAGGATGCCGAGTTCATTCCGGAGTGCGCCGGTGATCCGCTCGTATAGGTACTCCAGAACCTTTGCCTCGGCTTTCTCATCCTGCAGCGTCGTACGGCCCAAGTCCCACACGACGACCACCGCGCTCGCCTCGTGCTGGATCGCCAACTCGATCATGCGGCGCCGGACCAGGTCTTGGAGCCCCGCCTCGTTTCGCTGCTTGAAGTAGTTGGGCGTGGGCATCGACCATTTGAACTCGACGTTCGCCGGGATGCCGTGCTCCGTGCGGAGCGCCTTCATGGACGAGCTGAATGGCCGCAACTGGCTCTCAGGGAAGATGACCGCCCCCAACCCAAGCAGTTTCCCCATGCCGGTTCGCAGACCGGCCTGTTTGGTGTCATCCCCGAACGCAACTCGCATGTTTCACCTCTCTGTCGAACGGTCTCGCGGCCCTCCCATCGAGTCTGGCAAGTCGTGCTGACACTCGCGGTCTCGAATCACCCTGCGGCGAGGAGAGCCACCTGATCGAGCGCCAAGTGCGCCCACGGACGCGTGTTGGGCGCTGTTCCATACGGCAGCGCACCCCAGCCGATCGGGCCGTCGAGCTCGCTCGCGCCGCGTCGGGCGACCCCGAGGTGACGGCGCACGCTCGCCTCCATCGCGCTCGGCCCGATCGAGCCCGCGTCCGCGACGGCGCGGTCGCAGACCGGGCACAGGTAGCCCTCGACTGGCGTCCGGGCGGCGTGGCCGCCGAGAGCGGCGGAGCGGCGCTGCGCGGCGTCGGTGACCTGGCGGCGCTGCTCCGCCCGTTGGCGAGAGTGAGCGCGCCGGGGCAGGGGCGCTGATCGTGAGGGTCATCGGGACTCCTCGGTGTCGGTGTTGGTCGGCTCGGTGTCGGTCGGCTCGGTGTCGGTCGGCTCTGGTGCGAACCACTGCAGGTCTGCCCCCTCGAGGATCGCCGGGCACCCGGGCGTGTGGCCGTGACCACCAGCGGGGGAGCCTCGTCGCGGCCGTCGCAGACTGCGCACGTCAGATCCATGATCCGGCCCGCCCACATGTCGTAGTTCTCCGGCACTCGAAGGTCGAACAGCGACGCCCCCGCCGAGCGCTTCGGGGGTGGTCGACCATCAGCCGGCCTCCGTAGTCGCCCGGTGGAAAGTACCCGCCTCCGTCGTTCGTGACCGACTGGTCGAACTCAGGGCCGGCCGATTCGATCAGCTCACGCAGCTCCGGCTCGGGATTCTCGGCGTTCATCAGCCAGACGACCTGTTCCGTTCGTCGACCACGAGGTCGGCGTGAGGCAGTGGTCGAGAAAGCTCCGCCCCGGCGTGAGGATCGCCGCGATCAGGTCGACCACGAGCGTGGACTTGCCTGCTCTCGGCTGCCCACTGAGCATCGGGATGTATATCCCAGCACAAGACGTCGGGGATCAGGCAGCGGCTTTCCCCTCCGGGCGTGTGGCCGGGCTCGGAACCATCCGAGGAAGTCTGCATCAGACGAGCCTTCACGCGCTTGGCCGCGGCAAGTGGCATCTTCTGCCCATCAGGCAGCCACAGCGTGCCCTCGGTGATCACGCGGTGACGGTGCGCGTCTTCCTCCGGCGAGATGAGCCCCCACCCGTGACGCCAGTTCTCGGGGCCGTACAGCCCGCGCAGCGTGCCTTCGTGGTCGATCATCACGCGCTCGCTCATCTACGTTCCTCCCATCGGTCCAACCGCGCGAGCAGCAGACGGGTCTGAGTCTCGACCGCGGCGGTGAGCCGGTTGAGGGCGGCGCCGACATGATCGCCTCGAGCGTTCCCAGGCTGCGCGTCGTCGTCCTCGAACGGCGTGTTCGTGAGCATCGCGTCGGCCTCGATGACCGCGCGGGCGAGTTCGTCTCTCGCCTGCGAGAACGACGGCGCGGCGGACGTGGATCACACCCTTCTTCAGCTCGATGTCTCCTCGGCGAAGCTCGGTCAGCTCGCCGAACCGGAGCGCGCACCACGTCGCGAGTTCGGGCGTGTCAGTGCTCGCCGATCCAGCCGGAGAGGTGCCAAGCGTCGCGGACCATACCGAACCCCGTTTTACCCGTCATTCCGCGGTCAGATCAAGATCCCATCCACACTTTCGTGCCTATAGCCTCGGTTCCCGCCTACCCGACCGCTCGGACCTCCGGAAGGTTCCGGTGTCTGGGAGACTCGAGCCGAACAGGAGAACAGGGGAGTCGGATGCGGGTCGCGGTGATCGGTGCCGGAATCGGTGGGCTGACGGTCGCGGCGGGGCTGAGCGCGGACGGGCATGAGGTCGTCGTCTACGAGCGCCGCGACGAGCCGGGCGCGGTCGGGGCGGGGCTGACCCTGTTCGGCAATGCCTTCGGCGCGCTCGCTGCGATCGGGCTGGGCGACACGGTGCGTCAGGCCAGCAGCGATGCGATCGCTCGGATGCGGGCGGGGCAGCGCACGCCGTCAGGCGACTGGCTCGTGTCGATGCCGTCTTCGGCGGTGTCGACGCTGCGCAGCCTGCACCGAGCCGAGTTGCATCGCGTCCTCGTGGCCGCCCTGCCCACCGGGAGTCTCCGCCTCGGGCAGCGCGCCGAGATCTCAGGAGACGGCCGGCCGGTGGTGACCGTGGCCGACCGCGAGCAGGGGTTCGATCTGGTGGTCGCGGCCGACGGGCTGCGCAGCGAGGCCCGTGCGCACCTCGGTCTAGACCGCGGCGTTCGCTACGCCGGGTACACCGCCTGGCGCGGGATCACGGCCTCGGGGGTCGACGTCCAGGGCGAAGCCGGAGAGACCTGGGGGCGGGGGCGCATATTCGGTATCGTGCCGCTGCCGGACGATCGGGTCTACTGGTTCGCCACCGAATCCTCGCCCGCGGGCCGGCGCGCTGACGATGAGCAGGCCGCGGTGCGCGAGCGCTTCGGCCACTGGCATGCGCCGATCCGGGCGTGCATCGACGCGACGCCCGCAGACGCGGTGCTCCGTCACGACATTTTCGACCTCGCTCGGCTCCCCGTCGCGTTCACCAAGGGCCGTACAGTGCTGCTCGGTGACGCCGCCCACGGCATGACGCCCAATCTGGGGCAGGGCGCGGGGCAAGCCATCGAGGATGCCGCCACCCTGACACTGCTGCTCCGGCGTGGCGATCCGGACGCGGCGCTGTCCAGATACGACGACCTGCGGACGAAACGGACCCGAGCCATCTGGCGACGGTCGCGTCAGATGGGGAAGGTGGCCCAAGCCTCCCTGCCGCTCGCCGCGGGCGTCCGGGACGCGCTCCTGCGGGCGACACCGCCCGCGATCATGGGGCGAGCGACACGGCGTCTCCAGCGGTGGACCGCGCCGTAGCACGCCGCCTCTCGGACGGACTCGGGCGGGCGCGGCGGCCGAAGCCGCACACGCCCGCCCGGGGCATCCGTCACCTGCGCCGCATCCGGTAGCGACGCATCCGGAACCGATGCATCCGTCCTGATCGGCTCAGGGCTGCACCCAGGGTGACGGAGCCGGCGGAGCCGTGAGCGGCGGCCGGTCGTTGCAGGTGATGAGGTTCGGCAGGTAGGGCGCGAGCCACGGCGTGCCGAGATGGAACTCGTTCGTGTCGACGCCGTCATTGCCGCCCAGGTCTTGCAGCGAGAACTCGGAACCGTTCTCCCAGTCCCAGTTGAAGGCGCCGCAGTTGTTCACGCCCCAGTGGCCGACATTGCGCACGTCGACGTTCTCGAAGGTCGCGGAGCCGGCCGTGCGAGCACTCACCACATTGGTTCCGGCGCCGTCGACGCGCAGGTCGCGGAAGTGCACGTTCTCGATGCGGTACGCGTCCTTCACGCCCCACTCGGTGACCAGCATGATCGCACTGTACGTGCTGTCGAGGAAGTGGTCGCCCGTCACCTGGATGTCTGCGCCGTCGATCGACCGGTCGAGCGCGTAGAACCAGATCGCGCCGAGGCCGATGTTCCAGTTCAGATCGAGCGTGCTCGCGCGCACCGTGGTGTTGTCGGCGACCGAGACGGTACCGGCGAACGGTTCGGCTCCGAAGCGCGACCCGAGGTGGATGCCGCTGCCCTCGCGGATCGGATCGGCGACCAGGTTGCCCGACACCGTGAGGTCGGTGCCGCCGTAGATGGCGATGCCGTTCGCGAGCGTGGGGGTCTGCACGGTGTTGCGGCTGAAGGTGTTGCCCGCATTGGTCACGCCCTCGGCCCACATGGCGAGCCCGTCGTCGCCGGTGTTGCGCACGAAGGTGTGCTCGACGCGCGAGTTCGTCACGCCGGTGTGGAAGTTCAGGCCGTCGGCGATCTGGTCGACCACGCGCAGGTTGCGCACCACGGTGTTGTTCATCGGTCCGTCGAACCAGAGCCCGACCTTGGTGTGCTCGATGTAGAGGTCCTCGATGACCGAGTCGCTCATCGCGCCGCCGATGCCGTTCACCTGGTCGGTGTCGATGCGCTCGCGCACGTCACCGCGAATGGTGAAGCCCGACAGGCGCACGTTGCGGCTGCCGCCCTCGGCCGCCGACTTGCCGTAGAAGCCGACGCCGGTATGCACCGAACCGTCGGGCGCGGGCTCGCCGAGCGCGACCTCCTTGCCGCGGATGACCGTGTACCACGTGCCGGCCCCCTCGATCGTGACGTTGTCGACGATGACGTGCCGGTTCACCTGGTACACACCCGGCGGCACGTAGACGGGCACCTTCAGCTTCTTCGCGGCGGCGATGGCCTTGTCGAACGCGTTGGCCGAGTCCTTCTTGCCGAGCGGGTCGGCGCCGAACAGCAGCACGTTCGCCGCGAGGAGTCGCACATGGGGGAGGCCCACCTGTTCGGTATCGAGCAGGTCGATCGTGGTCAGGTCGGCCTTCGCGCCCCTCGGCACGGTGAGCCGGATGACATCGCCCGGCTGATACGTCTTGACCAGCAGCAGGCGCTGCTCATCGTAGAAGTGCATCGGCCGGAACGGCGCCTGCACCTCGTAGCCCTCGCCCGGTACGCAGCCGCACTCGGCGAGCCACCAGTCGGGGTGCAGCAGGCCCGCGTTCGGGTCGTTCGTGAACGGGTACTGGTTGTACAGCCATGAATACTCGCTCGTGAGCGTCATGGTGCGCTTGTCCTTGCCGTTCACGGTCACCTCGAGCGGCGAGGTGATGCCGCCGCCGTTCGGCGCGTCGGGGATGCTGTAGCGCACCGTGATGGCGTTGGTCTTCGCGGGCAGAGTGAACTCGACCCACTGGGTGGGCGCGAGCTGGACTGCGCTTCGACCGGATGCCTCGGCCGCGAGCGTGTAGGCGTCGCGGCTCGGCGCGAGTACGGTGCCGTTGGTGCGGGCGTGCTCGGCCTCCTGTTCGAGGAACGGTACGTCGGCGCCGCGCCCGGCCACGAACGCCGGGTCGATCGCGGCTCGGGTGACGACCGGCGCGGGTACGGCGGGGGCCGCCGATGCGGGCAGTGCGGGCAGCGGCAGGCCGCCCGTCGCGAGTACGGCGACGGCCAGCGCGGCCGGTCGCGGGATGAGGCGGCGGCCGGGCCGTGCCTCGGAGTTCGGGGATGTCATCGTCGACGGGTCCTCTCGATCAGCACCAGTGGATGCCTCGCGCCAGCGCGATTGCACCTGACGGTAGGGGTGGGCTCGAGGCATCCACAAGGCTTCGTGGCGAACTGTCGGAGAATTGCTCAGTTCTTGCGAAAGCGAGCGGAAGCGAGCGCAAGCGCGGCGCAAGTCGCAGTGCAAGCGGATGATTCGCAGCCGGTGCCGGGAAGACGATGCGACGACGAGCCGTGCCGCCACAGCGGACTACAGTTGAAGGGTTGTTTCCCACGAACAAGGAGTGGATCAGGTGGCCGACGGGTTCGAGCTCTTCACCGACCGATCCGTTGTCGCGATGCGCGTCAACGGCGAGCTCAAGGACCTGGCCACGACGGTCACGGACGCCGACGTGGTGGAGCCGGTCACGATCGACTCGCCCGACGGGTTGAGCATCCTGCGGCACTCGACCGCGCACGTGCTCGCGCAGGCGGTGCAGGCGATCAACCCCGAGGCCAAGCTCGGCATCGGCCCGCCCGTCACCGACGGGTTCTACTACGACTTCGACGTCGCGCAGCCGTTCACGCCCGAGGACTTGAAGGCGCTCGACAAAGAGATGGCGCGCATCGTCCGCTCGGGGCAGCGGTTCATGCGCCGGGTCGTCACCGACGACGAGGCGCGTGCCGAGCTGGCATCCGAGCCCTACAAGCTCGAGCTCATCGGACTGAAGGGCTCGGCCGGCCACGGCGAGGGCACGGGCGACGACCACGAGTCGGTCGAGGTCGGTGCGGGCGAGCTCACCATCTACGACAACGTCGACCCCAAGACCGGCGAGACCGTCTGGAAGGACCTCTGCCGCGGGCCGCACCTGCCGAACACCCGCATGATCGGCAATGGCTGGGCGCTCATGCGCGTCGCCGCCGCCTACTGGCGCGGCTCGGAGAAGAACCCCCAGCTCCAGCGCATCTACGGCACCGCGTGGCCCACGAAGGACGAGCTCCGCGCGTACCAGCACCGGCTCGAGGAGGCCGCGCGTCGCGACCACCGCAAGCTCGGCGCGGAGCTCGACCTGTTCAGCTTCCCCGAGGAGATCGGCTCGGGCCTGCCGGTCTTCCACCCGAAGGGCGGCGTGATCAAGCGCGAGATGGAGGACTACGTCCGCCGTCGGCACATCGAGGAGGGGTTCCAGTACGTCTCCACCCCGCACATCACGAAGTCGGGGGTGTTCGAGACGAGCGGGCACCTGCCGTACTACGCCGACACGATGTTCCCGCCGATGGAGCTCGAGAACAGCGAGTACTACCTCAAGGCGATGAACTGCCCGATGCAGAACCTCATCTACCGGTCGCGCGGGCGCAGCTACCGCGAACTGCCGCTGCGGTTCTTCGAGTTCGGCACCGTCTACCGCTACGAGAAGTCGGGTGTCGTGCAGGGCCTGACCCGCGTCCGCGGCCTCACCCAGGACGACTCGCACAGCTACGTCACCGCCGAGCAGGCGCCGGGCGAGGTCAAGCACCTGCTGAACTTCGTCCTGAGCCTGCTGCGCGACTTCGGACTCGACGACTTCTACCTCGAGCTGTCGACGCGCGACGCGGACTCCGACAAGTTCAAGGGCTCCGACGAACAGTGGGACGTCGCGACGAACGTGCTGCGCGAGGTCGCCGAGGAGTCCGGACTCGAACTCGTCGCCGACCCCGGGGGCGCCGCGTTCTACGGCCCGAAGATCTCGGTGCAGGCGCGCGACGCGATCGGTCGCACGTGGCAGATGTCGACGATCCAGTACGACTTCAACCAGCCCGAGGGCTTCGGGCTCGAGTACACCGCGGCCGACGGCACCCACCAGCAGCCGGTCATGATCCACTCGGCGAAGTTCGGCTCGATCGAGCGGTTCTTCGGGGTGCTCACCGAGCACTACGCCGGTGCGTTCCCCGTGTGGCTCGCGCCGGTGCAGGTCGTGGGCATCCCCGTCGCCGACGAGTACGCGCCGTACCTCGGTGCGATCGTCGAGCAGCTGAAGGGTGCGGGCGTGCGCGCCGAACTCGACACCAGTGATGACCGCATGCAGAAGAAGATCCGCACGCACACCACCCAGAAGGTGCCGTTCCAGCTCATCGCGGGCGAGAACGACCGCAGCGCCGAGACGGTCAGTTTCCGCTTCCGCGACGGCACGCAGGAGAACGGCGTGCCGATCGCGGACGCGATCGCCAAGGTCCGCGAGGCGATCGCCGACCATCGCCAGGTGACCACGCGGGACGACCTGTTCGCATGACCAGCTACGGCGCCGATGAGTTCGAGGGCATCCAGACGGATGTCTCGTCAGAGCTCGCGGGCGTGCCCGACGCCTTCCAGCGACTGTGGACCCCGCACCGGCTGGTCTACATCCAGGACGGGCAGCAGCCCGACGAGCACTCCTGCCCGTTCTGCCGGGCGCCCGAGCTGAGCGACGAGCAGTCGCTCATCGTGGCGCGCGGCGAGCACGCGTACGTGCTGCTGAACCTGTTCCCGTACAACAGCGGCCACCTGCTGGTGTGCCCGTACCGGCACATCGCGACCTACGACCAGGCGACCCCCGAGGAGGTCGCCGAGATCGGCGAGCTCACGCAGACGGCGATGCGGGTCGTCAAGGACGTCTCGCGCTGCGACGGATTCAACATCGGCATGAACCAGGGGCGCATCGCGGGCGCCGGCATCGCCGAGCACCTGCATCAGCACATCGTGCCCCGGTGGGCGCTCGACGCGAACTTCTTCCCGATCATCGCGAAGACGAAGGCGCTGCCGCGCCTGCTCGGCGAGGTCAGGCAGGAGATCGCCGAGGCCTGGCCGGCATAGCCGGCAGCAGAACGGCGACGTGTCGCGAGACCTCGCGAGCCGTCGCGCTCAGCGCACCTGGTGCACGGTGAACTGCAGGCGCGGGTTGGCGTAGGCCTCCTGCGACTCGACGAGCTGAAGTTCGCGCTCGCCCGAGGCGTGCGTGCGCTCGAGCAGGTCGAACACGCTCGACGTCGTGCGGGCGAGCGCATCTGCGGCATCGCCCGTGCGGCGGTAGTGCGCGGTGAACAGCGCGGCCGTGACATCCCCCGAGCCGTTCGCCTTCATCGGGATCAGCGGCGTCTGCACGATCCACGCGCCCGCGTCGTCGACGGCGATCATCTCGATCGTGCCCTCCTCGCGGTCGGGGCGCTCGACGCTCGTGACGAGCACCGTGCGAGGGCCGGACGCGCGCACCAGGTCGACCGACGCGAGCGTCGACTCGAGCGTGTCGGGGGAGGTGTCGGTCAGGTAGCCCAGCTCGAACTGGTTCGGCGTGATCAGGTCGGCCTGGGGCACGACCCGGTCGCGCAGCAGTACGGGGATCGCCGGCGCCACGAAGCATCCGCTCTTCGCGTTGCCCATCACCGGGTCGCACGCGTAGATGGCCGACGGATTGGCCGCCTTGATACGCGCGACCGCGTCGAGGATGACGTCGCCGATGCCCTCGCCGCCCTGGTATCCGCTCAGCACGACGTCGATCTGCGGGAAGACGCCGCGCTCCTCGATGCCCGTGATCACCGCGGCCACATCGTCGGGGCTGATCAGCGGCCCGCGCCACGCGCCGTAGCCGGTGTGGTTCGAGAAGTTCACGGTGTAGACGGGCAGCACCTCGACGCCGATGCGCTGCAGGGGGAACACGGCCGCGGAGTTGCCGACGTGCCCGTAGGCGACCGCCGACTGGATCGAGAGGATCTTCACCGATCGATCATCCCACTCCGGCGGCGACGAGCCGTCCACCCGCGGCGCGCACCGCGGCGGCGATGTCGGCGGCGAGTCGATCGGCGTCGTGGCCGGCGAGGTCGTGCACGGTGAGCCGCAGCCGGCGGGCCGCGGGTGCGTCGGTGGCTTCGTCGAGCGCGAACGCATCGCCCGCGCGGGCCAGCCAGCCGCGGCGCATGAGTTGCTCGGACACGTCGCGGGCCGGCACTGGCAGCGCGACCCAGAGGTTGAGCCCATCGCCGGCGTCGGTCGGCACGCCGAGTGCGGTGAGCCGCTCGGCGAACGCGTGATTGCGGTCGGCGTAGTGCGCCCCGGCCGTCTCGATGCCGTCGACGACCTCGGGGTCGGTGACGAGCGCGAGCACGAGTCGCTGCAGCAGATGGCTCACCCACGTGGTGCCGGGGCTCAATCGCATCGCGAGCCGGTCGGCCGTCTCGGGGTCGGAGGCCGTCACCGCCAGGCACATGTCGGGGCCGAGGAACTTCGACACCGAGCGCACGAGCGCGAACCGGCGGTGCTCGGGGCCGATGAGCGAGTGGAACGGGCGGCGCGACAGCATCGAGAAGTGGTCGTCCTCGATGACGAGCACGTACGGGTGGGCGCGAAGAACGGCACGCAGGTCGCGTGCCCGCCGTTCGGTGAGGCTCGCACCGGTCGGATTCTGCGCACGCGGCGTGCACACGACCGCACGCACACCCTGCTCGAGCGCCGAGCGCAGGCCCTCGACCGTCATGCCCTCGTCGTCGACCGGCACCGGTACCGCGCGGTACCCGCCGACGCGGACCGTGTGGATGCTGGTCAGGAAGCAGGGGTCCTCGAGCGCGACCGCATCGTCGCGTACGAGCGCCTGCGCGAGCAGCCGTTCGACGGCATCGGCCGCGCCGCTCGTGATGGTCAGCCGGACATCGGTCGGCGCGAGGTCGGGGCGCATCCACGAGGCGGCCCACCGTTCGAGACCCGGGTCGACGACCGGCTCCCCGTACAGCACCGGCCGGCCGGCCACCTTCGCGAGTGCGCGCGACGGGTCGGGGATGAGGTCGGGGTCGGGGTTGCCGGTCGCGACGTCGCGCAGCACGCTGTCGGCGGCGAAGCCCTCCTGGGCGACCGGGGACGGGTCGGCGACGTGCGTGCCGCCGCGGCCGCGCGTGACGACCATGCCGGCCAGCGTGAGCTGCCGGTACGCGGCGACGGCGGTGTTGCGGTTGACGCCGAGGGTCTCGGCGAGGGAGCGCACGGGCGGGAGCGGCTCACCGGGAGCGAGTTCGCCGCGCTCGATCAGGGTGCGCACGCTGGCGGCGATCTCGGCGGCCGATCGGCCCGAGATCTGGAGGGTGACATCACGTTCCATGGCAGCTCCGAGTGTAGGCCCGGTCCATGCTACATTTTGGCCTAGGTCAAGCATCCCCGTTGTCTCCGCGCCTTCTCGCGCGCCACGACCCCTCCGGAAGGAATCCCACATGAGCACTGCCGAGACCGGATCGAGCCGCGTGAAGCGCGGCCTCGCCGAGATGCTGAAGGGCGGCGTCATCATGGACGTCGTCACGCCCGACCAGGCGCGCATCGCCGAGGACGCCGGCGCCGTCGCCGTCATGGCCCTCGAGCGCGTACCGGCCGACATCCGCGCGCAGGGCGGCGTCGCCCGCATGAGCGACCCCGACCTGATCGAGGCGATCATCGCCGAGGTCTCGATCCCGGTCATGGCCAAGGCCCGCATCGGGCACTTCGTCGAGGCGCAGGTGCTCCAGGCGCTCGACGTCGACTACATCGACGAGTCCGAGGTGCTCTCGCCCGCCGACTACGTCAACCACATCGACAAGTGGCAGTTCACCACGCCGTTCGTGTGCGGCGCGACGAACCTCGGCGAGGCGCTTCGCCGCATCAACGAGGGTGCCGCGATGATCCGTTCGAAGGGCGAGGCCGGTACGGGCGACGTGTCCGAGGCGACCAAGCACATCCGCAAGATCACGAGCGAGATCAACACGCTGCGCTCGATGACGAAGGACGAGCTGTACGTCGCCGCGAAGGAGCTGCAGGCCCCGTACGAGCTCGTCGCCGAGGTCGCCGAGACCGGCAAGCTCCCGGTCGTGCTCTTCACGGCGGGCGGCGTCGCCACCCCGGCGGATGCCGCGATGATGATGCAGCTCGGCGCCGACGGCGTGTTCGTGGGCTCGGGCATCTTCAAGTCGGGCAATCCAGCACAGCGGGCGGCGGCCATCGTCAAGGCGACCACGTTCCACGACGACCCGAGCGTGATCGCCGAGGTGTCGCGCGGGCTGGGCGAGGCCATGGTCGGCATCAACGTCGGCGACCTGGCGGCACCGCACCGGCTCGCCGAGCGCGGCTGGTGACCACGACCCTCCGCGAGGACTCGCTCGACGCGGGGGAGTCGGCGGCCGCGCGCGCGGCCGGCGGCCCCCGCGTCGGAGTGCTCGCGCTGCAGGGCGACTTCCGAGAGCACGCGCACGTGCTCTCGGGCCTCGGTGCGGATGTCTCGCTGGTGCGCCGACCGCAGGATCTCGACGGCATCGACGGCCTGGTCATCCCCGGTGGCGAGTCGACCGTGATGGGCAAGCTCGCCCGCGCCTACGGACTCGCTGAGCCCCTGCGGGCGGCGATCGCCGGCGGGCTGCCCGTCTACGGCACGTGCGCGGGCCTCATCATGCTCGCCGACACCGTGCTCGACGCGATCGACGGGCAGCAGACACTCGGCGGACTCGACGTCGTGGTGCGCCGCAACGCCTTCGGCTCGCAGAACCAGTCGTTCGAGACCGACCTCGACATCCCCGAGCTCGGCGAGCGGCCGGTGCACGCGGTCTTCATCCGCGGACCGGTCGTCGAGTCGGTGGGCCGGCGCGCCACTGCGCTCGCGAGCCTGCCCGACGGGCGCGTCGTCGCGGTCGAGCAGGGCAGCCTGCTGGGCACGAGCTTTCACCCCGAGATCACCGGCGAGCACCGGTTCCACGAGTACTTCCTCGGCATGGTGCGATCGCACGCCGGGGCATGACGGCCAGCGGCGGGCTCAGGGCGAGCACGGATGACGCGGGGTGCCGCCTCCGGTTCGATACCGGTCATGACGACACGAATGCCCAGCACCTCGGGGCCGCTGCCCGCGGGTGAGACGGCCGGCTGCGACACCTCCGACATCCTGATCATCCACCGCATCTTCCGGTGGGGGTTCCGCGAAGCGCCGCGGCTCGTGCGCGAGGTGCGCCCCGGCGACACCGAGCGTGCGGCGATCGTGGCCGACACCGTCGACCTCATGACCCTCGGCCTGCACGTGCACCATGAGGGGGAGGACGAGGCGATGTGGGATCGCCTCGAGCACCGTCGGCCGGCGTGCGGC
Organism: Agromyces intestinalis; assembly: GCF_008365295.1. Taxonomy (NCBI): domain Bacteria; kingdom Bacillati; phylum Actinomycetota; class Actinomycetes; order Micrococcales; family Microbacteriaceae; genus Agromyces; species Agromyces intestinalis. The sequence goes on from NZ_CP043505.1 coordinate 3,638,903, forward strand.
GCCACCGTCGACCTGATGCGCGAACAGCACCGGGTCGTCGCGGGGCTGCTCGAACGGGTGCCGCCGCTCGTTGAGACCTGGCGGGCGGATGCGTCGATCGAATCGGGCGAACGACTGGCCGCCGCCCTCGATGACATCGGTGCGACCCTCGGTGTGCACCTCGGCCAGGAGGAGGCCGACATCGTGCCGGTCGCCGCCGAGGAGCTCAGTCAGCGCGAGTGGGACGAGATGGCCGAGCACGGCCGCACGCTCCTCCCGAAGGATCGTGTGCCCATCCAGCTCGGCCTCATGATCGACGCGGTGCCCGCCGCTGATCGCGACGACTGGTCGCGACGCAACCTGCCGGCGCCGGTGCGATTGCTCTGGCTCGTGCTGCTCAAGCGCAAGTACACGGCCTGGCAGCGTGCGACGTTTCCGACAGGCATGCCCGCACTCGTGTGAGCACGAGCCGGCGGCCGAGGCCCGGCCGGCACGGCCGGTCGTACGCTGGGCGCATGACCTCGTTCATCGCGCTCCTGCGCGGCGTCAACGTCGGCGGCATCACCATCCGGTCGGCCGAGCTGCGCGAACTGTTCGACGGGCTCGGATTCGAGGCGGTGCGCACGGTGCTCGCGAGCGCGAACGTCGCGTTCGAGAGTCCCAGAGCGGATGCCGCCGCGCTGAAGCGCGAGATCGAGGCCGCGCTCGCCGAGCGGTTCGGATACGACGCGTGGATCGTGCTCACCACGGCCGAGCACGTGCGCGCCGTGATCGACGCGTTCCCGTTCGACGCCGCCGATGCGTCGCGTCAGCCGTGGGTGGTGTTCGCGTCCGCGGCATCCGTACTCGACGAACTCGCGCGGGGCGAGGGCCTCGACCCGGCCGTCGACCCGATCGCGCGCGGCGATGGCGTCGTCTACTGGAACCCGGTGAAGGGCACGACCACCGACACGCCGTTCGCGAAGCTCCTGTCGCGGGCCCGGTTCACGCCGACGACCACGAATCGCAACCTGCGCACGCTGGCCAAGCTCGCCGGCTGAGTCCGCCCGCCTGCGCCGCCTCGCCGCCTCGCCCCGGGCGCCGCACCGCCCGCCGCCCCGACCGCCGCGCGGGGCCTGCCCTAGAATGGGTCGCCGGCGGGTGCACCCGCCACGACAGGATTCAGGAGCAGCATGTCCGGGCATTCCAAGTGGGCGACGACCAAGCACAAGAAGGCCGTCATCGACGCGCGCCGCGCGAAGTCGTTCGCGAAGCTCATCAAGAACATCGAGGTCGCGGCGAAGATGGGCGGCGCCGACCTGAACGGCAACCCGACCTTGTACGACGCGGTGCAGAAGGCCAAGAAGACCTCGGTGCCGAACGACAACATCGACCGTGCGATCAAGCGCGGCGCCGGCATCGGCGGCGAGGCGGTCGAGTACCAGTCGATCACCTACGAGGCCTACGGCCCGGCCGGCGTCGCTCTCATGGTCGAGGTGCTCACCGACAACAAGAACCGCGCCGCCGCCGAGGTGCGCACGGGCCTCAGCCGCAACGGCGGCACGCTCGCCGACCCGGGCTCGGTCGCCTACAACTTCACCCGCAAGGGCGTGATCGTGGTCTCGGGCGAGGGCACTACTGAAGACGACGTCATGATGGCGGCGCTCGAAGCCGGCGCCGAAGAGATCGAGCCGCACGCGCTCGGGTTCGAGGTCGTCACCGACCCCTCCGACCTGGTCCCGGTACGCAAGGCGCTGCAGGAGGCCGGGCTCGACTACGAGTCGGCCGACATCGAGTTCGTGCCGAACCTGAAGGTCGAGATCGACGCCGACACGGCCCGCAAGGTGTTCCGGCTCATCGATGCGCTCGAAGACAGCGACGACGTGCAGAACGTGTACTCGAACTTCGACCTGAGCCCCGAGGTGCAGGCCGAACTCGAGGCGGAGTAGGCCGATCGCCGTGCGGGTGCTGGGCGTGGATCCCGGGCTCACCCGCTGCGGTGTCGGCGTGGTCGACGTCGCCCCCGACCGCACGGCGACGCTCGTCGACGTGGTCGTGCTGCGGTCGCCGACCGACCTGTCGATCGAGCGCCGGCTTCGGCGCATCGCCGACGGCCTCGAGGCGGTCTTCGACGAGCATCGCCCGCAGGCGGTCGCGCTCGAGCGCGTCTTCGCGCGGTCGGATGTCTCGACCATTATGGGCACCGCGCAGATCTCGGGGGTGGCCATGCTCATCGCCGCGCGACGCGAACTGCCCGTCGCACTCCATACGCCGAGCGAGGTGAAGGCGGCGATCACCGGGTACGGCCGCGCCGACAAGAAGCAGGTCGGCACGATGGTCGCCCGCATCCTCGGCCTCGACGCCATGCCGAAGCCGGCCGACGCGGCGGACGCGCTGGCGCTCGCGATCTGCCACGCCTGGCGCACCGGCGGCGTCGCGGGCGCGGCGGTGCGGGATGCGGCCTCGGCCGGCCGCGTCGATGCGGATGCCCCTGGCCTGACGCCGGCGCAGCGCGCATGGATCGCCGCCGAGCGGTCCGCGGCGGTGTCGGGGGCCGCCCGTAGGGTGAAGGAGTGATCTCCTCCCTTCGCGGGCGCGTCCTCGCCGCGGCCGGCAGTTCCGTCGTCATCGACGTCGGCGGCGTCGGCTTCCACGTCAACACCACGCCGGCGCTCGCGCTCGCGAGCCGCGAGGGCGCCGAGCTCACGGTGCACACGTCGCTCGTCGTGCGCGACGACTCGCTCACGCTGTTCGGGTTCGCCGGCCGCGACGAGCTCGGCGTCTTCGAGCTGCTCATCGGCGTCACGGGCGTCGGTCCGAAATCCGCGCTCGGCGTGCTGTCGGCGCTCTCGCCCGACCAGGTCGCCGAGGCCGTGCACGCCGAGCACGATGCGGCGTTCCGCAAGGTCAGCGGCATCGGCCCGAAGACGGCCAAGCTCATCGTGCTGTCGCTCGCGGGCAAGCTCGCCCCGCCCACCGCGTCCCGTCCCGCCGCCGCACCGGTTGCGACCGGGGGCGTCGCCGACAGCGTGCTCGCCGCGCTCACCGGGCTCGGCTGGAGCGAGAAGCTCGCCGCCGATGCGGTCGAGCAGACGCTGGCCGAGGCATCCGAGGCCGACGCGGCGTCCGTACCCGCCCTGCTTCGGCTCGCACTCGGCCGGCTCGGCCCGGCCCAGGCCACCGGGAGGGTGCGATGACCGACGGCGCCGACGACCTCGATCTCGACCTCACCGACCCGGTGCTCGCCTCCGAGGCCGAGCTCGCGTTCGAGGGCGCGCTGCGACCGCGCTCGCTCGCCGAGTTCGTCGGGCAGTCCCGCGTGCGGGGGCAGCTGCAGCTGCTGCTGTCGGCGGCAGCGCTGCAGCAGCGCACACCCGATCACATCCTGCTCGCCGGCCCGCCCGGCCTCGGCAAGACCACCCTCGCGATGATCGTGGCGCACGAGGGCGGGCGGCCGCTGCGCATGTCGAGCGGGCCGGCGATCCAGCACGCCGGCGACCTCGCCGCCATCCTGTCGTCGCTCGTGCCGGGCGAGGTGCTGTTCATCGACGAGATCCACCGCATGGCGCGCTCGGCCGAAGAGATGCTGTACCTCGCGATGGAAGACTTCCGCATCGACATCATGGTGGGCAAGGGCGCCGGTGCGACGAGCGTTCCGCTCGACCTCGCACCGTTCACGCTCGTCGGGGCGACCACGCGGGCCGGCCTGCTGCCCAACCCGCTGCGCGACCGGTTCGGGTTCACCGCGCACCTCGAGTTCTACGACGAGGCAGAGCTCGAGCACGTGCTCACGCGGGCGGCGGGCATGCTCGGGCTTGCGATCGACGGCGACGCGGTCGCCGAGATCGCCGGTCGCTGCCGCGGCACGCCGCGCATCGCCAACCGGCTGCTGCGTCGCGTGCGCGACTACACGCTCGTGCATTCGGGCGGGTCCGAGCGCGCGCGGGCCGATCTCGAGAGGGTGCGGGCGGCACTCGACCTGTACGACGTCGACGCGCTGGGCCTCGACCGGCTCGACCGGGCGGTCATGGAGACGATCCTGACCCGCTTCGGCGGTGGTCCGGTCGGGCTCAACACACTGGCGGTATCGGTGGGCGAAGAGGCCGAGACGATCGAGGCGGTCGTCGAGCCGTTCCTGGTGCGCATCGGCCTGCTGACACGCACTCCGCGCGGCCGTGTCGCGACCCCCGCCGCGTGGCGGCACTTCGGGCGCCAGCCCGAGGCATCCGAAGTCGAAGCCGCCCTTCCGCTCGATGACCTATAATCCGTAGAGGCTCCGGCCCGTCCCGCTTTCAACTCCGTGCGCGAGCGCGCACATCGGAAGGTCTTCCCTCATGACGTTCGGCCCCTTTGAAATCATCATGCTCGCTGTGCTGGCGGTGCTGATCTTCTTCATGTTCCGCAACTCGCGCAAGCGCCAGGCCGAGGCGCGCGACCTGCAGTCGAAGGTGCAGCCGGGTGCGAAGGTGATGACCAACTTCGGCGTGTTCGGCACCATCCTCTCGATGGACGAGGAAGAGAACCAGGTGCTCGTCGAGACGACCCCCGGCACCGTGCTCACGGTGCACCGCCAGACCGTGGCGCGCGTGGTCGAGCCCGCCGACACCGAAGACGAGCCGGTGGCCGACCTCGAGAGCGAGCCCGAGTTCGGTGAGCGCGTCGAGCAGACCCCCGCCGACGACGCGCCCGAAGCCAAGAAGTCGGACGACTAAGCCCCCCACCCATCGACGCTCCGCCCGCGCGATGACGCGCGGGCTCCTGCAGAGAAAGCAGAACCGTGGCTGCACCCAAGAAGCGGTCGTCCCGACCGACGCCGGTCCGCAAGGCCTGGCGTTCCCTCACCTGGCTCGGCGTGATCATCGTCGGCCTCTTCGCGATCAACGCCGCCGGCGTGATCTGGGGCGGCGGATCGTGGACTCCGAAGCTCGCGCTCGACCTCGAGGGCGGCACCGAGATCATCCTCGCTCCGAAGCTGGAGGACGGCCAGTCCGCCTCGCAGGAGCAGCTCGACCAGGCCGTATCGATCATCCGCCAGCGCGTCGACGCGTCGGGTGTCGCCGAATCCGAGATCAACACCGAGGGATCGAACGTCGTCGTCCGCATCCCCGGTGAGCTCGACGACCAGACCCGCAGCCGCATCGAGCAGTCGTCGAAGCTCGAACTGCGCCCGGTGCTGCTGGCCACCGGCGCGACGAGTGCGACCGTCGCGCCGACCGAGACCCCCGCCGCAGAGGAGGAGCTCGAGTCGACCCCGACCGTCGAGCCGACCGACGGCAGCGACCCCAACTGGATCACGCCCGCACTGCAGAACGAGTTCGACACCTTCGACTGCTCGAGCATCGACGAGGGCGACGCGAGTGCTGCGCCCGCCGACCAGCCGCTCGTGACCTGCGACCGTACGGGCTCGATCAAGTACCTGCTCGGCCCCGTCGAGGTGAGCGGGGCGAACATCGTCGACGCGACCAACGGCACCGTCCAGACCTCCACGGGCGCCTCGACTGGCCAGTGGGCGGTCAACATCGTCTTCGACGACGAGGGCACACAGGACTTCGCGAAGGTCTCGACCCGTCTCTACGGTCTGAAGGGCGAGGCGCCGCGCGACCAGTTCGCGTTCGTGCTCGACGGCGCGGTCCTGTCGGCGCCGTCGATGAACGGCGTCATCACCGACGGTCGGCCCCAGATCACGGGCAGCTTCGACCAGGACACGTCCAAGGCGCTCGCCGACCAGCTGAAGTTCGGCGCGCTGCCGATCAGCTTCACGGTGCAGTCCTCCGACACCATCGCCCCGACGCTCGGTACCGCGCAGCTGCAGGCAGGCCTCATCGCGGGTCTCATCGGCCTGATCCTCGTCGTGATCTACACGGTGTTCCAGTACCGCGCGCTCGCCTCGGTGACGATCGCGTCGCTGATCATCGCCGGCGTCATCACCTACTTGATGATCACGATCCTGTCGTGGCGCGAGGGGTACCGGCTCTCGCTCGCGGGCGTCGCGGGCCTCATCGTCGCGATCGGCTTCACGGCCGACTCGTTCATCATCTACTTCGAACGCGTGAGAGACGAGTTGCGCGACGGTCGACCACTGGTCGGCGCGGTCGAGGCCGGCTGGAAGCGGGCCTTCCGCACGGTGCTCGCCTCGAAGGGCGTGAACCTGCTCGCGGCGATCGTGCTGTTCATCCTCGCCGTCGGCAGCGTGAAGGGCTTCGCCTACACCCTCGGTCTCACCACCGTCATCGACGTGGTGGTCGTGATCCTCTTCACCCACCCGATGCTGCAGTTGCTCGCCCAGACGCGGTTCTTCTCCAGTGGCAACCCGTGGTCGGGTCTCGACCCGAACGCGCTGGGCGCCGTGTACCGCGGGCGCGCGGAGTTCCGCAAGCCGAGCACGGTGCCGGCCCGCAAGGTCGCATCGAGCTCGAAGGAGGCGCAGAAGCGCCAGACGATCGCCGAGTGGAAGGCGGCCGCCGCTGTCGGTGCCGGCTCCGACGAGGGCAAGGAGTCCTGATGGCAAGCCGCCTCACCCAATTCGGCAACGACCTCTACACGGGCAAGCGCTCGTTCAACTTCGTCGGCGGGCGCAAGAAGTGGTACGCGATCGCGATCGCGATCATCATCGTGACCATCGCCATCCCGCTCGTGCGGGGCGTGAACTTCAGCATCGAGTTCCGCGGCGGTTCGCAGTTCCAGATCGCCGGCGTCGAGAACGCGGAGTCGCAGCCCGCGATCGACGCGGTGCACTCAGTCGTCCCCGACACCGAGGTGCGCGTCGCCATCGTCGGCGGCGACGGGGTGCGCGTGCAGACCGACCAGCTCGAGCAGAGCGAGTCGCACGAGGTGAGCTCCGCCCTCGCCGAGGCGTACGACGTGCCGGTCTCCGAGGTCACCTCGACCTTCATCGGCCCGAGCTGGGGCGCCGACGTCACGCGTCAGGCCATCGTGGGCCTCATCGCGTTCGTGCTGCTGGCCGCCCTCGTCATGGCGTTGTACTTCCGCACCTGGAAGATGTCGCTCGCGGCGATCATCGCGCTGCTCGGGGACCTCGTCGTCACGATCGGCATCTACGCGAGCGTCGGATTCGAGATCTCGCCTGCGGCGATGATCGGCATCCTGACCATCCTCAGTTACTCGCTGTACGACACGGTCGTGGTCTTCGACAAGATCCGCGAGAACACGGCCGAAGACGGTGAGGAGTCGCGACGCACGTTCGCCGAGTCGGTCAACCTCGCGGTGAATCAGACCCTCGTGCGTTCGATCAACACGAGCGTCGTGGCGGCGCTGCCGGTCGCGGCGATCCTCTTCATCGGCGCCGGTGCGCTCGGGGCCGACACGCTGCGCGACATCTCGCTCGCGCTGCTGATCGGCATCCTCGTCGGCACCTGGTCGACGGTGTTCATCGCGGCGCCGATGTACTCGCAGTTCCGCGAGGGCGAGCCGAAGATCCGTCGCCACGACGAGAAGGTCCTGAAGGAGCGCGAGCGCGCCACCGCAGCGGAGGCCCGCGAGGCGGTCGCCGTCGGATGACCTCGGCACGCTGCGCCTCCCGTCGCCTGAGATCGGCCCTCCGTCAGGAGCGGCGATAATGGAACGCGGGAGGTGCAGCGAGTGACCGAGACCACGGGGATCAACCAGACGGCGTCGCTGCGCCGCCTCGTGCCGCGGATCTTCTCCAAGGCACAGCCGTCTGGCGCGGTCGACACGCTGCTGCGAACCGTTCGGATGCATCATCCGAAGGCTGATCTCGCGCTCGTCGAACGGGCGTATCAGGTCGCCGATCGGGCGCACGCCGGCCAGACGCGCAAGAGCGGCGAGCCCTACATCACGCACCCCATCGCGGTCGCGCAGATCCTCGCCGACCTCGGCATCGGCTCGAAGACGGTGGCCGCGGCGCTGCTGCACGACACCGTCGAAGACACCGAGTACACGCTCGACCAGTTGCGCGCCGACTTCGGCGACGAGATCGCGATGCTCGTCGACGGCGTGACCAAGCTCGACAAGGTCAAGTACGGCGACTCGACCCAGGCCGAGACCGTCCGCAAGATGATCGTCGCGATGTCGAAAGACATCCGCGTGCTCATCATCAAGCTCGCGGATCGACTGCACAACGCCCGTACCTGGGGGTTCGTGCCCGCAGCGAACGCGGCACGCAAGGCGACCGAGACCCTCGAGATCTACGCGCCGCTCGCACACCGGCTCGGTATCCAGACCATCAAGTGGGAGCTCGAAGACCTCTCGTTCGCCGTGCTCTACCCGAAGCTCTACGCCGAGATCGAGAGCCTCGTCAAACAGCGCACGCCGCAGCGCGAAGAGTACGTGCAGTCGGTGATCGACCTGGTCGGCGACGATCTCAAGCAGGCGAAGATCCGCGGCAAGGTCGTCGGGCGCCCGAAGCAGTACTACTCGATCTACCAGAAGATGATCGTGCGCGGGCGCGAGTTCGACGAGATCTACGATCTCGTCGGCATCCGTGTGCTCGTGAACTCGGTGCGCGACTGCTATGCCGTGCTCGGCGCGATCCACGCCCGCTGGACCCCGGTTCCCGGCCGGTTCAAGGACTACATCGCCACGCCGAAGTTCAACCTCTACCAGTCGCTGCACACGACGGTGATCGGCCCGAAGGGGCGCGCGGTCGAGATCCAGATCCGCACCCACGACATGCACCAGCGGGCCGAGTACGGTGTCGCCGCGCACTGGAAGTACAAAGAGCGCGTGAACAACGGCCGCACCGACGACCGTTCGGCCGCGACCGAGACCGACATGGCGTGGCTCGCGCACATCTCCGACTGGCAGGCCGAGACGAGCGATCCGGGCGAGTTCCTCGACTCGCTGCGCTTCGAGATCGGCGCGAAGGAGGTCTACGTCTTCACGCCGAAGGGTCGGGTCATCGGGCTGCCCGCCGGTGCGACCCCGGTGGACTTCGCCTATGCGGTGCACACCGAGGTCGGCCACCGCACGATGGGAGCGAAGGTCAACGGCAGGCTCGTGCCGCTCGAGAGCGAGTTGACCAGCGGCGACGTCGTCGAGGTGTTCACCTCGAAGAACCCCGACTCGGGGCCCAGCCAGGACTGGCTCACGTTCGTCAAGAGCCCGCGCGCTCGCAATAAGATCCGCCAGTGGTTCACGAAGGAACGGCGCGACGAGGCCATCGAGCACGGCCGTGATGCGATCGCCCGCGCGATGCGCAAGCAGAACCTGCCGCTGCAGAAGCTGATGAGCCAGGAGTCGTTCGCCGAGGTCGCCGCGCAGCTGCGCTACGACGACGTCTCGTCGCTGTACGCGGCGGTCGGCGAGGGGCACGTCTCGACGCAGTCGGTGCTCGAGAAGGTCGTGGCGCTCGTGCGCGACGTCGACGAGACCGACGAGCCCGAGATCAACCTGCCGACGCGGGCTCGCGCGCTGCCTCGCACGAGCGACTCGGGCGTGCTGGTGCGCGGGGCTCCCGACATCCTCGTCAAGCTCGCCAGGTGCTGCACCCCGGTTCCCGGCGACGAGATCGTCGGCTTCATCACCCGTGGCTCGGGGGTGTCGGTGCACCAGGCCGGATGCCACAATGTGCAGTCGCTCATGCGCGAACCCGAGCGCATGATCGACGTCGAGTGGGCGCCGAGCTCGAAGAGCGTGTTCCTCGTGCAGATTCAGATCGAGGCGCTCGACCGCTCGGGCCTGCTGTCGGACGTGACACGGGTGCTCAGCGAGCACCACGTCAACATCCTGTCGGCGAACGTCTCGACATCGACTGACCGCCTCGCGCTCAGCCGCTTCGTCTTCGAGATGGGTGACACCACCCACCTCGACCGGGTGCTCAACGCCGTGCGTCGGATCGACGCCGTGTACGACGTCTACCGCGTCTCGGACGGCTGAGCCTGCCCGGTGACCGCGATCGCCCGCGCGGTCGCGAGTCGCTGGAGTGCGCGGAGCTTGCCCGGCAGACGAAAAGCCGACCGAAGGCGCTGCTCGGCCTCGTCGGCGAGGTCGAGGTCGTTCGCCAGCAGGGCGGCTGCCGCCTGCATCGCCCCACGCTCGTCGGGGCCGGCCTCGCGCACGAGGTCGAGCACCGTGCGAACCGGGCTCGTGCAGCGGATGCGCCCGGCGACCGTGACGATGTCGTGGTCGTCGATGACCACTTCGCGAAGCGAGTACTCGTGGCCGGCGCGCTGCGCCACACGGGCGTGCATCGGCACGCAGAACTGGGGCGGCTCGACTGGCGCGATGAGCGCCCCGAGGACCCAGGCCGCGGAGCGGCGCTCGGCGATGAGGTCGCGGTCGGCGCGCCGGGCGAGGATCTCTGCACGCAGGGCGGCGAGGTCGGGCTCGTCGATCGGCACCCACCCGCCGCCGAGCTGCACGAGCTCGCCGTCGATGCGGGCCGCGCAGAGCTCGGGAAGCGGCAGGTCGGAGACGCCGAGGACGGCGGGAAGTCGGGCCATCACCCCATCGTGGGGCACGTTGTGCGCGCCGAACGACGATGCGGGCCGCCTGTGGATGGCGGCCCGCATCGTCAGAGTGGTGGAGGAGTGCTCAGCCGCCGACGGCCTTGAGCCAGGCACGCCGGGCCTCGAGCGCCTCGCGAGCCTCGGCCACTGCCTTCGCGTCGCCGCGCGATTCGGCATCAGCCAGGTCGGCCTCGAGCTTGGCGATCGCGTCGTGGAGCTGCCCGAGCATGCCCTCGGATCGCGCCTTCTTCTCGGGATCCTCGCGCTCCCAGCGGGCGTCCTCGAGGCCGCGGACGTGGGCCTCGATCTTGCGCAGCCGATCTTCGACGACCCTGACCTGGTCGCGGGGAACACGCCCGATCTCGTCCCACCGGTCTTGAACGCGGGTGAGTGCGGCGCGAGCGGCCTTCGGGTCGGTCTGCTTCAACAGCGGCTCGGCATCGTCGAGCAGCGCGAGCTTCTGCTCGAGGTTGGCCCGGTACGCCTCGTCCTCGATGGCGTCGGCCTCGGCCTTGGCCTGGAACAGCACGTCGCCGGCGGCCTTGAACTTCGCCCACAGCGCGTCGTCGAGCTTCTTGCCGGCCCGGCCGGCAAGCTTCCACTCGTCGAGCAGCGCACGGTACTCGGCGACCGCGTCCGCCCCGCGCGGGGCGAGCGCCTCGGCACGCTCGATGAGCCGCTGCTTGCGAGCCCGAACGTCGCGGTGGGCGGCGTCGAGCTCGGCGAAGAACGCCTTGCGGTGGTGCTCGATGGTCGAGCGTGCAGCACGGAACCGCTTCCACAGCTCGTTCGCGTCGCCCTTGGGCAGGCGCGGGCCGTCCTGCTGGTGGCGCTGCCACCGCGTGAACAGCTCGTCGAGCTGCGCCGACGTCTGCTTCCACTGGGTCTTCGCGGGGTCTTGCGCGGCGAGCGCCTCGGCGGCCTCGACGATCGCCGTGCGTTCGGCGAGCGCCTCGGCCACGGCCGCCTTGGCTTCGGCCTGCTGCTGCTCGGTGAGCTCGGCCGTGGTGCCTGACAGCGACTCGAGTCGGCGGGCGAGGGCATCGAGGTCGCCGACCGCGTTGGCGCCGGCGACGGCGGTCTGCAGGTGGGCGACGGCCTTGGCGACGTCAGCGGCGGGTGCGCCGCGACGCACGCGCTGTTCGAGCAGGCTCACCTGACCGGCGAGGTCGGCGTACTTGCGCTGGAAGTAGGCGAGCGCCTCGTCTGCCGAGCCGTCGGGGAACTGGCCGACCTCGCGTTCGCCGTCGCTCGTGCGCACGAAGACGGTGCCCGTCTCGTCGACGCGGCCCCACGGTTGCTGGTCTGAATCGGTCACGGCTTCACCCTGTCGTGGTCGGTGCCGCGATCATCGCGGCGGCGTGTGCTCGACCAGCCTATTGCACGGTCGAACGCGGATCGGGCGGGCATTCGCGCCCGACGCGGGGCTGGCTCACTCGACGGTGAAGCCCGTGATGCGCACCTCGGTCGCCGGCGCGCCGTCGGCGGCTCCATCGGCCGTGCCGCCCGCGACGATGCCGCTGATGAGCTGGTCGAGCCCGCTCGTGACGTGGCCGATGACCGAGTACCCCCCGCTGTCGGTGGGCAGGGTCGAGTCCTGGTACACGATGAAGAACTGGCTGCCCTGGCTGTATTGGCTGGCGGCGCGCGCCATGGCGATCGTGCCGGCGGGGTAGACGCCGTCGGCCGGGGCGTTCTCGACCGGCCCGTACGAGTACCCGGGGCCGCCCGAGCCGTCGCCCGCCGGGTCGCCGCACTGCAGCACGAAGATGCCGTCGGTCGTCAGCCGGTGGCAGCTGACGCCGTCGTAGAAGCCCGACTGGGCGAGCGAGATCTCGCTGGAGACCGCCTGCGGTGCGGCTGCACCGTCGAGCTCGATGCCGAGCGGGATGTCGTTGAGCGTGAGCGTGCCCGTCCAGGTGCGCCCCTCGGCGATGTCGGCCGAGGGGACGTCGCCCTGGTTCTCGCCCTCGGGCTCGGGGGCCTCGGTGGGCTCGGTGGTGGGCGGCGTGCTGGGCTCGGCCTCCGGCGTGCCCGGTCCGCCGTTGAAGTAGAACAGCTGCGCGGCGACGGCGATGACCAGCACCACGACGAGCACTCCGCCGGCGATCAGGTTGTCACGCACCCGACGGCGCTGCTTGCGAGCGTGCACCTCTTGACGGGCCTGATAGGTGCGCAGGCGCGCTCGTTCTTCACGGGCCTGCCGGTCGCTCTGTGCCACGGTGCTCCTTCTCGCGGAATCCTGCCAGCAGACTCTACTTAAGCGCCGCCCGCCGGGCCAATCGCGCGTCGTGGTGCGACCTCGGTCGGCGGGGTGATGTCGGCGGCCCCGGTTACGCTTGGTGGCATGGTTCAGCACGGTCAGGGGCTGCGCTCGGGCGCGACCCCGCTCGCCGTGCGGATGCGTCCCACCAGCCTCGACGAGGTGGCCGGTCAACGGCACCTGCTCGGCCCGGGCTCGCCGCTCGTCGCACTCGCGGGCGATCGCGCGGGCACGAGCGGGTCGGTGTCGGTGATCCTCTGGGGGCCGCCGGGCACCGGCAAGACCACGCTCGCGCAGGCGATCGCGAGGTCGTCGGGCCGCAAGTTCGTCGAGCTGTCCGCCGTGAGCGCAGGAGTCCGCGATGTCCGGCAGGTCATGGAGGAGGCGCAGGCCTCCCGAGACCTCTACGGGCTGTCGACGGTGCTGTTCCTCGACGAGATCCACCGGTTCACGAAGGCCCAGCAAGACGCTCTGCTGCCGGGCGTCGAGAACGGCTGGGTGATCCTGGTCGCGGCCACGACCGAGAACCCGTCGTTCTCGGTGATCTCGCCGCTGCTTTCGCGGTCGCTGCTGCTGACGCTCGAGCCGCTCTCCGACGACGACCTCGGCATGCTCGTCGACCGCGCGCTGGTCGATCCGAGAGGGCTCGCCGACTCGGTCGAACTCGACCCCGAGGCGCGGCGTGCGATCGTGCGCCTGGCGTCGGGCGACGCGCGCCGGGCGCTCACCGCGCTCGAGGCCGCGGCGGTGTCGGCGGCCGGCGAGGCGGCAGCCGCGTCGCCGGTGGATGCGGATGTCACGGCAGAGACGGATGCCACGGCAGAGACGGATGCCACGGCAGAGACGGATGCCTCGCATGACGCCGCCGCTTCGGATGCACCGGACGACGCGGATGCCGCGGCCCACGCCGCCGCGGCCGAGCCGGCCCGGCCGCTGATCACGCCCGAGACCGTCGCACGCGCGGTCGACCGCGCGCTGCTGCGGTACGACCGCGACGGCGACGAGCACTACGACGTGATCAGCGCGTTCATCAAGAGCGTGCGGGGCAGCGACGTCGACGCCGCGCTGCACTACCTCGCGCGCATGATCGAGGCCGGCGAAGACCCGCGGTTCATCGCTCGGCGCATCATCGTGCTCGCCTCCGAAGACATCGGCATGGCCGACCCGGCGGCGCTCGGCGTCGCGGTAGCGGCCGCGCAGGCGGTGCAGCTCATCGGCATGCCGGAGGGGCGCATCCCGCTCGCCCAGGCCGTCGTGCATCTCGCGACGGCACCGAAGTCGAACGCCGCGTACCTCGGCATCGACCGGGCGATCGCCGACGTGCGCGAGGGGCGGCTCGGCCGAGTGCCCAAGCACCTGCGCGACGCCCACTACCCTGGCGCCAAGCGGCTCGGCCACGGCAAGGGGTACCGCTACCCCCACGACGACGCGATCGGGGTGGTGCCCCAGCAGTACCTGCCCGATCCGCTGCGCGACGCGGTCTACTACGAGCCCACCGAACACGGCAACGAACGCGAGATCTCCGCGCGGCTCGCGAAGCTGCGCCGCATCGTGCGCGGTCGCGACTGAACACGGCCCTGGCAGCGCGGGGGAGCATGATATGATCGTCGCTGGCCTGAAGCCAGAATCCCGCGTGCGGCTGCGCGGGTTCGACGGCGAATGGGTGCGATCTGTAGCCGATCGGCCCTTGGCGAATCCCTCTGACACAGACTTCCGGCGCGCCACGCGCCGAAGTTCCACTTGAGATTCTTCCGAAAGGACATTCGTGTCGAACCGCGCACGTAGCAAGACCCGCCTCTCCCGCGCCCTCGGCGTGGCCCTCACCCCGAAGGCCGCCCGCATCATGGAGAAGCGCCCGTACGGCCCCGGCGAGCACGGCCGCACCAAGCGCAAGGCCGACAGCGACTACGCCGTCCGCCTCCGCGAGAAGCAGCGCCTCCGCGCCCAGTACAACATCGGTGAGAAGCAGCTCCGCATCGCCTACAACGAGGCCAAGCGCGTCGACGGCCAGACGGGTGAGAACCTGGTCGAGCTGCTCGAGATGCGTCTCGACGCCCTCGTGCTGCGTGCCGGCTTCGCCCGCACCATCTCGCAGGCGCGTCAGTTCGTCGTGCACCGCCACATCCTCGTCGACGGCAAGATCGTCGACCGCCCCTCGTTCCGCGTGAAGCCGGGTCAGCACATCGGCGTCAAGCAGCGCTCCGAGGGCACCGAGCCCTTCCAGGTGGCTGCCGCCGGCGGTCACGTCGACGTGCTTCCCAAGACCCCGGGCTACCTCGAGGTCGAGCTCGACAAGCTGCAGGCGACCCTCGTGCGTCGCCCGAAGCGCGCCGAGGTCCCCGTGACCTGTGACGTGCAGCTGGTCGTCGAGTACTACGCCGCTCGATAACGCATTCGCGTCGCGCGCAGGGGTCACGGGTTCCGCCCGTGGCCCCTGTCTCGTCTGCGGGCGAGGTCGGTCGGGGCGACGCCCCCCCGGCGCGACTAGACTGACCCGAGGCCCGTGCCGACGCCGGGCGTGATCGATCAGGGAGCTTCCGTGAAGAGCGTGCTGTGGTTCATCGCCGGTGTCGCCGCCGGCTTCGTCGTCGCCCACCAGGTCAACCGCACCTCGAGCGGTCGCGAGTTCTTCTCGTCGGTCGATGCGAAGGCCAGGGCGTTCGGCAAGGCGATCGCCGAGGGGTACCACGAGCGCGACGCAGAGCTGCGCGCCGACGGGCCCGCCCCGCACTGACGCCACACCCGCCGACCCACCGCGTCGGCCCAGAACCATCCGCGCCCGGTCGGGCGCCGAACCCCGGAACGGAACCATGCAGACCGCCGAGATCAGCCGCCGCTACCTCGACTTCTTCGCCCAGCGCGGCCACACCATCGTGCCATCGGCGCCGCTCGTCTCCGATGACCCGACGCTGCTGTTCACGGTTGCCGGCATGGTGCCGTTCGTGCCGTACCTCACCGGCACCGTGCCGGCGCCGTTCCCGCGCGCCGCCGACGTGCAGAAGTGCATCCGCACCAACGACATCGAAGAGGTCGGCAAGACCGCCCGCCACGGCACGTTCTTCCAGATGCTCGGCAACTGGTCGTTCGGCGACTACTTCAAGGAAGGCGCGATCGAGTACGCCTGGGAGCTGCTCACGAGCCCCGAGTCATCCGGTGGCCTCGGCTTCGCCGAGCGCGATCTCTGGGTCACGGTCTACGAGACCGACGACGAGGCGGCGGCGCTCTGGCAGAAGATCGCCGGGCTGCCCGCCGAGCGGATCCAGCGTCTCGGCAAAGAGGACAACTACTGGCACACCGGCCAGCCCGGCCCGGGCGGGCCGTGCTCCGAGATCTACTTCGACCGCGGGCCCAAGTACGGCCGCGACGGCGGGCCCGCCGTCGACGACGACCGGTTCACCGAGATCTGGAACCTCGTGTTCATGCAGGAGCTCATCGCGAACGTCACCTCGAAGGTCGACTTCGACGTGGTGGGCCCGTTGCCCAAGAAGAACATCGACACCGGCATGGGGCTCGAGCGCGTCGCGTTCATCAAGCAGGGCGTCGAGAACATGTACGAGATCGACCAGGTGCGCCCGGTACTCGACCGCGCGTCCGAGCTGTCGGGGCGCCGCTACGGCGCCGAGCACGAAGACGACGTGCGCATGCGCATCATCGCCGACCACGTGCGCTCGTCGCTGATGCTGATGAGCGACGGCGTGACGCCGTCGAACGAGGGCCGCGGGTACATCCTGCGCCGACTCCTGCGCCGGAGCATCCGTGCGATGCGACTGCTCGGCGTCGACGGGCCGACGTTCCACGACCTCTTCGCCGCCTCACGCGACGCGATGAAGGTCGCGTACCCCGAGGTCGACCGCGGCTACGCGCACATCGAGCAGCTCGCGCTCGGCGAGGAGGAGACGTTCCTGCGCACGCTCGCGGGTGGCACCACCATCCTCGATGTCGCGGTGCAGAAGACGAAGGCGGCGGGTCGCGGCGAACTGGCGGGCGACACCGCGTTCCTCCTGCACGACACCTACGGGTTCCCGATCGAACTCACGCTCGAGATGGCCGACGAGGCGGGCCTCGCGGTCGACCGGGCGGCGTTCGACTCGCTGATGTCCGATCAGCGCGCTCGCGCGAAGGCCGATGCGAAGTCGAAGAAGAAGGTGCTCGCCGACCTGTCGGTCTACGGCGAGTTCCGCGCCAAGGGCGAGACGATCTTCACGGGCTACACGGATCTCACCACTGAGACGTCGGTGCTCGGCATCCTCGTCGAGGGTGCGCCCGCTCAGCGGGCGGTCGCCGGGCAGACGGCCGAGGTGATCCTCGCCGAGACCTCGCTCTACGCCGAGTCCGGCGGTCAGGCGCCCGATCAGGGCGCGATCGTCGGCGACGGATTCGAACTCGAGGTGCTCGACGTGCAAAAGCCCGTCGCAGGGCTCATCTCGCACACCGTGAAGGTCGTGCGCGGCGAGGTCGGCGTGGGGACTGCGGCGACCACCGTCGTCGATGCCGACTACCGCCGCGGGGCGACCCAGGCGCACTCGGGCACGCACCTCGTGCACGCCGCGCTGCGCCAGGTGCTCGGTCCGAACGCGCACCAGTCGGGGTCGTTCAACAAGGCCGGGTACCTGCGCCTCGACTACGGCTGGAACAAGACGCTCTCGCCCGAGACGCGCAGCGAGATCGAGGAGATCTCGAACAACGCGATCCGCGACAATCTCGAGGTCGTCACCCGCGAGATGCCGCTCGACGAGGCGCGCGAGCTCGGTGCGATGGCGTTGTTCGGCGAGAAGTACGGCGACGTCGTGCGCGTGGTCGACATCGGCGGCCCCTGGTCGCGCGAGCTGTGCGCCGGCACCCATGTCTCGACGAGCGCCGAGGTGGGCATGATCAACATCATCGGCGAGTCGTCGGTCGGCGCGTCGAACCGCCGTGTCGAGTCGCTCGTCGGCCTCGAGGCGTTCCGTCAGTTCGCCGCCGAGCGTGCGCTCGTGCAGCAGCTCACGCAGAACCTGAAGACGCGTCCCGACCAGCTCGTCGAGCGTGTCGGCGACCTCGTGCAGGGCCTGAAGGCCGCCGAGAAGAAGATCCAGGCCTTCGAGGCGCGCGCGCTGAGCGACCGCGTTCCGGCGCTCGCGGCGAACGCGGCTCGGGTCGGCGAGGTGCTGCTCGTCGCCGAGCACGTCGGCGCGCTGGGCTCGGGCGACGACCTGCGCTCGCTCGCGACCGCCGTGCGCGCACGGCTCGGCGACGTCGCATCCGTCGTTGCGCTCACGGCCGAGGTCGGCGGCAAGCCGCTCGCGATCGTCGCGACCTCGCCCGCCGCGCGCGATGCCGGCGCGAACGCGGGATCGCTCGCCAAGCGCATGGCCGGCGTGCTCGGCGGCGGAGGCGGCGGCAAGCCCGATCTGGCGCAGGGCGGCGGCACCGACGTGTCCGCAGTGCCCGCCGCGCTCGAGGCGGTGCGCGGCGAGCTCGGGCACTGAGTCGGAGCCGATGCGATGCGCCACGGAGTGAGGCTCGGCATCGATGTCGGGCGGGCGCGTATCGGCGTCGCACGAAGCGATGCCGGCGCGATCCTGGCCGTCCCGGTCGAGACGGTCGCCCGGGTCGCCGACGGTGCCGTGCAAGCGGGCGCCGATGTGCAGCGGATCCTCGAGATCGCCGATGAGCACGACGCGTTCGAGCTCGTGGTCGGCAACCCGCTCTCGCTGTCGGGGCAGTCGACGGCGTCGACCCACGACGCGGTGGCCTTCGCCGGGCGGCTCGCCGCGGCATCCGACCTGCCCGTCCGCCTCGTCGACGAACGCCTGTCGACGGTGAGCGCCCAGCGTGACCTGCGGGCAGCGGGGCGACCCGCCAAGCGGCAGCGTTCCGTCGTCGATCAGGCTGCGGCCGTTATCATTTTGCAACATGCCATCGACGCCGAGCGCGCGTCGGGCGACGCACCGGGCCGGCTGGTCCCGGCCGACGAAGGGCCCCCACCCACGTGACCCACCTTCCCCCCGACTCCGACGCGGCCGGCGACGGCGCCGCCGCTGACTGGCAGGCGTTGCTCGCGGGCGGAGCACCACCGCAGCGCCCGCCGGGTGGCAGGCCAGCGGGAACCGGTTCGTCGAGCATGCCCGCGAATGCCGCGTCATCGAATGCCGGGCCGGGCGACGGAACGCTCGGCACTCCCCGGGCGCCGCGACCCGGTGGTGCCGGTTCGCGGAACGGAAACGACCCGGGCCGGCGTCCGCCGACGGCCCCGCCCACGGCCGTTCCGGTGCCGAACCCTGCCGCGCCAGAGGGCGCGCCCGCCGGGCCGCCCCCTGCGCGCCCGCAGAGCGGTCGGCCGATGACTCGGCGCGAGGCTCGCGAGGCCGAACGTCAGCGCGAGGCCGAACGTCAGCGCGAGGCCGAGCTGCAGGGCGCGGAGCACGACGAATCCGGGCTGAACGCCACGGCGCCCGCCCTCACCGTCACCGCGCCCGCGACGGCGCCCGCGGTCCCCACTGCACCGACCGCGCCGCTCGGTGTCGTGCCCGCCGAGCGACCGACCGCCGACGCGGACCCCTTCGCCGACCTCATCGGGTCCGACACCCGATACCGCCCGACGTCGGAGCCCGTCCGCGATCCCGAGCATGCGCCCACGGCGCCTGCCCGGACGACCGGGCGCCCATCTCGCGCAGAACGCCGCGAGATGGCGGCGATCGAGCAGCTGCACGCGCACCACGACGAGCCGCACGCGCCGAAGCGCGGCCGCCGCGGCGCGTTGGGCTGCCTGATCGCCCTGATCGTGGTCGTCGCGCTCGGGGCCAGCGCCTTCTTCGTGCTGCAGGAACCGATCTCGGCGATCATCGAGCGATTCCAGCCCGCCGCCGACTACTCGGGGCAGGGCACCGGAGAGGTGCTCTTCTCGATCGAGGACGGCGACACGGGGTCGTCGATCGGCGCGCGCCTGGTCGACGAGGACATCGTGGCGTCCGAGGAGGCGTTCCTCGACGCGATCGCCGCGAAGGGCCAGTCGCCGACCTTCTACCCCGGCGTGTACCGTATGGCGTCGCAGATGAGCGCGCAGGCCGCACTCGACGCGCTCCTCGACGACGCGAACCGAATGGAGAACACCGTGCGGTTCCGCGAGGGGGCGTGGGCGCGCGACGTGCTCGCCGAAGCCTCCACGGTGCTCGACATCCCGATCGAGGAGCTCGAGGCCGCGGCGGCGAACCCGCAGGCGCTGGGCCTTCCTGCCGAGGCGACGAGCGTCGAGGGGTTCCTGTTCCCAGCGGTCTACACCTTCGATCCGGATGTCACGGCGAACGACGTCGTGCAGACCATGGTCGACCGCGCCCTCGAAGAGTACGACGCGGCCGGGGTCGCGCCCGAGGATCGGCTTCGGGTGGCGACCATCGCGTCGCTCGTCGAGCGCGAGGGCCTGCCGCAGGACTTCGGCAAGGTGTCGCGGGTCATCCAGAACCGCCTCGACCAGGGCATGCTGCTGCAGTTCGACTCGACGGTGCACTACGGCACGGCCGACGACTCGGTGGTCACGACGACCGACGCTGAGCGCGAGGACGCGTCGAACCCGTACAACACGTACGTGCATGCCGGCCTGCCGCCGGGGCCGATCGGCAACCCGGGTACGGCGGCGATCCAGGCCGCGCTGAACCCCGAGCCGGGGGAGTGGCTCTACTTCGTCACCGTGAACCCCGACACCGGCGAGACGATCTTCACGAACACGATCGAGGAGCACGAAGCGGCGGCCGAGCAGTTCTACCAGTGGCTCGAGGATCACCCCGACTATGGCGAATGACCCGAGGCCCGAGCGCGGCAGCACGCGGCTCGCGGTGCTGGGGTCGCCGATCTCGCACTCGAAGAGCCCGCTGCTGCACGGCGCCGCCTACCGCGAGCTCGGCCTCGATTGGGAGTACACCGCGATCGAGGTCGACGAGCAGGGGCTCGCCCGCTTCCTCGACACGCGGGACGCGAGCTGGCGCGGCCTGTCGCTGACCTTCCCCTTGAAGCACGAGGTGCTGGGGCTGGTCGACGAGCTCGACCGGGTCGCGCAGCTCGCGGCCGCGGCGAACACGGTCCGGTTCGACGACGGACGCCGGCTCGGCTTCAACACCGATGTCGGCGGCATCGTGAACTCGCTGCGCGAGCAGGGCGTCGGCGCGGTCGAGCGCGCCGCGATCGTCGGCGCTGGGGCGACGGCCGCATCGGCGCTCATCGCGATCGCCGGGCTCGGCGGCCGTGCCGTCGACGTGTACCTGCGCACGCCCGGCAAGGCGGCCGCGCTGGTCGCGCTCGGCGAGCGGCTGGGGGTCGCGGTGGCCGCGCGTCCGATCACGGCGCTGTCGGATGCCTCGGGGCCGACGCAGCTCGTCGTCGCGACGCTGCCCGGCGGCACGGATCCGGGAGTCGCGGTCTCCGAGGCCCTGAGGCGCGGTGCGTTCCTGCTCGACGTCGTGTACGGACACTGGCCGACGCCGATCGCAACGCAGTGGCTCGAGTCGGGCGGTCGGGTGGCCGACGGGCTCGGGATGCTGCTGCACCAGGCCCTGCTGCAGGTGCGGGTGTTCGCGAACGGGTCGCCCGATGCCCCGCTCGACCGCGAGGCCGAGGTGCTCGCGGCCATGCGCGCGGCACTCGACTGAGGCATCCGAACCGTCTCGTGCCGTCACGCGGCGGGGCGGCCGCCGCGCCTGTGGGAGGATGGTCGACATGCTCCGTTGGCTCACTGCCGGAGAGTCCCACGGCCCTGAGCTCGTGGCGATCCTCGAGGGTCTCCCCGCCGGCACCCCCGTCTCACTCGACGCGATCCGCGACGATCTCGCGCGCCGCAAGCTCGGCTACGGCCGGGGTGCGCGCATGAAGTTCGAGCAGGACGACCTGGCGATCTCGGGCGGCGTGCGCCACGGGGTGAGCCTCGGCAGCCCGATCGCGCTGCGCGTCGGCAACACCGAGTGGCCGAAGTGGCAGCAGGTCATGAGTCCCGAGCCCGTCGACCCCGAGTCCCTCGGCCGCGGCCGCGGCGCCCCGCTCACCCGGCCCCGACCCGGGCACGCCGACCTCGTCGGCATGCAGAAGTACGGATTCGACGAGGCTCGCCCGGTGCTCGAGCGCGCGAGCGCCCGCGAGACCGCGGCCCGGGTCGCGCTCGGCGCGGTCGCGAAGGCGTTCCTCGCCGAACTCGGCATCCGCACGGTGGCGCACACACTGTCGATCGGGCCCGTCCGTGTGCCCGACGGTGCGGCGCTGCCGCTGCCCGACGACGTCGATCGACTCGACGCCGATCCGCTGCGCTGCTTCGACCCGGCGACGAGCGAGCTGATGGTCGCCGAGGTCGATGCCGCCCACAAAGACGGCGACACCCTCGGCGGCGTCGTCGAAGTGCTCGCCTACGGTCTGCCGCCGGGGCTCGGCTCGTACACCCACTGGGACCGCCGCCTCGACGGGCGGCTCGCGGGCGCGCTCATGGGCATCCAGGCGATCAAGGGCGTCGAGGTCGGCGACGGATTCGAGACCACGCGACGCCGCGGTTCGGTCGCCCACGACGAACTGCACCTGGCCGACGGTCGCATCGTGCGCGGGTCCGACCGGGCAGGCGGCACCGAGGGCGGCATGTCGACCGGCACCGTGCTTCGGGTGCGCGCCGGCATGAAGCCGATCGCGACGGTTCCGCACGCGCTGCCCACCATCGATGTCGCGACCGGCGAGCCGGCCCCTGCGCACCATCAGCGCTCCGACGTCTGCGCCGTCCCCGCGGCCGGCGTCGTCGCCGAGGCGATGGTCGCGCTCGTGCTCGCCGATGCGGTGCTCGAGAAGTTCGGCGGCGACTCGGTGACCGAGACCCGCCGCAACCTCGCGACCTACCTCGCCGCGATTCCCGAGTCGCTCGCGACCGCCGGCACCGCCGACGCGGCGGTCGTCGGCCTGGCCTGACGTGGCGCGGCTGAGCCTGCCGGTCGTGCTCATCGGGCCGATGGGCGCCGGCAAGACTCGGGTCGGCATGCGGCTCGCCGCGTCGGTCGGCGCGTCGTTCATCGACACCGATGCGCGCATCGTCGAACGGTACGGCCCGATCCCCGAGATCTTCGCCGAGCGCGGCGAACCGGGGTTCCGCGAGCTCGAGCGCGAGGTCGTCGCCGAGGCGCTGCACGAAGACGCGGTCGTCTCGCTCGGCGGCGGCGCCGTGCTCGACCTCGACACCCGTCGTGATCTCGCCGAGCTTCCCGTGGTCTGGCTGCGGGTCACGCCGCAGGCGGTGGCCTCTCGCCTGGCGGGCGGCGGGCGCCCGCTGCTCGTCGACGGCGGCATCGAAGCGTGGCGGCGCATCAACGCCGAGCGCGAACCGGTCTACGCCTCGCTCGCCGACCTCACGATCGACACCTCGCGCCGCTCGGTCGCGCGGATCGTCGCCGACATCACCGGGCGGTTCGGAGACCACGAATGAGCGACGAGCGCACGACCATCCGGGTGGGGGCCGACGACGGCTACGACGTGATCGTGGGCCGCGGTGTGCTCCACGACCTCGCCGACGCGCTCGGCCCGGCGGCGCGCAAGGTGCTGCTCGTGCACCCGCCGACGCTCGGCGCCCGCGCGGCCGAACTGCGCGAGTCGCTGCTCGACCGCTATGAGGTGCTGCTCGCCGAGATCCCCGACGCCGAGTCGGGCAAGCGCGTCGAGGTGGCGGCGTTCTGCTGGCAGATCCTCGGGCAGGCCGACTTCACGCGCACCGACGCGATCGTCGGGTTCGGCGGGGGAGCGGTGACCGACGTCGCCGGGTTCGTGGCGGCGACCTGGCTGCGCGGCGTGCGCGTCGTGCAGGTACCCACCACGGTGCTCGGCATGGTCGACGCGGCGGTCGGCGGCAAGACCGGCATCAACACGAATGAGGGCAAGAACCTGGTCGGGGCGTTCTGGCCGCCCGCCGCGGTGCTGTGCGACCTCGACCTGCTCGACACGCTGCCGCGCAACGAGATCCTCGCCGGGTTCGCCGAGGTCGTGAAGGCCGGCTTCATCCGCTACCCCGAGATCCTCGACCTGGTCGAGGCCGATCCCGACCGGGCCACCGACCCGTCGACGCCCGAGTTCCGCAGGTGCGTCGAGTTGGCGATCCGCATGAAGGCCGACGTCGTGTCCGAGGACTTCCGTGAGGCGGGCCTGCGCGAGATCCTCAACTACGGGCATACGCTCGGCCACGCGGTCGAGCACGCCGAGCGGTACCAGTGGCGGCACGGCGCCGCGGTCGCGGTCGGCATGGCGTTCGCCGCCGAGCTCGGCCGGTTGAGCGGCCGGCTCAGCGACGAGGTCGCCGACCGGCATAAGCGCGTGCTCGACCTGCTCAGCCTGCCGACGAGCTACCCGGCGGGGCGGTGGAACACCCTGCTGGCCACGATGCAGCGCGACAAGAAGGCGCGTGCCGGGCAGTTGCGGTTCATCGTGCTCGACGACCTCGCCAAGCCGACGGTGATGCACGCGCCCGATCAGTCGCTGCTGTTCGCCGCGTACCAGGAGATCGCCTCCTGATCCGAGGCCGGATACCTCGCGGCTAGGCTGTGGCCGTGACCCAGACGATCCTCGTCCTGAACGGACCGAACCTCGGCCGACTCGGCACCCGCGAGCCCGAGGTCTACGGGGCCGAGACCCTCGCCGACATCGGAGCGCAGCTCGAGGCATCCGCACCCGAGCTGACGATCGACCTGCGCCAGACCGACGACGAGGCCGAGCTCATCTCGTGGATCCACGAGGCCGTCGACCGGAGGCTGCCCGTCGTGCTCAACCCGGCCGCCTTCACCCACTACAGCTACGCGCTGCGCGACGCGGCCGCGCAGTTGAAGCAGGCCGGCGTGCCGCTCGTCGAGGTGCACCTGTCGAATCCGCACACCCGTGAGACGTTCCGCCACTCGAGCGTCATCTCGGGCGTCGCGACGGGCGTGATCGCCGGATTCGGCGCCGAGTCGTACCGGCTGGCGGTCGACTGGATCCAGCGGTCACTCGGCTGAGTCGACTACACTCGATCAGTCGCACGCCGTTCGGCGTGCCCGCAGACTTCCCCAACCGATCGGAGTGATCCCTCCATGGCATCGACCGCAGACATCAAGAACGGCGTCGTGCTCAGCATCGACGGTCAGCTCTGGAGCGTCATCGAGTTCCAGCACGTGAAGCCCGGCAAGGGCGGCGCGTTCGTGCGCACCAAGCTGAAGAACGTCGTGACGGGCAAGGTCGTCGACCGCACGTACAACGCCGGCGCGAAGGTCGACATCGAGAACGTCGACCGCCGCGACTTCACCTACCTCTACAACGACGGCGAGAACTTCGTCTTCATGGACGCGGTCGACTACGACCAGATCAACGTGCCCGCCGCCACCGTCGGCGACGCCGCGAACTTCATGCTCGAGAACCAGGCCGTCACCATCGCCCTGAACAACGGCAACCCGCTCTACGTCGACCTGCCCGCGTCGGTCGTGCTCGAGATCACCTACACCGAGCCGGGCCTGCAGGGCGACCGCTCGACGGGCGGCACCAAGCCCGCCACCGTCGAGACCGGCTACGAGATCCAGGTGCCGCTGTTCCTCGAGACGGGCACCAAGGTCAAGGTCGACACCCGGTCGGGCGACTACCTCGGCCGCGTGAACGACTAGTGAGCGCCCGCACCAAGGCGCGCAAGCGCGCCCTCGACCTGCTGTACTCGGCCGACATGCGCCAGGTGCCGGTCGAGCAGCTGCTCGCGGTCGAGGCCGAGCGCGCGGTGAGCGAGCCCGAACGACAGGCGTCGTGGTTGTATGCGCGCGAGATCGTCGACGGCATCGTCGACCATCGCGACGAGATCGATGAGCTCATCGCCACGCACTCGCGCGGCTGGACGCTCGAGCGCATGCCCGCCGTCGATCGCGCCCTGCTGCGCATCGGCGTCTGGGAGATCGTCTACAACGACGAGGTGCCCGACCCGGTCGCGATCTCCGAGGCCGTCGAGGCCGCCACCGTGCTCTCGACGGATGACTCGGCCGGGTTCGTGAACGGGCTGCTCGCCGCGGTCTCGCACGCGAAGGGCTGAATCGACCCGCTGCAGGCCCGCACGATCGGCGATCGTGCGGGCCTTCGTGCTGCCCGGGCGACGCACCGCGCTCAGTGCTGGGCCTGACTTCGGCTCAGCGCCCCTCCGGGCGGTGGATCAGCGTGCCTCCCGAGCGCGGTTCAGCGCTGCTCCTGACGATCTGGATCCGATCCTCCGATGAGATGGCTCTCGCCGCCGCATCCGGCTGCCGGTTTCCCACCAGATCTCGGAAGGATCACCCATGTCCAGCACCACCCTCGTCAGCGGCCGCGGCACTTCGGCCGGAGGCCTCGACGCCGTCCTCGACCGTGCCAACCGGGCCCAGTCCGTGCTGCAGCGCTTCTTCGAACGCACCGCGGCTCCCACCCTCCAGGTCGCGCTCGGCCTGGTGTTCCTCGTGTTCGGCTTCCTGAAGCTCTTCCCGGGCGTGAGCCCGGTCGAGGGCCTCGTCACCCGCACCTGGGAGTCGCTGACCTTCGGCATCGTCGGCGCTCCGTGGGCGATGGTCGCGACCGCGACGCTCGAGGTCTTCGTCGGCCTCACGTTCGTGACCGGCGTGTTCGTGCGGGTCGGCCTCGCCGCGCTCGCGGTCACGTTCGTCGGGATCTTCTCGCCGCTCGTGTTCTTCGCCGGCGAGCTGTTCACGGCCGCCGGACCGACCCTCACCGCGCAGTACATCCTGAAGGACGTCGTGCTGGTCGGCGCCGCGATGGTGATCGCCGCCAAGGCGCTGAAGCGCTCGATCGACCGCTGAGGCCGAGACCATCGCCGAGGCCATCGCCCCGACGATCGCCCCGATCGACCGACGGCCCGCGCCCTCCGCGCGGGCCGTCGCGTTCGCAGCCCGTCCCGCTGGTAGGCTTGCCGGTATCGACAACCTTGAAGACCGTCCGGTGAGGCGGAGAAGGGAGTCTGAATTTGGCACGCGTCGTGCTCGGTCAGGCTGACATCCAGCGGGCGTTGACCCGTATCTCGCACGAGATCCTCGAGTCCAACAAGGGCAGTTCGGATCTCATCATCCTCGGCATCCCGACGCGGGGCGTGGCATTGGCCTCCCGCATCGCGCAGCAGATCGCGCGCATCGAGCCCGGGGCATCCGCGCCCGCAGGCGCCCTCGATGTGACGATGTACCGCGACGACCTCGGGCGCACTCGCACGCGGACCCCCGCGCCGACCGAGGTGCCCGACGAGGGCATCGACGGCAAGACGGTCGTGCTCGTCGACGACGTGCTCTACTCGGGCCGAACCATCCGCGCCGCCTTCGACGCACTCAACGACCTCGGCCGGGCCCGCGCCGTCCGGCTCGCCGTCCTCGTCGACCGCGGGCACCGCGAATTCCCGATCCGCGCCGACTTCGTCGGCAAGAACCTGCCCAGCTCGAAGACCGAGCGCATCTCGGTGCGCCTCGTCGAGACCGACGGCGAGGACGCCGTGGTCATCGAGGGAGGCGACGACTGATGCGCCACCTGCTGTCGACCCGCGAGCTCGCCCGCGACGAGGCGATCGAACTGCTCGACATCGCCGAGGACATGGCCCGCGTGCAGGATCGCGAGGTCAAGAAGCTGCCGACCTTGCGCGGCAAGACCGTCGTGAACCTGTTCTTCGAGGACTCGACGCGAACCAGAATCTCGTTCGAGGCGGCCGCCAAGCGCCTCTCGGCCGACGTCATCAACTTCAGCGCCAAGGGCTCGAGCGTCTCGAAGGGCGAGAGCCTGAAGGACACCGCGCAGACGCTCGCCGCGATCGGCGCCGACGGCGTCGTCATCCGGCACGGCGCGTCGGGCGCGCCGCAGGTGCTCGCCCACAGCGGATGGATCGACGCGGGCGTGATCAACGCCGGCGACGGCACCCACGAGCACCCGACGCAGGCGCTGCTCGACGCCTTCACCCTGCGCCGGCGCATCCACGGCGCGGGTGCGTCACGCGGCCGAGACCTCGACGGCGTGCGGGTCGTCATCGTCGGCGACGTGCTGCACTCGCGGGTCGCCCGATCGAACGTGTGGTTGCTCCACACGCTCGGAGCGAAGGTCGACCTCGTCGCACCGCCCACGCTGCTGCCGGTCGACACGAGCGCGTGGCCGGCGCGCATCGGCTACGACCTCGACGAGGCCGTCGACTCGGCGCCCGATGCGGTCATGATGCTGCGCATCCAGCAGGAGCGGATGCACGGCGGGTTCTTCCCGAACAGTCGCGAGTACGCCCGCGCGTGGGGCCTGGACGACGAGCGATTCCGCCGTCTACCAGCGGATACGATGGTCATGCACCCCGGCCCGATGAATCGCGGGCTCGAGATCTCTGCCGCCGCCGCCGACTCCGCGCAGTCGAGCGTGCTCGAGCAGGTTGCGAATGGAGTCTCCGTGAGAATGGCCGCCCTCTACCTGCTGCTCGCCGGCGAGGAGGGCGCCCGATGACCTCCGCCTCCTTCCTCATCACAGGCGCGACGCTGGCGAACGGCGAGCGTGCCGACCTGCTGCTCGCCGACGGGGCGATCACCGAGATCGGCAGGGGCCTGACCTCCGCGGATGCCACGCGCATCGACGCCGACGGGCTCATCGCGCTGCCCGGTCTGGTCGACCTGCACACCCACCTGCGCGAGCCCGGGTACGAGCAGAGCGAGACCGTGCTGACCGGCACCCGCGCGGCCGCCGCGGGCGGCTACACCGCCGTGTTCGCGATGGCGAACACCTCGCCCGTCGCCGACACCGCCGGCGTCGTCGAGCAGGAGCTCGCGCTCGGCGAGGCCGCCGGGTACGCGACCGTGCAGCCCATCGGCGCCGTCACGGTCGGGCTGAAGGGCGAGCAGCTCGCCGAGCTCGGCGCGATGGCCCGCTCGCGGGCCCGCGTGCGGGTGTTCAGCGACGACGGCTTCTGCGTCCACGACCCGCTGCTCATGCGGCGCGCGCTCGAGTACGTGAAGGCGTTCGACGGCGTCATCGCGCAGCACGCGCAGGAGCCGCGCCTCACCGAGGGCGCGCAGATGAACGAGGGTGCGCTCTCGGGCGAGCTCGGACTGGCCGGATGGCCCGCCGTCGCCGAAGAGGCGATCATCGCGCGCGACGTGCTGCTGGCCGAGCACGTCGGCAGCCGGCTGCACGTCTGCCACGTCTCCACCGCGGGCAGCGTCGAGGTGATCCGCTGGGCGAAGGCCCGCGGCATCCGCGTCACCGCCGAGGTGACCCCCCACCACCTGCTGCTCACCGAAGACCTGATCGCCGGCTACGGCGACGATGGCGAGCGCAGCCAGGGCTACGACTCGCGGTTCAAGGTGAACCCGCCGCTGCGCAGCCGCGACGACGTCGAGGCGGTGCGCCAGGCGCTCGCCGACGGCACCATCGACATCGTGGCGACCGACCACGCGCCGCACCCCGTCGAGGCGAAGGAGGTCGAGTGGGCCGCCGCCGCGAACGGCATGGTCGGACTCGAGTCCGCGCTGTCGGTGGTGCAGCACGCGATGGTCGACACGGGGCTGCTCGGCTGGGCCGAGGTCGCCCGCGTCATGAGCGAGGCGCCGGCCGGCATCGGCCGGCTCGCCGGCCACGGCACGCCGCTCGAGGTCGGCGCGCCCGCAGAGCTGACCCTGTTCGACCCGAGCGTGAGCCGGGAGTTCGCCACCGGCGATCTGGTCGGCCGCAGCGTGAACTCGCCCTACCTCGGGCGCACCCTGCCCGGCCGCGTCGTCGCGACGTTCCACCAGGGCCGGGCGACCGTGCTCGACGGGGTGGTGCGCCCGGTCGACGAGGTCGCGGCGACGGGTGGTGCCCGCTGATGGGGTACTGGATCGGCGCCGGCATCGCGGCCGCGGTGGTCGGGGCGGTCGGATGGCTCATGGCCAGGTCGTGGCGTCGGCGCACCGAACGCGACGCGGCACTGTCGGCGTACCCGGTTCCGGCCGAACTCGGCGCGCCGACGATCGAGTGCGAGGTGCTCTACGTCGCCACGACGCCCGAGGGCGAGCCGCTCGAACGGCTCGCGTTGCTGGGGCTCGCATTCCGCGGTGCCGGGCGCGTCGAGGTGACGCCCGCGGGCGTCGTGCTGCGAGTCGCCGGCGAGTTGCCGGGATTCCTGCCCGCCGACCGCATCGCGGGCGCGACCCGGGCGACCTGGGCCATCGACCGCAGCGTCGAGCCCGAGGGACTCGTCGCGATCACGTGGATCGCGAACGAGTCCGAACCCGCGCCGACCCCCACCCGGGTCGACAGCTACCTTCGCGCCCGGTATCCGGGCGACGCGGCCAGCATCATCGCGGCCGTCACCGACATCGCCGCCGCGCCCGAACCGCGGCCGGCGGACACGCACGAGAGCGAGGCATCCGAATGACCGCACCGACCCGACCGGCGAACGAGCCGGCCGTGCTCGTCCTCGAGGACGGCACCCGGTACGACGGGCGCGCCTACGGCGCCTCCGGCCGCACGCTCGGCGAGGCCGTCTTCGCGACCGGCATGACCGGCTACCAGGAGACGCTGACCGACCCGTCGTACGCGGGCCAGATCGTGCTCATGACCGCGCCGCACATCGGCAACACCGGCATGAACGACGACGACATGGAATCGGCGAAGATCTGGGTCGCCGGGTTCGTCGTGCGCGACCCGTCGCGGGTGGTGTCGAACTTCCGCGCGCAGCGCTCGCTCGACGACGACCTCGCCGCGGCCGGCATCGTCGGCATCTCGGGCATCGACACGCGCGCGGTGACCCGCCACATCCGCTCGGCGGGCGCGATGCGTGCCGGCATCTTCTCGGGTGCGGATGCCTCGCTCACCCACGGAGAACAGCTCGACCTCGTGCTCGGCGGCGCCGAGATGGCCGGGCAGAACCTGTCGGGTACGGTCTCGACGCAGGAGCAGTACACGCTGCCGGCCACCGGCGAGCGGATCGGCTCGGTCGCCGTGCTCGACCTGGGCGTCAAGACGTCGACGCTCAACTACCTCGCCGAACGCGGCCTCGACGTGCACGTGCTGCCGCAGTCGGTGACCGCCGAGGAGGTGCTCGCGCTGAAGCCCGACGCGCTGTTCTTCTCGAACGGGCCTGGCGACCCCGGGGCATCCGACCGCCATGTCGAACTGCTGCGCACGTCGCTGCGAGCAGGTCTGCCCTACTTCGGCATCTGCTTCGGCAACCAGCTGCTCGGCCGCGCCCTCGGCTATCAGACCTACAAGCTGCCGTTCGGACACCGGGGCATCAACCAGCCCGTGCTCGACACCGCCACCGGTCGGGTCGAGATCACCGCGCACAACCACGGCTTCGCCGTCGACGCGCCGATCGGCGAGATCAGCGAGTCGGCCGAGGGCTTCGGGCGCGTCGAGGTGAGCCACTACGACCTCAACGACAACGTCGTCGAGGGGCTCAACTGCCTCGACATCCCCGCGTTCAGTGTGCAGTACCACCCCGAGTCCGCGGCCGGCCCGCACGACGCGAACTACCTCTTCGATCGGTTCCGCGACCTGGTGATCGCGAATAAGGAGTCCAAGGCCTGATGCCCAAGCGCGACGACATCAACTCCGTCCTCGTCATCGGGTCCGGCCCGATCGTCATCGGTCAGGCGGCCGAGTTCGACTACTCGGGCACCCAGGCCTGCCGCGTGCTGCGCAGCGAGGGCGTGCGGGTCATCCTGGTCAACCCGAATCCGGCGACCATCATGACCGACCCCGGCTTCGCCGACGCCACCTACATCGAGCCGATCACCCCCGACGTGATC
Source organism: Agromyces intestinalis (assembly GCF_008365295.1). Taxonomy (NCBI): domain Bacteria; kingdom Bacillati; phylum Actinomycetota; class Actinomycetes; order Micrococcales; family Microbacteriaceae; genus Agromyces; species Agromyces intestinalis. Next base: position 3,670,267 of record NZ_CP043505.1, read on the forward strand.
GAGTCGATCATCATCAAGGAGCGGCCCGACGCGGTGCTGCCGACCCTAGGCGGCCAGACGGCGCTGAACGCGGCGATCCAGCTCGAAGAAGCCGGCATCCTCGCCAAGCACGGCGTCGAGCTCATCGGCGCGAAGGTCGACGCGATCCGCAAGGGCGAAGACCGTCAGCTCTTCAAGGAGCTCGTCGTCGAGTGCGGTGCCGAGGCGGCGCGCTCGCACATCGCGCACACGATGGACGAGGTGCTCGCCGCGGCCGAGGACCTCGGGTACCCGCTCGTGGTGCGCCCGTCGTTCACGATGGGCGGCCTCGGCTCGGGGTTCGCCTACGACGAGGCCGACCTGCGCCGCATCGCCGGCGCCGGGCTGCACGACTCGCCCACGACCGAGGTGCTGCTCGAGGAGTCGATCCTCGGCTGGAAGGAGTACGAGCTCGAGCTCATGCGCGACACGGCCGACAACACGGTCGTGGTCTGCTCGATCGAGAACGTCGACCCGGTCGGCGTGCACACCGGCGACTCGATCACGGTCGCCCCGGCGCTCACGCTGACCGACCGCGAGTTCCAGAAGCTGCGCGACATCGGCATCGACATCATCCGCGCCGTCGGCGTGGACACCGGCGGGTGCAACATCCAGTTCGCGGTCAACCCCGAGAACGGGCGCATCATCGTCATCGAGATGAACCCGCGGGTGTCGCGGTCGTCGGCGCTCGCGTCGAAGGCGACCGGGTTCCCGATCGCCAAGATCGCCGCGAAGCTCGCGATCGGCTACCGACTCGACGAGATCCCGAACGACATCACCCGGGTCACGCCGGCGTCGTTCGAGCCGACACTCGACTACGTGGTCGTGAAGGTGCCGCGGTTCGCGTTCGAGAAGTTCCCGGCCGCCGACCCGACGCTGACCACGACCATGAAGTCGGTCGGCGAGGCGATGGCGATCGGCCGCAACTACGCGACCGCCCTGCAGAAGGCGCTGCGGTCGCTGGAGAAGCGCGGATCGAGCTTCCACTGGGGCGACGAGGCGCGCACCGCCGACGAGTTGCTCGAGCAGGCGAAGACCCCGACCGACGGGCGCATCGTGCTGGTGCAGCAGGCGCTGCGCAAGGGCGCCACGATCGAGCAGGCGTTCGAGGCGACGAAGATCGACCCCTGGTTCCTCGACCAGATCGTGCTCATCAACGAGGTCGCCGATCGGGTCGCCGCCGCCGAGACACTCGACACCGACACCATCCTGCTCGCGAAGGACCACGGGTTCTCGGATGCGCAGATCGCGCAGCTGCGGGGTTTCGGCAGCGAGCAGGACGCCCGCGAGGTGCGCCACATCCTCGGCATCCGGCCCGTCTACAAGACGGTCGACACCTGCGCTGGCGAGTTCCCGGCGCTCACGCCGTATCACTACTCGAGCTACGACCTCGAGACCGAGGTCGCCCCGAGCGACCGCCGCAAGGTGGTCATCCTCGGATCGGGCCCGAACCGCATCGGCCAGGGCGTCGAGTTCGACTACTCGTGCGTGCACGCGTCGTTCGCGCTGCACGACGCCGGGTTCGAGACGATCATGATCAACTGCAACCCCGAGACGGTCTCGACCGACTACGACACCAGCGACCGGCTCTACTTCGAGCCGCTCACGCTGGAAGACGTGCTCGAGGTCATCCACGCCGAGTCGCAGTCGGGCGAGCTCGTCGGCGTCGTCGTGCAGCTCGGCGGCCAGACCGCGCTCGGCCTCGCGAAGGGCCTCGAGGCGGCGGGCATCCCGATCCTCGGCACCACCCCTGAGGCGATCGACCTCGCCGAGGAGCGCGGGCTGTTCTCGGGCATTCTCGACCAGGCCGGCCTGCTCGCACCGAAGAACGGCACGGCGACCGACCTGGCCGGCGCGATCCAGGTCGCCGAGGGTATCGGCTACCCGGTGCTCGTCCGCCCGAGCTTCGTGCTCGGCGGCCGCGGCATGGAGATCGTGTACGACACCGCGTCGCTCGCGGACTACTTCGACCGCATCGCCGACCAGGGCATCGTCGGGCCGACCCACCCGCTGCTGGTCGACCGGTTCCTCGATGACGCGATCGAGATCGACGTCGACGCGCTCTACGACGGCACCGAGCTGTACATCGGCGGCGTCATGGAGCACATCGAGGAGGCCGGCGTGCACTCGGGCGACTCGAGCTGCACCCTGCCGCCCGTGACCCTCGGCCGTGCCCAGGTCGACCGGGTGCGCGAGGCGACCCTCGCGATCGCCGAAGGCGTCGGGGTCAGGGGCCTGCTGAACGTGCAGTTCGCGATCGGCGCCGGTGTGCTCTACGTGCTCGAGGCGAACCCGCGGGCGAGCCGTACGGTGCCGTTCGTGTCGAAGGCGCTCGGCATTCCGCTCGCCAAGGCCGCGAGCCGCATCATGGTCGGCACCACGATCCGCGAGCTCGTCGCCGAGGGCCTGCTGCCCGAGCTCGACGGCTCGCACGTGCCGCTCGACGCGCCGGTGGCGGTGAAGGAGGCGGTGCTCCCGTTCCACCGCTTCCGAACCCGCGAGGGCACCATGGTCGACTCCGTGCTCGGCCCCGAGATGCGCTCGACCGGCGAGGTCATGGGCATCGACCGCGACTTCCCGACCGCGTTCGCGAAGAGCCAGACCGCCGCCTACGGCGGCATGCCCCTCGGCGGCACGGTCTTCGTGTCGGTCTCCGACCGCGACAAGCGCGCGATCATCCTGCCGGTGCTGCGCTTGCAGCAGGCGGGATTCGAGATCGCCGCGACGTCGGGCACCGCCGAGGTGCTGCGCCGCAACGGCATTCGTGCCAGCGAGGTGGGCAAGTTCAGCCAGAAGCCGACGGCCGACTCGGTCTCGGTGGTCGAGCTCATCCACCGCGGTGAGGTCGACATCGTGGTGAACACGCCGAGCGGCCGCTCGGCCCGCGCCGACGGGTACGAGATCCGCGCCGCAGCGGTAGCCGCGGACATCCCGCTGTTCACCACCATCGCCGAGCTGAGCGCCGCGGTGGCCTCGCTCGACGCGGTGCGCGGCGGGTTCGAGGTGACCAGTCTGCAGGAGTACCAGCGCCGCCGGGAGGTGTCGGCATGACCGAGCGCGCCGGATTCGGCGAGCGGCTCGCGACGGCGTTCGCCGAACGCGGTCGGTTGTGCGTCGGCATCGACCCGCACGCCGAGCTGCTCGAGCGGTGGGGGCTGCCCGACACCGCCGAGGGCGCACGCGAGTTCGGGCTTCGGGTCGTGGGTGCCGCCGCGGGCCGCGCGGGCATCGTGAAGCCGCAGGTCGCGTTCTACGAGCGGCACGGTGCTGCCGGCTACGCCGCGCTCGAGCGGGTGCTCGCCGAGGCGCGCGACGCGCAGCTCGTGGTCATCGCCGATGCGAAGCGCGGCGACATCGGCACGAGCGTGGCCGCCTACGGCGAGGCGTGGCTCACGCCCGGCTCGCCGCTCGAGGCCGATGCGATGACGATCAGCGCGTACCAGGGGCTCGGTTCGATCGAGCCCGTCCGTCGGCAGGCGGAGGCGGCGGGCAAGGGCCTGCTCGTGCTCGCGGCGACGTCGAACCCCGAGGCCCGCCCGATCCAGGGCGCCGTGCTGCAGGAGTCGAGCCGTGCCGGGGCGACCGTGGCCGGGGCGATCGTGTCGGGCGTTTCCGCCTGGAACCGCGAGACGGCGGCGCCGTCGGGAATCGGGTCGATGGGCGTCGTGATCGGCGCGACGGTCGACCTGGTCGCCGCGGGCATCGAGGCGGCGACGGATGCCTCTGGCCCCGCGCTGCCCGTGCTCGCCCCGGGCTTCGGGCATCAAGGCGCCGAGCCCGCCGACTTCCGGCGCATCTTCGGCTCGCTGGCCGAGGGTGTGATCGTGAGCGAGTCGCGCTCGGTGCTCGCGGCCGGCCCCGACGGCATCGCCGACGAGATCCTGCGTCGACTCGACCTGGTGGGGGCGGCACGTGGCTGAGCCGAACCGCAACCGGCCGCCCGAGGTCGACCGGGTCGCCGCGTCCCGTGCGGCGGTCGCCGCCCGGCGTGCGCGCGCCGAGGTGAAGGCCGACATCGCCGAGTCGCGGCGCAGCCCCCTCGATGTGCTGCGCGCCGGCCTGGAGGAGCCCGAGGGGGTCGAGGGTCGCCTGCGGGTGACCGAGTTCCTCGGCTCGATCCCAGCGATCGGGCGCACCAAGACCGAGCGCATCATGGCGGAGCTCGACATCTCCCCGTCGAAGCGCATCGGCGGCCTCGGTCGCATTCAGCGTCAGCGGCTGCGACGCTTCACGGCCGACTGGATCGCCGCGCACGGCGGTATCGGCGATCGGCTCGTCGTGCTGGCCGGCCCGACCGCGGTGGGCAAGGGCACCGTGGCCGCGTACATCCGTCACCACCACCCCGAGGTGCGACTTTCGGTGTCGGCGACCACGCGCGCACCTCGCCCCGGCGAGATCGAGGGCGAGCACTACTACTTCGTCGACGACGCCGAGTTCGATCGCATGATCGAGGCCGGCGAACTGCTCGAATGGGCGATCGTGCACAACACGCACCGCTACGGCACACCGCGACGCCCGGTCGAGCAGGCGATCGCCGCCGGCGACAGCGTGCTGCTCGAGATCGACATCCAGGGTGCGCGCTCGGTGCGACGAGCGATGCCCGAGGCGACGCTGGTGTTCCTTCTGCCGCCGACGTGGGACGAACTCGTGCGCAGACTCGTCGGTCGCGGCACCGAGACCCCCGCCGAACAGCAGCGCCGACTCGAGACCGCGAAGGTCGAACTGGCGGCCGTCGACGAGTTCGATCACCGGGTCGTGAACCACGACGTCGGCGAGGCGGCCGAGAAGGTCGTAGAATTGATGAGGCCTCGTCGGGGCAGGCCTCGCCGCCCCGCCCCCTGATCTTTCCGGCGCACCGCGGGTGCGCATCGCTCGAACAAGGAGTTCCGCTTTGGCTGAGAAGCTGTCCGGCATCATCGACCCGCCCATCGACGACCTGCTCTCGAAGGTCGACTCGAAGTACCAGCTCGTGATCTTCGCGTCCAAGCGCGCACGTCAGATCAACGACTACTACGCAGACCTGCACGAGGGCAGTCTGTTCGACAACGTCGGGCCGCTGGTCGACTCGTCGATCGACGACAAGCCGCTCACCGTGGCGATGCACGAGATCAACGAGGACAAGCTCCGCCTCACCCCGATCGGCGAGTAGCCGGGCCGGCCCCGATGCCGCTCAACGTGGTCGTCGGCATCGCCGGCGGCATCGCGGCGTACAAGGCGGTCGGCGTCGTGCGCGCGCTCGTGCTGGCGGGCCACGACGTGCACGTCGTGCCGACTGAGGCCGCACTGCGGTTCGTCGGTCGCCCGACGCTCGAGGCGATCTCGCGCAACCCGGTGCATGTCGACCTCTACGAGGGCGTCGCCGAGGTACGGCATGTCGCGATCGGGCAGGCCGCCGATCTCATCGTGGTCGCCCCGGCGACGGCGAACACGATCGCGAAGCTCGCGGCGGGGTTGGCCGACGACCTCCTCGGCAACACCGTGCTGGCGAGCGAGGCGCCGCTGGTCATCGCGCCCGCGATGCACACCGAGATGTGGCGCCATCCGGCGACGCAGGCGAACATCGCGACGCTTCGCGAGCGCGGCGTCACCGTGGTCGGCCCGGCCGTCGGCCAGCTCACCGGCGCCGACAGCGGCCCTGGCCGCATGAGCGAGCCCGACGACATCGTCGCGGCCGCGCTCGCGGTCGCGGGCGAACCGGATGCCGCGGCCGAGGTCGGCCGCGAGGCATCCGGGTCTCCCGTCCTCGACCTCGCCGGGCGGCGCGTCGTGGTGACCGCCGGCGGCACCCGCGAACCGCTCGACCCGGTGCGGTTCCTCGGCAACCGCTCCAGCGGCAAGCAGGGCGTCGCGATCGCCGAGGCCGCACGCGAGCGCGGTGCATCCGTCACCCTGATCGCCGCGAACCTCGAGGTCGCCGACCCCGCGGGCTGCGACCTGCGCACCGTCTCGACCGCCCTCGAGTTGCGCGACGCCGTGCGCGAGGCAGCGGTGGGCGCCGACGTGGTGGTGATGGCCGCGGCCGTCGCCGACTACCGTCCGGCGACGGTGAGCGAGGCGAAGATCAAGAAAGATCCTGGCTCCGACGAGGGCCTCACCCTCGAACTCGTGCGCAACCCCGACATCCTCGCCGAACTCGGGCATGCCGCCCACGACGGCACGCTACTCGTCGGGTTCGCCGCCGAGACCGAGCCCGACGCCGGTCGCCTGCTCGAGCTGGGTCGCGCGAAACGGCGGGCGAAGAACGCCGACCTGCTCGCGGTGAACCGGGTGGGCTGGGCATCCGGATTCGCGACCGACGACAACGCCGTCACCGTGATCGACGGCGACGACACGATCGCCGCTGAGCTTCATGGAACGAAATCGTCGGTGGCACACGGCATCCTGAACGTGGTTGTCTCGAAGCTGTCGTCCGCACCGTGACGACCCCGTCGAGCCCGTCCGCCTGCCGAGAGGAACCCGAACCAGCATGAGCGACCTGCGACTCTTCACCTCCGAGTCGGTGACCGAGGGCCACCCCGACAAGATCTGCGACCAGGTCTCCGACTCGATCCTCGACGCGCTGCTCGCGGTCGACCCGCACTCGCGCGTCGCCGTCGAGACGCTCGTCACCACGGGCCTCGTGCACGTGGCGGGCGAGGTGACGACCTCGGGCTACGTCGAGATCCCCGCGATCGTGCGCGAGCGCGTCACCTCGATCGGCTACGACTCGTCCGACGTGTGGTTCGACGGCCGCAGCTGCGGCGTGTCGATCTCGATCGGAGGCCAGTCGCCCGATATCGCCCAGGGCGTCGACGACGCGTTCGAGACCCGCGAGGGGTCGAGCGTCGATGAACTCGACCGTCAGGGCGCGGGCGACCAGGGCATCATGTTCGGCTACGCGACCCGCGAGACGCCCGAGCTCATGCCCGTGCCGATCTGGCTCGCACACCGGCTCAGCGAGCGACTCGCCGCCGTGCGCAAGGCCGGCGACCTCGACTACCTGCGCCCCGACGGCAAGACCCAGGTCACCGTCGGCTACGACGGGCAGACGCCGCGCACGATCGAGACGGTCGTGCTGTCGACGCAGCACTCGCCGAAGGTGTCGACCGAGCAGCTTCGCGCCGAGGTCGAAGAGGTCGTGATCCGGCCCGTGCTCGACACCGTCGAGCTCACCCGAGACGACCTGAAGGTGCTCATCAACCCGACGGGGCGGTTCGAGATCGGCGGCCCGCAGGGTGACGCGGGCCTCACCGGCCGCAAGATCATCATCGACACCTACGGCGGCGCCAGCCGGCACGGCGGCGGCGCGTTCAGCGGCAAGGACCCGTCCAAAGTCGATCGGTCGGCCGCGTATGCGATGCGCTGGGTGGCGAAGAACGCGGTCGCTGCGGGGTTCGCCGACCGGCTCGAGCTTCAGGTCGCGTACGCCATCGGCGCGGCCTCGCCCGTCGGACTCTACGTCGAGACGTTCGGCACCGGCGCGCTGCCCGACGACCAGATCATCCGTGCCATCCGCGAGGTGTTCGACCTGCGGCCGGCGGCGATCATCCGCGATCTCGACCTGCTCCGCCCGATCTACGCGCAGACCGCCACCTACGGGCATTTCGGCCGCGAGCTGCCCGACTTCACGTGGGAGCGGCTCGACCGCGTCGACGACCTGCGCCAGGCCGCCGGCGTCTGAGATGGTCGACGGCGCCGTCGCCCGGGTGCTCGTCGATTCGCCGCTGCCGCAGCTCGATCACCTGTTCGACTATCGCGTGCCCGATCGGCTCGCCGGTGCGGTGCAGGCCGGTGCGAGGGTGCGGGTTCCGCTGCGCACCGGCGGTCGCATCGCCGACGGATGGGTCGTCGAGCTCGTCGATCGCAGCGACTACGCCGGCACGCTGAGCGAGGTCGAGGACGCGGTGAGCACCGTTCCCGTGCTGACCCCCGACGTGTGGGCGCTCGCTCGTGCGGTCGCCGACCGCGCGGCGGGCAACGCCAGCGACGTGCTGCGGCTCGCGATCCCGCCGCGGTACGTGCGCGTCGAGAAGTCGTGGCGCAGTGCACCGGGCGAGACGGGCGACCTGCCGGCCGCGCCACCGCCGATCTCGGGGTTCGCACCGGGACTGCTCGAGGGGGCCCTCGCCCGCGGCGAGCGGATCGCGCTGCGCGTCGACCCCGGCATGCGCAGCACCCCGTCGGGCGCATGGGTGGGCGCGTGGGCGGCCACCCTCGCCGAGGCGGCGGTGAATGTGCTCGCGTCCGACCGCTCGGTCCTGATCGCGGTGCCCGACCACCGCGATCAGGAGCAGGTCGAGGCGGCACTCGCCGACCTGGTCGATCCGCGGCGGGTGCTGCGGGCCGACGCCCGGCAGTCGGGCGCCGAGCGGTACCGATCGTTCCTCGACGCGACCGGCGACGCGGCGCGCATCGTCGTGGGCAACCGGTCGACCGTCTATGCGCCGGCCTCGCGGCTCGGGTTGATCGCGATCTGGGACGACGGCGATCCGCTGCACGCCGAACCCCTCGCGCCGGGGGTGCACGCACGCGACGCGGCGCTCGTGCGCCGAGAGCAGTCGGGTGCCGCGCTCGTGTTCGCCGGGCACACCCGCAGCGTCGACGTGCAGCGGCTCGTCGAGCTCGGGTGGGTGCACGAGTTGGCGCCGGCCAGGCCCGTGCGTCCGCGCATCGTGCTCACCGGCCGACAGGAGGCCGCCGAGCCGGGCTCGGCGCGCATCCCGTCGACGGCGTGGCGCGAAGCCCAGCGGGCGGTCGCCGAGGGGCCGGTGCTCGTGCAGGTGGCCCGGCCCGGGCGCGTGCCCTTGATGACCTGCGCCCGGTGCCGCGAGACGGCGCACTGCGCCGCCTGCGGGGGCACCATCGCGGTGCCCGCCGACGGCGGCCCGGCCACGTGCACGCTCTGCGGCACGACGACGTCGGGCTGGCGCTGCCCGGTCTGCGAGGGCACGTCGCTGCGCGCCGCGACCATCGGCGCCACGCGCACGGCGGAGGAATTGGGTCGCGCGTTCCCGCGCGCCAAGGTCGTGCTCGCCGACGGCGAGCGCCAGGTGATGCGGGTCGGTTCGGGCCCGGCGCTCGTGATCGCGACGCGCGGTGCCGAACCGGTCGCCGACGGCGGCTACCGGGCGGTGCTGCTCCTCGACGGCGAGCGGATGCTGCTGCGCGAGTCTCTGCGCGTCGCGGAGGACTGCCTGCGGTGGTGGTCGAATGCGGCGGCGCTCGCGGCACCCGGTGCGCCGGTGCACCTCGTCGGGGTGGGCGGCGCGCTCGGCACCGCGCTCGCGACCTGGCGCCAGCCCGACTGGGCGGTGACCGAGCTCGAGGCCCGCCGCGCGCTGCGGTTCCCGCCGGCGGTGCGGGTCGCATCGGTGACCGCCGCGCCGGACCGGGTCGCCGCCGCCAGCGATGCGGCACGGCGGGCCGCGCCCGGGGTCGATCTGCTCGGCCCCGTGCACCTCGATGACGGCCTCGACCGGGCGATCGTGCGATTCGACTACGCGGCCGGCAAGGCGGTCGCCGGAGCACTGCGGGCCGAGGCAGTGCGCACGGCGACCGAACGGCGGAAACCCGTCGCGGGGCGCCGCCCGCAGCGGCCCCCGGTGCTGCGGCTGCGGTTCGACGACCCGTCGGTGCCCTGATCCGGTGAGGATCCGGGGGAGAATGGAGTGTGCCAGCCCTCCGCCTCGTCTTCGCCGGAACCCCAGCCGCCGCCGTGCCCGCCCTGCAGCGGCTCGCCCGCGGCCCGCACGAGATCGCGGCCGTCGTCACGCGACCGGCCGCGCCCCTCGGGCGCAAGCGCGTGCTCACGCCGTCGCCGGTCGCCCTGGCCGCCGGCGAGCTCGGGTTGCCGGTCATCGAGGCGGCCCGGCTCGACGCAGACGCGGGGGAGCGGATCGCCTCCCTGCGGCCCGACCTCGGCGTGATCGTTGCGTACGGCGGGCTGGTGCGCGAGCCGCTGCTGTCGGCGCCCGTGCACGGGTGGATCAACCTGCACTTCTCGCTGCTGCCTGCCTGGCGTGGCGCCGCGCCCGTGCAGCACGCGATCATCGCGGGCGACGCCGAGACCGGGGCATCCGTGTTCCGGCTCGTGCCCGAACTCGATGCCGGCGACGTGTACGGCGAGCTGCGGCATCCGATCGCACCGGGGCGCACCGCCGGCGACCTGCTCGACGAACTCGCCGAGCTGGGCGCCGGGCTGCTCGCCGACGTCGTCGACCGCGTCGCCGGCGGCACCGCCGTCGCAACCACGCAGCACGGCGAGCCGACGTTCGCGCCGAAGTTGACCATCGACGACGCCAGGCTCGACTTCACCCGGCCCACCGCCGAGGTCGACGCCCGCCGACGCGGCGTCACCCCCGAACCCGGCGCGTTCACCGAGGTCGCCGGCGTGCGCCTGAAGGTGCTCGACGCCGAGCCAGTGGCCGACGCGCCGGACCTGCCGGCGGGCCGCGTGGCGCTCGTGGGCAAGCGCGTGCTCGTCGGGACCGCCGACGGTGCCCTGCGACTCGTGCGCGTGCAGCCGGCCGGGCGCACCTCGATGGCGGCCGCCGACTGGTGGCGGGGCCTGGGTGTCGACGAGGCGGTCGCCCGATGAGCGGCAACGACGGCGGCCCGAACCGGCGTGCATCCCGTTCGAGCGGGGGAGGCTCGCGTGGCGCAGCGTCGCGCGGCTGGCGCGACACCCGCCGCGACCGGTCGGTCTCAGCCGCCCGGGCGGTCGCCTACGACGTGCTCGAGGCGGTGCGCACGAGTGACTCGTACGCCAACCTGCTGCTGCCCGCCCGCATCGAACGGGCCGGGCTCGAGGGCGCCGACGCGGGTCTTGCGACCGAGCTGACCTACGGCACGCTGCGCCGGCTCGGAACGTGGGATGCGGTGATCGCCGAGGCGGCGGGCCGACCGACCGACCGCATCGACCCGCCGGTGCTCGACCTGCTGCGACTCGGAACCCACCAGCTGCTCGCGACCCGCGTGCCCACGCACGCGGCCGTGAACGAGACCGTCGCGCTCGCCCATCGGGTCGCGCCCGCCGCGGCCGGCTTCGTGAACGCGGTGCTGCGGCAGGTCTCGCGCACCGATGCCGACGAGTGGGTGCGCCGCCTCGCCGATGCCGCCCGTGACGACACCGATCGGCTCGCGGTCACCCGGTCGCATCCGGCCTGGATCGTGCGGGCGCTACGCGCCGCCCTCGAGCACGAGGGGCGCGTCGGCGAGCTCGACGCGCTGCTCGAGGCCGACAACGTCTCGCCGGTCGTCAACCTGATCGCGCTGCCCGGTCTCGGCGACGCCGAGCCCGCCTCGCTCGGCGCCCCCGATGCGTACTCGCCGGTCGGCTTCACGGCGGAGCATCCGCTCGCCCTGGTCGCGGCGCACGAGGGCCGCGTCCGCGTGCAGGACGAGGGCTCGCAGCTCGCCGCCCTGGCGCTCAGCCGCGCGCGGCCGATCGAGCCTGGCGAGCGCTGGCTCGACCTGTGCGCCGGGCCGGGCGGCAAGACCGCGCTGCTGGCCGCCGAAGCGCTCGCCGGCGGCGCCGTGCTCGTCGCGAACGAACTCGTGCCGGCTCGTGCCGAGCTCGTGCGACGCGCGATCGCCGCGGTGCCGCTCGACGTGCACGTGCGCGTGGGCGACGGCACCGAGCTCGACCCCGCCGAGCTGGGTGCGCCGGACGGCTTCGACCGCATCCTGCTCGATGCCCCGTGCACGGGCCTCGGCGCGCTGCGGCGCCGGCCCGAGGCGAGGTGGCGCAAACAGCCGGCCGATGTCGCCGAGCTCACGGCGGTGCAGGCGCGGCTCGTCGATGCCGCGTTCGCGGCGCTCGCGCCGGGCGGCATCCTCGCGTACGTGACCTGCTCGCCGCACACCGCCGAGACGCACGGCACGATCGCCGCCGCGCTCAAGCGCTGGGGCGAGGCGGCCGAGCAGCTCGACACCGCAGCGGTCGTGCGGGGCATCGCCGCCCGCCCGCTCGACCTCGGCGGCGACGGACGTACCGTGCAGCTCTGGCCGCACCGGCACGGCACCGACGCGATGTTCATCGCGCTCGTGCGCAGGCGGCGCGGGGCCGAATCCGTCGCCGAGCGCGCGGCCGCCGCTCGATAGGCTGCCGCCCATGACGACGCGCATCAACCCGAGTATCCTCGCCGCCGACTTCGCCAACCTCGAGCACGAGCTCGGGCGCATCGCGACCGCTGACCTGGTGCATGTCGACATCATGGACAACCACTTCGTGCCCAACCTCACGTTCGGCCTGCCGATGGTCGAACGGCTCGTGCAGGTCAGTCCGGTGCCGCTGGACGTGCACCTCATGATCGACGACCCCGACCGCTGGGCGCCCGGCTACGCCGAGGCCGGTGCGGCGAGTGTGACGTTCCATGTCGAGGCCGCCGCCGACCCGGTGCGGCTGGCTCGTCGGCTTCGCGAGATCGGTACGCGGGCGGGCATCGCCCTGAAGCCGGGCACGGATGCCACGGCCTACCTCGATCTGCTCGACGAGTTCGACCAGGTGCTCGTGATGACGGTCGAACCGGGGTTCGGCGGGCAGTCGTTCATGCCCGAGACCATGCCGAAGCTGCGGCGGGTGGCCGACGCGGTCGCCGCCCGCGGCGTCGACGTGTGGCTGCAGGTCGACGGCGGCATCACCGTCGACACCATCGGCATCGCCGCGGACGCCGGCGCCGACACGTTCGTCGCGGGCTCCGCGGTGTTCCGCGGCGAACCCGCCGAGCAGATCGCGGCGCTGCGGGCGGCGGTGGCCGCCCACCGCCACGACGACGCGCCGCGCACCGGTAGGCTTCTAGGGTGAAGACCTTCGACGACCTCTTCGTCGAGCTCAGCGACAAAGCCCGCACCCGCCCAGAGGGCAGCGGCACCGTGCGCCAGCTCGACGCCGGCGTGCACGCCATCGGCAAGAAGATCGTCGAAGAGGCGGCCGAGGTCTGGATGGCCGCCGAGTACCAGAGCGACGACGAGACGGCCGAAGAGATCTCGCAATTGCTGTACCACCTCCAGGTGCTCATGCTCGCCAAGGGGCTCACGCCCGCCGACGTGTACCGACATCTCTGATCGCGCCTCCGCCATGACCGATCAGTTCCGTCGACACGAAAGCCAGGGAATGCTCCGTATCGCCGTGCCCAACAAGGGCTCGCTCGCAGAAATCGCCGCCGAGATGCTGTACGAGGCCGGGTACACCGGCCGCCGGGACGCCAAGGAGCTCTTCGTCTCCGACCCGCGCAACGGCGTCGAGTTCTTCTACCTCCGCCCGCGCGACATCGCGACCTACGTCGGCTCGGGCGCCCTCGATGTCGGCATCACGGGTCGCGACCTGCTGCTCGACTCCGGGTCCGAGGCCACCGAGATCGCCGCGCTCGGCTTCGGCGACTCCACCTTCCGCTTCGCCGGCCCTCCGGGCGCGTACGCCGAGCTCGCCGACCTCGAGGGCGTGCGTGTCGCGACGAGCTACCCCGGGCTCGTGGGCGACTTCCTCGCCCAGCACGGCGTGACCGCGCACCTCGTCAAGCTCGACGGCGCCGTGGAGTCGGCGGTTCGCCTCGGCGTCGCCGACGCGGTGGCCGACGTCGTGTCGACCGGCACGACGCTGCGCCAGGCCGGCCTCGAGATGTTCGGCCCGGTGATCCTCGAGTCCGAGGCGGTGTTCATCGGGTCTGGTGTCGAGCGGCCCGGCACGCAGACGCTGCTGCGACGCCTGCAGGGTGTGCTGCTCGCGCGCCGCTACGTGCTGCTCGACTACGACGTGCCGGTCGACAAGCTCGACGCGGCCACGGCTGCCGCGCCCGGCTTCGAGTCGCCGACGGTCTCGCCGCTGCACGACCCCGAGTGGGCTGCGGTGCGCGTGATGATCCCGCGCATCGGCATGAACCAGATCATGGACACGCTGTACGAGCTCGGCGCCCGTGCCATCCTCGTCAGCGCCATCCACGCGGCACGACTGTAGGGGGCCGGCGATGAGCCTCGCAGTCCGTGTCATCCCATGCCTCGACGTGGCCGCCGGCCGCGTGGTCAAGGGCGTCAACTTCCTGAACCTGCGCGACGCCGGCGACCCGGTCGAACTCGCCGCGCGCTACGCCGCGCAGGGCGCCGACGAGCTCACCTTCCTCGACGTGACCGCGACCGTCGACGACCGCGCGACCACCTACGACATGGTGCAGCGCGTCGCCGAGCAGGTGTTCATCCCGTTGACCGTCGGCGGGGGAGTCCGCTCGCCCGAGGACGTCGCCCGGCTCCTCGGTCACGGTGCCGACAAGGCCGGCGTGAACAGCGCGGCGATCGCGCGCCCCGAGCTGATCGCCGAGATCGCCGACCGCTTCGGCGCGCAGGTGCTGGTGCTCTCGCTCGACGTGAAGCGCTCGAACCGCACCGAGTCGGGCTTCGTCGTGACCACCCACGGCGGGCGCACCGAGACCGACCTCGACGCGCTCGAGTGGGCGAGGCGGGGCATCGAGCTCGGTGCCGGCGAGCTGCTCGTGAACTCGATCGACGCCGACGGCACCAAGCAGGGCTTCGACCTCGAACTCGTCGCCCTCATGCACGAGCTGTCGCACGTGCCGGTCATCGCGTCGGGCGGTGCCGGCGCGGTCGAGCACTTCCCCCCGGCAGTGGCGGCGGGCGCCGACGCCGTGCTCGCGGCATCCGTGTTCCACAACGGCGAACTGACGGTGGGCGAGGTCAAGCAGGCCCTGCGGGCAGACGGGAGGATCGTGCGATGAGCGAGCCGGGCGACGAAGAGCTCGAACGCGACGACGAGCCGTGGGCTCCCGACGGCGACCCGCTCGCCCGCGCCGCGTTCAACGCCGACGGGCTGCTGCCGGCGATCATCCAGCAGCACGACACCGGCGAGGTGCTGATGCTCGGCTGGATGGATCGCGAGGCGATGCGGCGCACCCTCACCGAGGGCCGGGTCACCTTCTGGTCGCGCTCGCGGCAGGAGTACTGGCGCAAGGGCGATACGTCGGGCCACGTGCAGTACGTGAAGTCGGCCGCGCTCGATTGCGACGCCGATGCGCTGCTCGTGCGCGTCGACCAGGTGGGCGCGGCCTGCCACACCGGCACCCGAACGTGTTTCGACGGCGACCCGCTCGCCGTCGTCGCCGGGGAACGCGGATGAGCGCGACCACCGGCTTCGACGCGTTCGCCGCACTGCTGCCGGGCAGGCGTGTCGTGCCGGTCGTACGTGAACTGTTCGCCGACGGCGAGACGCCGGTCGGCATCTACCGCAAGCTCGCGGCCGGCCGGCCGGGCACCTTCCTGCTGGAGTCGGCCGAGCAGGGCGGTATCTGGTCGCGCTATTCGTTCGTCGGCGCCGGATGCTACGGCGTGCTGACCGACCGCGACGGAGTGGTCGAGTGGCAGGATCACGGCGTGTCGGCCGAGCGCGCCCTCGGCGAGGCATCCGATCTCGCCCCCCTCGCCGCCCTCGAAGCGCTGCACCGCCGCTGGGCCACCGAGGACGTGCCCGGCGCGCCGCCGCTCACCGGAGGTCTGGTCGGATTCATCGGCTGGGAGGCGATCCGTCAGATCGAGCACCTGCCGAACCGGCCACCCGCCGAGATCGACCTGCCCGGCCAGGCGTTCGCGTTCGTGTCCGAGCTCGCCGTCGTCGACCATCGCACCGGCACGGTGCAGCTCATCGCCTCGGTGCTGAACGACGGCGACGTCGAACCGGGCGAGATGTGGGCCGACGCGCAGTCGAGGCTCGACCGCCTCCAGGCCGCGCTCGCCCGGCCGGCCGACGCGCACCTCGCCGAGATCGACCTGTCCGCGGTGCCGACGCCCGTGCACCGCACCGACCGCGCCGACTTCCTCGCCGCCGTCGAGCGGTCGAAGGAGTACATCCGCGACGGCGACATCTTCCAGGTCGTGCTCTCGCAGCGGTTCGAGCAGCCCGCCACGGCCGACCCCATCGACGTCTACCGGGTGCTCCGCACGCTCAATCCGAGCCCCTACATGTACCTGCTGCACCTCGAGACCCCGGGCGCCGAACCGTACTTCATCGTCGGGTCGTCGCCCGAGGCGCTCGTCAAGGTCGAGGACGGCCGGGTGTACACCCACCCCATCGCCGGCTCGAAGCCGCGCGGAGCGACCCCCGAAGACGACGCCGACCTCGAGTCGGCCCTGATCGCCGACCCGAAGGAGCAAGCCGAGCACCTCATGCTCGTCGACCTCGCCCGCAACGACCTCGCGAAGGTGTGCACCGCAGGCACGGTCGAGGTGACCGAGTTCATGCGCGTCGAGCGGTTCAGTCACATCATGCACCTCGTCTCGAGCGTCGAGGGCGATCTCGCGCCCGGCCGCAACGCGGTCGACGTGTTCCGGGCGACGTTCCCGGCCGGAACCCTCTCGGGTGCACCCAAGCCGCGCGCGCTCGAGATCATCGACGAGCTCGAGCCAGCTCAGCGCGGCGTCTACGGGGGAGTGGTCGGCTACTTCGGCTTCGGCGGCGACGCCGACCTGGCGATCGCCATCCGCACCGCCACCATCGCGGGCGGCGTCGCGCACGTGCAGGCCGGGGCCGGACTCGTCGCCGACTCCGACCCCGACAGCGAGTTCGACGAATCCCAGAACAAGGCGGCCGCCCCGTTGCGCGCGGTCGCCATCGCCAACGCGCTGCGTCGGGTCGACCGATGACGCCCGAACGCATGAAGCTGCCGGCGATCCTCGCGGTCATCGCCGGCTCGGGCCTGGCCCTGCTGTCGTGGAGCCAGCCCTGGTTCGAGGTGCGGCTGCAGGCCGGCGCCGGCACCGGCGCGCCGCTCGCGGTCGGCGGCGACGTCGCCAGCCCGGCGCTCGCCGCGCTCGCGCTCGCCGGCCTCGCGCTGGCGGGTGCGCTCGCCATCGCCGGCCCCGGCATCCGGGTGCTGCTGGGCATCCTCGCGGTCGTGCTGGGCGGATGCCTCGTGCTCGCGGTCTCGACGAGCCTGGGCGATGTCGTCGGTTCGGTCGCTCCCGCCGTGACCGACGCCACCGGCGTGACCGGTACCGAGCCCGTCGCCGCCCTGCTCGACGATGCCGCAGCGACCGCCTGGCCCTGGGTCGGGCTGGCCGGTGGCATCGTGGTCGCCGCAGCCGGCGCGCTGGTGCTCGCGACGGGGCATCGTTGGCCCGGCGGCTCGCGGCGATACGGCGGCGGCGGCCGGCTCGCGCCGACGACCGACCCGGCCGACGAGCCGAACGCCGAGCGCGCACTCGCCGACGAGCTGGATTCGCGCGCGGACGACCCCGAGGCCGAGGCATCCGACGCGACCTCGCCCGAAGGGCCACCCGACTCGCGCCCGGCGCGCGATCGCGCGATCGACGACTGGGACGAACTCAGCCGCGGCGACGACCCGACCGCCTGACCCGCCTGACCCGCAGTTCCGACCTGAACCCGCCCGCTAGACTGGCACCCGACCCCCGCTATGAAGGAGCATCATGAGCACTGAGACCGCAGACCCCGGCCACGGACACTCGCCCGCGGCGTGGACCGCCGTCACCATCATGCTCATCGCGTTCGTCATCGGCACGGTCGCGTTCTTCTTCGAACTGCCCTGGCTCGTCTGGGCGTCGGCGGGCCTGCTCGTCGTCGGCCTGCTCGTCGGCTGGGTGCTGGCGCGCGCCGGCTACGGTGTCGGCGGTGCCAAGGTCGCGCCCCCGAAGGTCCACTGAGCGTGCTCGCCGACTTGACGGCGAACGCCGTCTCGGACGCGCGCGCCCGTGAGGTCGGCCGCCCGATCGCCGAGGTCGAGCGCGCGGCGCTCGCACGGCCCGCGGCGATCGATGCGCTCGCTGCGCTCGCGCCCGCCGATCGGGTGAGGATCATCGCCGAGATCAAGCGCTCCAGCCCGTCGCGCGGGTCGCTCGCGGCGATCGCCGACCCGGCCGCGCTCGCTCGCAGCTACGAGCTGGGCGGTGCCAGCGCGATCAGCGTGCTCACCGAGGGGCGCAAGTTCGGCGGGTCGCTGGCCGACCTCGAACTCGTGCGCGAAACGGTCTCGCTGCCGGTGCTGCGCAAGGACTTCATCGCCACGCCGTACCAGGTCTTCGAGGCCCGTGCTGCCGGTGCCGACCTCGTGCTGCTCATCGTCGCCGCGCTCGACCAGCCGGTGCTCGCCGAGCTCCACGCGCTGATCCTCGAGCTCGGGATGACCCCGCTCGTCGAGACCCACTCGGCCGACGAGGTCGAGCGTGCGGCCGACCTCGGCGCGAAGCTCATCGGCGTGAACGCCCGCGACCTCACGACGTTCGAGCTCGACGCCGACCTGTTCGGCCGTCTCGCCGGACGCATCCCGGCCGACGCCATCCGCGTCGCCGAGTCCGCGGTGAAGCATGCCGCCGACGTCGCCCACTACCGCGACGCCGGCGCCGACGTGGTGCTCGTCGGCGAGGCGCTCGTCACCGACGGCGACCCCGAGTCCACCCTCCGACGATTCCTGGAGGCCTGATGTCCCTGCGCACCGAAGCCGGACCGTACTTCGGCGACTTCGGCGGCCGGTTCGTTCCCGAGTCGCTCATCGCCGCGCTCGACGAACTCTCCGACGCCTACCAGCTCGCGAAGCAGGACCCCGAGTTCGCGCGCGAACTCACCGACCTGCTCGTGAACTACGCCGGTCGGCCGTCGATCATCACCGAGGTGCCGCGGTTCGCGGAGCACGCCGGCGGCGCCCGGATCATCCTGAAGCGCGAAGACCTGAACCACACCGGCTCGCACAAGATCAACAACGTGCTCGGCCAGGCGATCCTCACCAAGCGGATCGGCAAGTCGCGCGTCATCGCCGAGACCGGCGCCGGCCAGCACGGTGTCGCCACCGCCACCGCGGCAGCGTTGTTCGGGCTCGACTGCACCATCTACATGGGCAAGGTCGACACCCAGCGCCAGGCGCTGAACGTCGCCCGAATGCGCCTGCTCGGCGCCGAGGTGATCGCGGTCGAGCACGGCACGGCCACGCTGAAGGACGCGATCAACGAGGCGCTGCGCGATTGGGTCACGAACGTCGAGCACACCAACTACATCTTCGGCACGGCGGCGGGGCCGCACCCGTTCCCGGCCATGGTGCGCGACTTCCAGAAGATCATCGGCGAAGAGGCTCGCGAGCAGGTGCTCGCCCTCACCGGTCGGCTTCCCGACGCGGTCGCGGCGTGCGTGGGCGGCGGATCCAACGCGATCGGCATCTTCCACGCGTTCCTCGACGACGCGGATGTCTCGCTCTACGGGTTCGAGGCCGGGGGAGAGGGGCACGAGACGCCCCGCACCGCGGCGACCATCACACTCGGCCGCCCCGGCGTGCTGCACGGCGCACGGAGCTTCCTCCTGCAAGACGAGGACGGCCAGACCCGCGACTCGCACTCGATCTCGGCGGGGCTCGACTACCCCGGAGTCGGCCCCGAGCACTCCTGGCTGAGTTCGATCGGTCGCGCGACGTACCTGCCCGTGACCGACGCGGCCGCGATGGACGCGCTGCGGCTGCTCAGCCGCACCGAGGGCATCATTCCCGCCATCGAGTCGGCGCACGCCCTGGCCGGCGCGCTCGAGCTGGGCCGCGAGCTCGGCCCCGACGGAGTCATCCTCGTGAGCCTGTCGGGCCGCGGCGACAAGGACATGGAGACCGCCGGACGCTGGTTCGGCCTCATCGACGAAGGGGCGACGCAGGCATGAGCGTGCGCGACACCATCCGCACGCGGGTCGACGCCGGTTCGGGCGCGCTGATCGGCTACCTGCCGGTCGGATTCCCGACCCTCGCCGAGTCGATCGACGCCGCCGTGGCGATCGCGTCGAACGGCGTGGACGCGATCGAGCTGGGCCTGCCGTACTCCGACCCCGTGATGGACGGCGCGGTTATCCAGGCCGCCACGCAGCAGGCGCTGCGCAACGGGTTCCGACTGCGCGACGGCTTCACCGCGGTGCGCGAGATCACCTCGCAGATCGAGGTGCCGATCCTCATGATGACCTACTGGAACCCCGTCGTGCAGTACGGCGTCGACCGGTTCGCCGACGACCTGCTCGCCGCGGGTGGTTCCGGGCTCATCACGCCCGACCTCATCCCCGACGAGGCATCCGAGTGGATCACGGCCTCCGACCGCACCGGGCTCGACCGGGTCTTCCTCGCCGCGCCCTCGTCGACCGGCGAGCGTCTCGAACGGGTCGTCGCGCAGAGCCGCGGCTTCGTGTACGCCGTGTCGACGATGGGCATCACCGGCGCCCGCCAGGACGTCGACGCGGCCGCCCGCGGCGTGGTCGAGCGCCTGCGCGCCCACGGCTGCGACAGCACCTGCGTCGGCGTCGGCATCTCGAGCGCCGACCAGGTGCGCGAGGTGCTCGAGTACGCCGACGGCGCGATCGTCGGCTCGGCGCTCGTCAAGGCGCTCGGCGACGGAGGGGTCGAGGGGGTCGGCCGGCTCGCGTCCGACCTCGCACGCGGCACCCGCGCCGCGTGAAGTAGGCTCATCGAGCCCCGTTCACGGGCATCCCACGAGAAAGGCAGCAGCCGAGCGTGTCAGCACCGTTCAGCATTCCGAGCCCCGATGAGGCGTGGCAGATCCTCGAGATCAACCTCTTCGGGTGGCAGATCAACCTGCACATGTACGCGCTGTGCATCCTGCTGGGCATCATCCTGGCCGTGGTCATCACGTCGCGCCGACTCACCAGGCGCGGCGCCGAACCCGGCGTCGTGCTCGACATCGCGCTCTGGGCCGTGCCGCTCGGCATCATCGGCGCGCGGCTCTACCACGTCCTCACCCACCCCGCCGACTACTTCTACGAAGGCGCGAACATCTGGAACCCCTTCCAGCCGGGCGCGATCTGGAACATCTGGGAGGGCGGCAACGCCATCTTCGGCTCGCTCATCGGCGGTGCGGTCGGCGTGCTCATCGGCTGCCGGCTGACGGGCCTGCGGTTCTGGTCGTTCGCCGACGCGCTCGCACCCGGCCTGCTCGTCGCGCAGGCGATCGGGCGGATCGGCAACTGGTTCAACCACGAGCTGTTCGGTGCCCCGACCGACCTGCCGTGGGGGCTCGAGATCCCCTCGGACAACGCGGCATGGCCGCAGGGCCTGGCCGAGGGCACGCTGTTCCATCCGACGTTCCTCTACGAGCTCATCTGGAACCTCGCGGGTGCGGCGGTGATCATCCTGCTCGAGCGTCGGATGAGCCTGCGCTGGGGCAAGGCGTTCGGCGTGTACCTGATCTGGTACGGCCTCGGTCGCTCGTTCTTCGAGTCGATCCGGGTCGATCCGAGCGAGATGTTCCTCGGCATCCGGGTCAACGTCTGGGCGGCGTGGGCGGCGGTCGTGATCGGCATCGTGCTGATCCTCGTGCAGCGTCATCGCCACCCCGGGCTCGAGCCGAGCGTCTACGTCCCGGGGCGCGAGTGGGTGCGCCCCGACCCTGAGGTAGACTCGGACGACACCGAGTCCGACTCAGACTCTCTCGACGACGGCGTCGAGGGCGAGCCCGCAGAAGGCGCGACGGCAGCCACAAGCCCAGGTCGTCCCGTCTCCGAGTAACTTCCCGCTTCGCGCGCTCCGACGCGGCACCGCATCACGTGCCGCGACTTCCCCTCCGCAGGGCCGACGACGTCCCCAAGCTGCCACCTAGACGACGAGGACGGTCCACGTGTCGCCCACCCCACCCTTCGCGAGATTCAGCTCGGTTCCCGAGGCTCAGGGACTCTACGACCCTGCCGCCGAGAAGGACGCGTGCGGCCTCGCCATGGTGGCGACGCTGCGCGGTACCGCCGGCCATGACATCATCCAGCACGCCCTCGACGCGCTGCGCCACCTCGAGCACCGCGGCGCGGTCGGGTCCGATGCGGGCACGGGCGACGGCGCGGGCATCATCACGCAGGTGCCCGACGCATTCCTGCGCGAGGTCGTCGGGTTCCCGCTGCCCGCGGCCGGCGCGTACGCGGTCGGCAACGCGTTCCTGCCGATCGACCCCACCGCGCGCAGCGCGGTGAAGCAGCAGCTGCAGGCGATCGCCGCGGCCGAGGGCCTCACGGTGCTCGGGTGGCGCGAGGTGCCGGTGCGCCCCGACGAGCTCGGCACCCTCGCGCGCGCGGCGATGCCGGCCGTGCACCAGCTGTACGTGCGTGCGACGTCGGTCGACGACGAAGGGCGTTCGGCCGCCGGCATCGAGCTCGACCGCCTGACGTTCCGGCTGCGCAAGCGAGCCGAGCGCGAGCTCGACCTCTACTTCGCCTCGCTGTCGAGCCGCACCATGGTCTACAAGGGCATGGTCACGACGCTTCAGCTCGAGCCGTTCTATCCCGACCTGTCCGACGAGCGCTTCGCGTCCAAGCTCGCGCTCGTGCACTCGCGGTACTCGACCAACACCTTCCCGTCGTGGCCGCTCGCCCAGCCGTTCCGCATGATCGCCCACAACGGCGAGATCAACACCATCCAGGGCAACCGCAACTGGATGCGCGCGCGCCAGTCGCAGCTCGAGAGCGAGCTGCTCGGCGACCTCGCGCCGATCCTGCCGATCGTCACGCCGGGCGCGAGCGACTCGGCGTCGTTCGACGAGGTGGTCGAGCTGCTGACCCTCGCCGGGCGCAGCCTGCCGCACGCGATCATGATGATGGTTCCCGAGGCGTGGGAGAACCAGACCGAGATCGACCCCGCCCGTCGCGCGTTCTACGAGTACCACTCCATGCTCATGGAGCCGTGGGACGGCCCCGCGGCGATCGTGTTCACCGACGGGTCGCTCGTCGGCGCGACGCTCGACCGCAACGGACTGCGTCCGGGGCGCTACCTGGTCACCGACGACGGACTCGTCGTGCTCGCGAGCGAGATCGGGGTGCTCGACATCGACCAGTCGCGCATCGTGCGCAAGGGGCGGCTGCAGCCCGGGCGGATGTTCCTCGTCGACACCGAGGCCGGTCGACTCATCGAGGACGACGAGATCAAGGCCGACCTCGCCGCCCAGGCGCCGTACGCGGACTGGCTCGAGCAGGGTCGAATCCGGCTCGGCGAGCTGCCCGAGCGCGAGCACATCGTGCACCCGCCGCTGTCGGTGAACCGTCGCCAGCGCACGTTCGGCTACACCGAGGAAGAAGTGAAGATCCTCCTCACCCCGATGGCGAAGACCGGTCAGGAGCCGATCGGCGCGATGGGGTCCGACACGCCGGTCGCGGTGCTGTCGCAGCGCCCGCGCCTGCTGTTCGACTACTTCACCCAGCAGTTCGCGCAGGTGACGAACCCGCCGCTCGACTCGATCCGCGAGCAGGTCGTCACCTCGCTCGGCACGTCGCTCGGGCCCGAGCGCAACCTGCTCTCGGCGGGTCCCGAGCACGCCCGCCAGGTCGCGCTCGACTTCCCGGTCATCGATAACGACGAGCTCGCGAAGATCGTCCACATCGACCCGAGCTCGGGCTCGCGCACCACCGCGACGATCCGCGGCCTGTACCGGTTCGACGAGGGGCGCGACGCGATGCGCAACCGCCTCCGGGCGATCTGCGACGAGGTCGACGAAGCGATCGAGGCGGGCGTCGCCTTCATCGTGCTGAGCGACCGCGACTCCGACAAGGACCTCGCTCCGATCCCGTCGCTGCTCATGCTCTCGACGGTGCACCACCACCTGATCCGCACCGAGAACCGCATGAAGGTCGGGCTGATCGTCGAGGCGGGCGACGTGCGCGAGGTGCACCACGTGGCCCTGCTCGTCGGCTACGGGGCATCCGCCGTGAACCCCTACCTCGCGATGGAGACCTGCGAGGACCTCGTGCGTTCGGGGGTGATCACCGGCATCACCCCCGAGCAGGCCGTGCACAACGTGATCAAGGCGCTCGGCAAGGGCGTGCTCAAGATCATGTCGAAGATGGGCATCTCGACGATCTCGTCGTACGGCGGCGCACAGGCGTTCGAGGCCGTCGGTCTGGCGCAGGACTTCATCGACGAGTACTTCACCGGTACCACCTCGAAGCTGGGCGGCGTCGGACTCGACGTCATCGCGACCGAGAACCTCGAGCGCCACGCCTCGGCGTACCCGGCCGACGTCGCGGTGCGCGCGCACGAGCGGCTCGCGACCGGCGGCGAGTACCAATGGCGTCGCGACGGCTCGCCGCACCTGTTCAACCCCGAGACGGTGTTCCGGCTGCAGCACTCGACGCGCAACCGCCGATACGACGTCTTCCGCGAGTACACGAAGCTCGTGGACGACCAGGCCGAGCAGCTGATGACGCTCCGCGGCCTGTTCACGCTGCGCACCGGCACTCGACCGCCGGTGCCGATCGACGAGGTCGAGTCGGTCGCATCGATCGTGAAGCGGTTCTCGACCGGCGCGATGAGCTACGGCTCGATCTCGAAGGAGGCGCACGAGACCCTCGCCATCGCGATGAACCGGCTCGGCGCCAAGTCGAACACGGGCGAGGGCGGCGAGGATCTCGACCGCCTGCTCGACCCCGAACGTCGCAGCGCGATCAAGCAGGTCGCCTCCGGTCGGTTCGGAGTGACGAGCATGTACCTCACGCACGCCGATGACATCCAGATCAAGCTCGCGCAGGGCGCCAAGCCCGGCGAGGGCGGGCAGTTGCCGCCCGCGAAGGTCTATCCGTGGGTGGCGCGCACGCGGCACGCGACCGCCGGCGTCGGGCTCATCTCGCCGCCCCCGCACCACGACATCTACTCGATCGAAGACCTCAAGCAGCTCATCTTCGATCTGAAGCGCGCCAACCCGGGCGCCCGGGTGCACGTGAAGCTGGTGAGCCAGTCGGGCATCGGCGCCGTCGCGGCGGGCACGGCCAAGGCGCTCGCGGACGTCATCCTGGTGTCGGGCCATGACGGCGGCACCGGCGCAAGCCCGCTGAACTCGCTCAAGCACGCCGGCACGCCCTGGGAGCTCGGCCTGGCCGAGACGCAGCAGACGCTCATGCTGAACGGCATGCGCGATCGGGTGGTCGTGCAGGTCGACGGCCAGTTGAAGACCGGCCGCGACGTGATCATCGGCGCCCTGCTCGGCGCCGAGGAGTTCGGCTTCGCGACCGCTCCGCTCGTGGTCGAGGGATGCGTCATGATGCGTGTCTGCCATCTCGACACGTGCCCAGTGGGGGTCGCCACGCAGAACCCCGAGCTGCGCAAGCGCTTCACCGGCAAGCCCGAGTTCGTGGTGAACTTCTTCGAGTTCATCGCGCAGGAGGTGCGGGAGTACCTCGCCGAGCTCGGCTTCCGCTCGCTCGACGAGGTCATCGGCCGTCGCGAGCTGCTCGACGTCGACCGCGCAGTCTCGCACTGGAAGGCCGACGGCCTCGACCTGGCGCCCGTGCTCGTCGGCCCCGACTTCTCGGACGCCGAACCGCGACGCAACGCCCGCGCGCAGGACCACGAGCTGCAGGAGCACTTCGACAACGAGCTCATCCGTCGCGCGCGCCAGGTGCTGGACCACGGCGGTCGCGTCGAGGTCGAGCTGCCGATCCGCAACACCGAGCGGGCGGTGGGCACGATGCTCGGGCACGAGGTCACGCTGCGCCACGGCGAGCAGGGCCTGCCCGCTGGGTCGATCGACGTCGCCCTGACCGGGTCGGCCGGGCAGTCGCTCGGCGCGTTCCTGCCGTCGGGCGTGACGCTGCGGCTGTCGGGCGACGCGAACGACTACGTCGGCAAGGGTCTCTCGGGCGGACAGATCATCGTGCGCCCGGTCGAGTCCGCCGGGTTCGTCGCCGAGCAGAACGTGATCGCCGGCAACGTCATCGGGTACGGCGCCACGAGCGGCTCGATGTTCATCCGCGGCATCGTGGGCGAGCGTTTCCTGGTGCGCAACTCGGGTGCGACCGCCGTCGTCGAGGGCGTCGGCGACCACGCCCTCGAGTACATGACGGGCGGGCTCGCGCTGATCCTCGGCGAGACCGGCCGGAACCTGGGCGCCGGGATGTCCGGCGGCACGGCGTACGTCCTCGGACTGCGCGAGTCGCGCATCAACCGCGAGTCGCTCGCGGGCGGCGAGCTCGAACTGCTCGGCCTCGGCGGCGCCGACCGCGAGATCGTCCGGGACCTGCTCGAACAGCATGTCGCCCAGACCGGATCGGCCGTGGCCGCACGCTTGCTCGACGAGGGCGACGCCGCGTTCGATCGGTTCACGAAGGTGCTGCCGCGCGATTACGCGGCGGTGCTCCGCACCCGCCAGAGCGCGGTCGAAGAAGGACTGGACCCCGACGGCGATGTCGTGTGGGGACGCATCATGGAGGTGACGGGTGGCTGACCCGAAGGGATTTCTCAAGGTCACCGAGCGGGAGCTGCCCAAGCGTCGCCCCGTTCCGGTTCGGCTCATGGACTGGAAAGAGGTCTACGAGCAGGGCGATCCGGCGCAGCTGCGCCGACAGGCCGGCCGCTGCATGGACTGCGGCGTGCCGTTCTGCCATCAGGGATGCCCCCTCGGCAACCTGATCCCCGAGTGGAACGACCTGATGTGGCGCGGCGAGGGCCGTGCCGCGATCGAGCGTCTCCACGCGACGAACAACTTCCCCGAGTTCACCGGCCGGCTGTGCCCGGCCCCGTGCGAGTCGGCGTGCGTGCTCGGCATCAACCAGCCCGCCGTGACGATCAAGCAGGTCGAGGTCTCGATCATCGACCAGGCGTTCGGCAACGGCTGGGTGCAGCCGCAGCCGCCCGCGCGGCTCACCGGCAAGACGGTCGCTGTGGTCGGCTCCGGGCCCGCGGGGCTTGCCGCCGCGCAGCAGCTCACGCGCGCCGGCCACACCGTCGCGGTGTTCGAGCGCGACGACCGCATCGGCGGCCTGCTGCGGTACGGCATCCCCGACTTCAAGATGGAGAAGCGCCACCTCGACCAGCGGCTCGCTCAGATGACCGCCGAGGGCACGCGGTTCCGTGCCGGCGTCGACATCGGCACCGACATCACCTGGGACCAACTGCGCGCACGGTACGACGCCGTGGTCGTGGCCACCGGCGCGATGGTGCCGCGCGACCTGCCGATCCCGGGCCGCGACCTGGCGGGCGTGCACTTCGCGATGGAGTACCTCACGCAGTCGAACCGCCAGCTCGCCGGCGACGAGGTCTTCGACCAGATCACCGCCGAGGGCAAGCACGTCGTCGTCCTCGGCGGCGGCGACACCGGTGCCGACTGCATCGGCACCGCCCACCGTCAGGGCGCGCTCACCGTGACGAACCTCGCCATCGGCAAGCAGCCGAGCGCCGAGCGCACGGCCGACCAGCCCTGGCCGATGCATCCGACGCTGTTCGAGGTGCAGTCGGCCCACGAAGAGGGCGGCAAGCGCGAGTACCTCGCCTCGACGGTCGAGTTCATCGCCAACGAGGACGGCGAGGTCCGTGGCATCCGGGTCGCCGAGACCGAGTACCTTGACGGCCGCCGCGTGCCGAAGGCGGGCACCGAGCGCGAGATCCCCGCCGACCTCGTGCTGCTCGCGCTCGGATTCACCGGGCCCGAGACCGACACGATCGAGCCGCAGCTCGAGGTCGGCGTGACCGCACGGGGTGCATTCGACCGCGACGCCGACTACGCCACGGCCCAGCCGGGCGTGTTCGTCGCCGGCGACGCCGGCCGCGGGCAGTCCCTCATCGTCTGGGCCATCGCCGAGGGCCGGGCTGCGGCCGCGGCCGTCGACCGGTACCTTGAAGGCGAGACACGCCTTCCGAGTCCCATTCCCGCGACCGCCCGCGCGTTCGCGATCTGACGCCCGCAGGCGTCCACCTGAACCCCCGACCCGCGAGACTGCGGGCGGAACACCCTGGGAGTACACACCACATGAGACGAGCGAAGATCGTCGCCACCCTCGGGCCGGCGACATCGAGCTATGAACAGATCCGGGCGATCATCGACGCGGGCATCGACGTCGCGCGGATGAACCTCAGCCACGGCAGCTACGACGTCCACGAGGGCGTTTACCAGAACGTGCGCAAGGCCGCCAACGACTCCGGCCGCGCGATCGGCGTCCTCGTCGACCTGCAGGGCCCGAAGATTCGGCTCGGCAAGTTCGCCGACGGTCCGCACGAACTCGCCGAGGGTGACATCTTCAAGATCACCACCGAGGACATCCTCGGCACGAAAGAGATCGTCGGCACCACCTTCAAGGGCCTCCCGCAGGACGTGAGTCCCGGTGATTTCCTGCTGATCGACGACGGCAAGGTGCGCGTCGAGGTGCTCGAGACCGACGGCACGGTCGTGACTACCCGCGTGATCGTCGCGGGCCCGGTGTCGAACAACAAGGGCATCAACCTGCCCGGCGTCGCGGTCAACGTGCCCGCGCTCAGCGAGAAGGACGAGGCCGACCTGCGCTGGGGCCTCGAGCTCGGGGCCGACCTGATCGCGCTCTCGTTCGTGCGCAACGCCGAGGACATCACCCGTGTCCACGAGATCATGGACGAGGTCGGGCGCCGCGTGCCCGTGGTCGCGAAGATCGAGAAGCCGCAGGCCGTCGACCACCTCGAGGAGATCATCGAGGCGTTCGACGCGATCATGGTCGCCCGCGGCGACCTCGGCGTCGAGTTGCCGCTCGAGGCGGTGCCGATCGTGCAGAAGCAGGCCATCGAGATCGCCCGCCGGCTTGCGAAGCCGGTCATCGTGGCGACCCAGATGCTCGAGTCGATGACGCACAGCCCGGTGCCGACGCGCGCCGAGACGTCCGACGTCGCGAACGCGATCCTCGACGGCGCCGACGCGGTCATGCTCTCGGGCGAGACGAGCGTGGGCGAGTACCCCGTGATCACCGTGCAGACCATGGCGCGCATCGTCGAGTCGACCGAGCAGCACGGCCTCGAGCGCGTGCCGAAGCTCGGCACCAAGCCGCGCACCCAGTCGGGCGCGATCACCGCGGCCGCCGTCGACATCGGCGACTTCGTCGACGCGAAGTACCTCTGCGTCTTCACCGAGTCGGGCGAGTCGGTGCGACGGATGTCCCGCCTGCGCAGCCGTATCCCGATCCTGGCCTTCACGCCCGATCAGGCCATCCGCCGGCGGATGTCGCTGTTCTGGGGCGTCGAGTCGTTCGTGGTCGACCGCGTCACCCACACCGACCAGATGGTCGGACAGGTCGACGACGTGATCGTGAAGTCGGGCCGCGCCGTCGAGGGCGAGACCGTGGTCATCATCTCCGGTTCGCCTCCCGGGATCCCCGGCACGACGAACGACGTTCGCGTGCACAAGGTCGGCGACGTGCTCTGAGCAGGTCGCAGGCGAGACGGCGAAGGGCCGGCGGAGTGATCCGCCGGCCCTTCGCCGTGGTGGTGCCGGTGGTGGGGGTCGAACCCACACGCCCTTTCGGGCAAAGCATTTTGAGTGCTCCGCGTCTGCCATTCCGCCACACCGGCCGGATGCCTCGGCCAGAATACCGTAGGCTTTCAGCCGTGACTGACAGCGAATCCACTCAGCCGGCGGCACCGCGCCGGGTCGTCGTGGCCGAAGACGAATCGCTCATCCGGCTCGACATCGTCGAGATCCTCCGCGACAACGGCTACGAGGTCGTCGGCGAGGCCGGCGACGGCGAGACCGCCGTCCAGCTCGCGACCGAGCTGCGCCCCGACCTCGTCATCATGGACGTGAAGATGCCGCAGCTTGATGGCATCTCGGCCGCCGAGCGGCTCTCAAAGGGGCACATCGCCCCCGTCGTGCTGCTGACCGCCTTCAGCCAGAAGGAGCTGGTCGAGCGGGCGAGCGAAGCCGGCGCCCTCGCCTACGTCGTGAAGCCCTTCACTCCGAACGACCTGCTGCCGGCGATCGAGATCGCCCTCGCCCGTCACGCGCAGATCATCGCCCTCGAGGCCGAGGTCGGCGACCTGGTCGAGCGGTTCGAGACCCGCAAGCTCGTCGACCGGGCCAAGGGCCTGCTCAACGAGAAGATGGGCCTCACCGAGCCCGAGGCGTTCCGGTGGATCCAGAAGGCGTCGATGGATCGCCGCCTCACCATGAAGGACGTCTCGCAGGCGATCATCGAGCAGCTCGCTCCGAAGAAGTCCTGACCTCGTCTCCACCGACAACTTCGCGGATGCCGCGGCGACACGTTCGCCGCGGCATCCGCGTCGCTGCGAGGCATCCTCAGGGCGTCCCGAGCGCACGAACCGTGTCGGAGGCCGCTTGTAGGCTGGGGTGGTGACGGACCCAGTCAAGCCCACCCTCCTCGTCGTCGACGGCCACTCGCTCGCATTCCGGGCCTTCTACGCCCTCCCCGTCGACAGCTTCTCCACCCGCGACGGGCAGCACACGAACGCCATCCACGGCTTCCTGTCGATGCTGCTCCTGCTGCTGCAGAACGAGCGGCCGACCCATCTCGCGGTGGCGTTCGACAAGTCGCGTCAGTCGTTCCGCACGCGCGAGTACGCCGAGTACAAGGGCAACCGCTCCGAGACGCCGCCCGAGTTCAAGGGCCAGGTGCCGCTCCTGCAGGAGGCGCTGCACGCGATGGGCGTGCGCACCCTCGAGAAGGACGACTTCGAGGCCGACGACATCCTGGCCACGCTCGCCACCCGCGGCACCGCCGAGGGCTACCGCGTGCTGCTCGTCTCGGGCGATCGCGACACGATCCAGCTCGTCGACGACGACGTCACGCTGCTGTATCCGAACACGCAGGGCGTCTCGCAGCTGAAGCGCTACGACACCGCGGCGGTCATCGAGCGATACGGCATCCGTCCCGAGCAGTACCCCGACGTCGCCGCGCTCGTCGGCGAGACCAGCGACAACCTGCCGGGCATCCCCAAGGTCGGCGAGAAGACCGCGGTGAAGTGGCTCGGGCTCTACGGCGACCTCGACGGCATTCTCGCCCACGCCGACGAGATCAAGGGCGTCGTGGGGCAGAACCTGCGCGACGGTCGCGAGAACGCGGTGCGCAATCGCAAGCTGAACCGGCTCGTCCGCGATGTCGACCTCGACGTCGAGCTCGCCGAGTTCGAGGCGAAGCCGATCGACCTCGATGCGGTCCGCCCGATCTTCGAGCGGCTGGAGTTCCGCACCCTGATGGACCGCCTGACCAAGCTCGCCCTCGGCGACGCCGGCCAGGCCGCCTCCGGTGGCGCGGCGCCGTCGGCGCCGGTCGAGCGCGAGCCCGCACCCGCCGCGCCGACGCCGCAGCCGCTGCGCGACGACGAGCTCGCGGCCTGGCTCGAGACGGCAACGGCCGCCGAGCCCGCGGGCCTCGGGCTCAGCATCGACGTGATCGCCGGCGAGGTGGCCGGCGTCGGCATCGCGACCGCGACCGAGACGGTGCGTCTCGAGTGGCAGTCGGCCGCCGATTCGCCGGCGCTCGCGGCCTGGCTCGCGTCGGACGCGCCGAAGATCATGACCGACGCGAAGCTGCAGCTCGAGGCGCTCGCGCGCTCGGGGCTCGCGTTCGACGGACTGGTCGTCGACACGCTGCTCGCGGGCTGGCTGATGCGGCCGAACCTGCAAGAGAAGTCGCTCGCCGACCTGGTCGACCGGTATCTCGGCGAGACCCTGCCGCAGTCCGATCCCGCGCTCCTCGTGCCCGAGGAGGGCAGCGACGCCGGCGCGCCCGAGTATGCGTGGTACTCGCTGCGTGTCGCACCCGAGGTACTGCGTGTGCTTCCCGAGCGCACCCGGCAGCTGCTCGCCGACGTCGAGATGCCGCTCGTACCGGTGCTCGCCGCGATGGAGCTGCGCGGCGTCGCCGTCGACCACGATCGACTCGCCGCGCTCTCGGCCGAACTCGGCGACCGGGCCGCCGGCCTCGCGGTGCTCGCCTACGCCGAAATCGGGCGGGAGGTGAACCTCGGCTCGCCCAAGCAGTTGCAAGAGGTGCTCTTCGACCAGCTCGGCATGCCGAAGACCCGGGCGACCAAGACCGGCTACACGACCGATGCGAGCGCGCTGGCCGACCTGCAGGAATCGAACCCGCACCCGTTCCTCGGGTACCTGCTCGAGCATCGGGATGCCACGAAGCTGCGCCAGATCGTCGACTCGCTCGACAAGGCGATCGCCGCGGACGGGCGCATCCACACCACCTACGGGCAGATCGGCGCGGCGACCGGCCGGATGAGCTCGAACGACCCCAACCTGCAGAACATCCCGGTCCGCGC
Source organism: Agromyces intestinalis (assembly GCF_008365295.1). Taxonomy (NCBI): domain Bacteria; kingdom Bacillati; phylum Actinomycetota; class Actinomycetes; order Micrococcales; family Microbacteriaceae; genus Agromyces; species Agromyces intestinalis. Next base: position 3,702,246 of record NZ_CP043505.1, read on the forward strand.
CGAGGACGGGCGTCGCATCCGCGAGGCGTTCCGCAACGGCGAGGGGTACGTCGAGCTGATGACGGCCGACTACTCCCAGATCGAGATGCGCATCATGGCGCACCTGTCGGGCGACCCCGGGCTCATCGAGGCGTTCAATGCGGGCGAAGACCTGCACCGGTTCGTGGGCGCGCGGGTGTTCTCGGTCGACCCGGCCGACGTCACCCCGCTCATGCGCACCAAGGTCAAGGCGATGTCGTACGGGCTCGCCTACGGGCTCAGCGCATTCGGGCTCTCGAAGCAGCTGCGCATCGACCGAGCCGAGGCGACGCAGCTCATGAAAGAGTACTTCGCCAGGTTCGGCGCGGTGCGCGACTACCTCCGCGGCGTCGTCGAACAGGCCCGCATCGACGGCTACACCGAGACGATCTTCGGCCGTCGCCGCCCGTTCCCCGATCTGAACAGCCCCAACCGCGTGTTGCGCGAGAACGCCGAGCGCCAGGCGTTGAACTCGCCGATCCAGGGCTCGGCCGCCGACATCATCAAGCTGGCGATGATCGGCGTCGAGCGCTCGATCGCCGAGGCCGGGCTGCGGTCGCGCATGCTGTTGCAGGTGCACGACGAGCTCGTGTTCGAGGTGGCCGACGGCGAGGCCGACGCACTCGAGACGATCGTGCGCGACCGAATGAGCTCGGCGGCCGACCTGCTCGTGCCGCTCGACGTGCAGGTCGGGCGCGGCGCGAGCTGGGACGACGCGGCGCACTGACGCAGCGCACTCGCGCAGCACACCGCCTCCGGCCCGACCGCGGTGTCGTCGGGCCCCTCTAGGCTCGGATCCATGACTGCTTCCGAGCCGCGCACCCCCACCGCTGTCGATCGCGTCGCCGAGACGTGGGTCGACACCCTCGTCGACCTCGACCCGACCGTCGGCACCTACATCGGCCGCACCGACGCCGACGACCGACTCGGCGACTATTCGCCGGCCGGTCATGAGACGCTCGTGGCCGCCACGAAGGCTGCCCTCGCTGCGCTCGAGTCGGCCGAACCGGCCGACGAGGTCGACGAGGTCACGCGTGCCGACCTGGGCGCCGAGCTCCGGCTCGTGATCGAGCGACACGAGGCGGGCCAGCACCTGCGCGACCTCAACGTCATCGCGAGTCCCGCGCAAGAGATCCGCGACGTGTTCGACCTCATGCCCACGGCGTCGACCGACGACTGGGAGCGCATCCGCGCTCGGCTCGACGCGGTGCCGGGCGCCATCGCCGGCTACGTGGAGACGTTGCGACTCGGGGTCGACTCCGGCGCGACACCCGCCCGGCGCCAGGTGCGCGAGGTCGTCGCGCAGGTGCGGCGGCACGCCGCTCCCGACGGCTTCTTCGCGCACTTCGCCGCGAGTGCGGTGCCGTCCGAGGGTGAGTTGCCGGCCAGCCTCGCGCGCGAGCTCGGCGATGCGGCCGGGCGTGCCGCGGTGGCGTACGAGCAGCTCGCGGGTTTCCTCGCCGACGAGCTCGAGCCCGCCGCCCGCGAGACCGACGGGGTCGGTCGCGACCTCTACGCACTCGAGTCGCGCCGCTTCCTCGGCGCCGCGATCGACCTCGACGAGACGTACGAATGGGGGCTCGACGAGCTCGCCCGCATGGTCGACGAGCAGGACCGCACCGCGCGCGAGGTGCTGCCCGGGGCATCCGTGGCCGAAGCGGTCGCGCATCTCGAAGCCGACCCGGCCCGCAAGCTCCGCGGCACCGACGCCCTCCAGCGCTGGATGCAGCAGACGAGCGATCGCGCCGTCGCCGAGCTGGGGGCGATCCAGTTCGACATCCCCGCCGAGATCCGCACGCTCGAGTGCATGATCGCTCCGACCCACGAGGGCGGCATCTATTACACCGGCCCGAGCGACGACTTCAGCCGGCCGGGGCGCATGTGGTGGTCGGTGCCCGAGGGCGTGACCGAGTTCGACACCTGGCGCGAACTCACGACGGTCTACCACGAGGGCGTGCCCGGGCATCACCTGCAGATCGGGCAGGCGGTGGTCAACCGCGGCAAGCTCAACACCTGGCGCCGGCAGCTGGCCGGCACGTCGGGCCACGCCGAGGGGTGGGCGCTGTACGCCGAGCGCCTGATGGAAGAGCTCGGCTACCTCGCCGATCCGGCCGACCGGCTCGGCATGCTCGACGGCCAGCGCATGCGCGCCGCGCGCGTGGTGCTCGACATCGGCGTGCACCTCGGCAAGCCCCGCCCCGACGGCGAAGGCGCGTGGACGGCCGAGTACGCGCTCGACTTCATGCGCAGCAACGTGCAGATGGACGACGCGTTCGTGCGATTCGAGGTCAACCGCTACCTCGGGTGGCCCGGGCAGGCGCCCTCGTACAAGGTCGGCCAGCGCATCTGGGAGCAGCTGCGCGATGACGCGAAGGCACGCGCGGGTGCTGCGTTCGACATCCGCGACTTCCACCGTCGGGCGCTCGACCTCGGCGGCGTGGGGCTCGACACGTTGCGCCGGGCACTGCTCTCCTGAGGGTGCCGAAGCGGGGGAGCGGTGGCGGCCGACCGGTCGGTTGCCGCCCGCCCCCCGTTTCCGTTAGGATGGAACGTCACTCGTGTGACATCCATGTCCGCTGCCCATCGCGGAAAAACACACACCAGCTCGAACCGCGAGGGCCCGATACTGTCCATTCGGAGCATCCACTACATGACCACCGTAACGACCAAGGCACCCAAGCAGGTCGCGATCAACGACATCGGATCTGCTGACGATTTCCTCGCCGCGGTCGAGAAGACGCTCAAGTTCTTCAACGACGGCGACCTCATCGAGGGCACCGTCGTGAAGATCGACCGCGACGAGGTTCTCCTCGACGTCGGCTACAAGACCGAGGGTGTCATTCCCTCGCGTGAGCTTTCCATCAAGCACGACGTCGACCCCTCCGAGGTCGTCGAGGTCGGCGACACCGTCGAGGCCCTGGTTCTCCAGAAGGAGGACAAGGAGGGTCGGCTCATCCTGTCGAAGAAGCGCGCCCAGTACGAGCGCGCCTGGGGCGACGTGGAGAAGATCAAGGAGAACGACGGCGTCGTGACCGGTTCGGTCATCGAGGTCGTCAAGGGCGGCCTCATCGTCGACATCGGTCTTCGCGGCTTCCTCCCGGCCTCGCTCATCGAGCTGCGCCGCGTTCGCGACCTCACCCCCTACCTCGGCCAGGAGCTCGAGGCGAAGATCCTCGAGCTCGACAAGAACCGCAACAACGTGGTGCTCTCGCGTCGTGCGCTCCTCGAGCAGACCCAGTCGGAGTCGCGTTCGACGTTCCTCGCGAACCTCCACCCGGGCCAGGTGCGCAAGGGTGTCATCTCCTCGATCGTCAACTTCGGTGCGTTCGTCGACCTGGGCGGCGTGGACGGCCTCGTGCACGTCTCCGAGCTCTCGTGGAAGCACATCGAGCACGCCAGCGAGGTCGTCGAGGTCGGCCAGGAGGTCACCGTCGAGGTGCTCTCGGTCGAGCTCGACCGCGAGCGCGTCTCGCTCTCGCTCAAGGCGACGCAGGAAGACCCCTGGCAGGTCTTCGCGCGCACGCACGCGATCGGCCAGGTCACCCCGGGCAAGGTCACGAAGCTGGTTCCGTTCGGTGCGTTCGTTCGCGTCGCCGACGGCATCGAGGGCCTCGTGCACATCTCGGAGCTGTCGGGTCGTCACGTCGAGCTCGCCGAGCAGGTCGTGTCGGTCGGCGAAGAGGTCTTCGTCAAGGTCATCGACATCGACCTCGAGCGTCGCCGCATCTCGCTCTCGCTGAAGCAGGCGAACGAGGGCGTCGACCCCGAGGGCACCGAGTTCGACCCGGCGCTCTACGGCATGCTCACCGAGTACGACGAGCAGGGCAACTACAAGTTCCCCGAGGGCTTCGACCCCGAGACGAACGAGTGGCGCGAGGGCTTCGACGCCGAGCGCGAGAAGTGGGAGCAGGAGTACGCTGCAGCCCAGGCTCGCTGGGAGGCGCACAAGAAGCAGGTCGCCGCGTCGCAGGCCGCTCAGGTCGCCGACGACTCGTTCTCGTCGGGTACCTCGAGCTACTCGAGCGACTCGGCTGCGAGCGGCACCCTCGCCGACGACGCGTCGCTCGCGGCGCTGCGCGAGAAGCTCTCGAGCAACAACTGATCGCGTCGGGCGCATGGCGCTCGCACGATGAAACGGAAGGCCGGTCCCGCTCGGGGCCGGCCTTCCGGCGTCTCAGGCGACGGGTTCGGAACCAGGTGACGGGTCCGGCGCGTCGGGTTCGGCGCGACGGCGGCGACGACGGCGGATGACGCGGATCGCGACGAACACGATCCCGGCGATCCCGGCGATCACGAGCAGCGGCACGAGGATCGCGGCGAACGAGAGCGCGACCGACGAGGCATCCTCGGCCGCACTGACGAGGGGTGCGCCGAGCCCGAAGGTCGCGGCGTTCACGACCGGCCGCGCGACGGCCTTCAGCAGGTGCACGGCCAATGCCAGCGCGGCTCCGATCGCGATCGGCACCCACTGGTTGGATGCGAAGAAGGCGGCGGGGTCGGTGACGGCGACCGTCGTGGCGGTCGTGCCCGATCCGAACGCGAAACCGCCGGCCGTCGGGCGCACGACGGTCTGGATGACGTCGTTCACGTGATCGAAGCTCGGGATCTTGTCGGCGATCACCTCGGCGACGAGCAGGACCACGAGGATGAGCAGCACCCATTCGTTCGACAGCCACGCCCAGGCCGACGGCAGTTCGACCAGGCCGGTGAACCGGTCGAGGGCGCCGAGCAGTACGAGCGGGATCCACGCGTTGAGTCCGGCGGCCAGCGCGAGGCCCGCGCCGGTGAGCAGTTCGAGCATGACGGATGCCTCCCGCCCACGAGTCTCGCACGCGAGGTCGCCGCGACGACCCCGGGTAGAGTGGCGGCGTGTACCTGATCGGCCTCACCGGCGGCATCGCGTCGGGCAAGTCCACCGTCGCCCGCCGCCTCTACGAGCACGGCGCCGTCCACATCGACGCCGACCAGTTGGCGCGCAAGGTCGTCGAGCCGGGCACGCCCGCGTTGGCCGCCATCGTCGAGGCGTTCGGGCCGGGCGTGCTGCACGGCGACGGGTCACTCGATCGCGCGAAGCTCGGCGGGATCGTGTTCGGCGACGCCGCCGCGTTGGCCCGGCTGAACGGCATCGTGCACCCGGCGGTACGGGAGCTGTCGGGCAGGCTGATCGCGAAGGCCGAGGCCGAGGACCCCGAGGCCGTGGTCGTCTACGACGTGCCGCTGCTGGTCGAGGCCCAGGTCGACCATCCGTTCGATCTCATCGTCGTGACGGATGCGCCGCGACGCGCTCAGGTCGCGCGACTCGTACAGGAGCGCGGGCTCGAACCGGCGCACGCCGAAGCGCGCGTCGACGCGCAGGTCGACCCCGAGACCCGCAAGTCGATCGCCGACGTGGTGATCGACACGGGCGGCACGCTCGCGCACACCATGAGCCAGGCCGACGCGCTGTGGGCCCGCATCCGGGCCGAGCAGCGGGCGCGCGGCTGAGGCGCTCGATCCCGAGTTCGCTCCCGTGCTCGCGTGGTCGCCGCCGTCGGCGCTCCGCCGGCGGCGAACGCCGGGAGTCGTGTCGGTGGGCCTTCCTACACTGGAAGGCATGGAGACCACTCGTTCTGTTCGCCCGTTCGAGGTCGTCAGCGAGTACCGGCCCAGCGGCGATCAGCCTACGGCGATCGCCGACCTCGCGTCGCGCATCAACGCCGGCGAGACCGACGTGGTGCTGCTCGGCGCGACGGGCACGGGCAAGTCGGCGACGACCGCTTGGCTCATCGAGCAGGTGCAGCGTCCGACGCTCGTGCTCGCGCACAACAAGACGCTTGCCGCGCAGCTGGCGAACGAGTTCCGCGAGCTGATGCCGAACAACGCGGTCGAGTACTTCGTGTCCTACTACGACTACTACCAGCCCGAGGCGTACGTGCCGCAGACCGATACCTTCATCGAGAAGGATTCGTCGATCAACGCCGAGGTCGAGCGGTTGCGCCACTCGACCACGAACTCGCTCCTCAGCCGGCGCGACGTCGTGGTGGTTTCGACGGTGTCGTGCATCTACGGCCTCGGCACGCCCGAAGAGTACCTGAATGCGATGATGCCGCTGCAGGTCGGGCAGCGGGTCGATCGCGACTGGCTCATCCGCAAGTTCGTGTCGATGCAATACCAGCGCAACGACGTCGACTTCTCGCGCGGCAACTTCCGGGTGCGCGGCGACACCATCGAGATCATCCCGGTCTACGAAGAGCGAGCCATCCGCATCGAGATGTTCGGCGACGAGATCGAGGCGCTCTACAGCCTGCACCCGCTGACCGGGCAGGTGCTCGAGCGGCTCGACGCCGTGCCGGTGTTCCCGGGGTCGCACTACGTCGCGTCCACCGACGTCATGCAGCGGGCGATCGGCACCATTCGCGACGAACTCGACGAACGTCTGCAGGAGCTCGAGCGCGAGGGCAAGCTGCTCGAGGCGCAGCGCCTGCGCATGCGCACCACGTTCGACCTCGAGATGATGGAGCAGATCGGCTTCTGCTCGGGCATCGAGAACTACTCCCGGCACATCGACGGCCGCATGGCGGGCGAGCCCCCGCACTGCCTGCTCGACTACTTCCCCGACGACTTCCTCGTGGTCATCGACGAGTCGCACGTCACCGTGCCGCAGATCGGGTCGATGTACGAGGGCGACTCGTCGCGCAAGCGCACCCTCGTCGAGCACGGGTTCCGCCTGCCGAGCGCGCTCGACAACCGACCGCTCCGGTGGGACGAGTTCAAGGCCCGCGTCGGGCAGACCGTGTACCTCTCGGCCACGCCCGGCCGGTACGAGATGGGCGTCGCCGACGGCGTGGTCGAGCAGATCATCCGCCCGACCGGGCTCATCGACCCCGAGATCGTGGTGAAGCCGTCGAAGGGGCAGATCGACGATCTGCTCGAAGAGATCCGGGTGCGGTCCGACCGCGATGAGCGCGTGCTCGTCACGACGCTGACGAAGAAGATGGCCGAAGAACTCACCGACTTCCTCTCCGAGGCGGGCGTTCGGGTCCGGTACCTCCACTCCGACGTCGACACGCTGCGCCGGGTCGAACTGCTCACCGAACTGCGCGCCGGCGTCTACGACGTGCTGGTCGGCATCAACCTGCTCCGCGAGGGGCTCGACCTCCCCGAGGTCTCGCTGGTGGCGATCCTCGACGCCGACAAAGAGGGCTTCCTGCGGTCGTCGACGTCGCTCATCCAGACAATCGGGCGTGCGGCACGCAATGTGTCGGGCCAGGTGCACATGTACGCCGACGTGATGACCGACTCGATGCACAACGCGATCGAAGAGACCAATCGCCGCCGCGAGAAGCAGGTCGAGTACAACCGGGTCAACGGTATCGACCCGCAGCCGCTGCGCAAGCGCATCGCCGATATCACCGAGGTGCTCGCACGTGAAGAGGCAGACACCGCAAAGCTGCTCGCGGGCCGTGACGCGAAGGCCAAGTCGCCCGTGCCGAACCTTCGTCGCGAGGGCATCGCCGCCGAGGGCGCGAACGACCTCGAAGATCTCATCCGCGATCTCAACGATCAGATGCTCGTCGCGGCGGGGGAGTTGAAGTTCGAGCTCGCTGCGCGCCTGCGCGACGAGGTCTCCGAGCTCAAGCGCGAGCTTCGGCAGATGGAGAAGGCCGGGCACCTCGGGTGATGCGGCCGGCGAGGGAGCCGACCCCGAGTCGGCGAGGTACTCGAACGGATGTTCGGGTGACGCGCGAGCGCTCTCAGCCGGATGTCGGAAGGGGTTCGTAGACTCGTATGGTGCCAATTTCTCGTCTCGACCCTCATTCGCGTCTGAGCGTTCGCGGTGCCCGCGTGCACAACCTGCACAACGTCGACGTCGAGATTCCGCGCGACGCGATGGTGGTGTTCACCGGCCTCTCGGGCTCGGGCAAGTCGTCGCTCGCGTTCGACACGATCTTCGCCGAGGGGCAGCGCCGCTACGTCGAATCGCTGTCGGCGTACGCACGCCAGTTCCTCGGGCAGGTCGACCGCCCCGACGTCGACTTCATCGAGGGGCTGAGCCCGGCGGTGTCGATCGACCAGAAGTCGACCAACCGCAACCCGCGCTCGACGGTCGGCACCATCACCGAGATCTACGACTACATGCGCCTGCTCTGGGCGCGCATCGGCGTGCCGCACTGCCCCGTCTGCGGTGAGCGCATCCAGCGCCAGACGGTGCAACAGATCGCCGACCGGCTGATGGAACTCGAGACGGGCACCCGGTTCCAGGTGCTCGCGCCGGTCGTCTCGAAGAAGAAGGGCGAGTTCGTCGACCTGTTCCGCGACCTCGCTGCGCAGGGCTACACACGCGCCGTGGTCGACGGCGACCTCATCCGCCTCGACGAGCCGCCGACGCTGAAGAAGCAGGTGAAGCACGACATCTCGGTCGTGATCGACCGGCTCGTGGCATCCGACGATCTGCTCGGCCGCCTCACCGACTCGCTCGAGACCGCGCTGCGGCTCACCGACGGCATCGTGCAGATCAACTACGTCGACGCCGACGGCCCCGACGCGTGGCAGACGTTCTCAGAGAAGCTCTCGTGCCCCAACCAGCACCCGATCGCGCTGACCGAGATCGAACCGCGCACGTTCTCGTTCAACGCGCCGTTCGGCGCGTGCCCCGAGTGCTCGGGGCTCGGCACCCGCATGTCGGTCGACGACGACCTGCTGCTGGGCGACCCCGCGCTCAGCATCGGCGAGGGCGTCATCCTCCCGTGGACCTCGCAGGGCAAGAGCCTCTACAACTACTACGAGAAGCTGCTCGACGGGCTCGCGCGCGACCTCGGCTTCTCACTCGAGACGCCGTGGGAATCACTCGACCCGTCGGTGCGACAGGCCGTGCTGCACGGCGACAACTTCGAGGTCAAGGTGCGCTGGCGCAATCGATTCGGCCGCGAGATGAGCTATACCTCGGGGTTCGAGGGCGTCGCGCCCTATATCGAGCGACAGTACGCGCAGGCCGAAACCGACGTGCAGCGTGCACGCTGGGCCGAGTACCTGCGCGAGATCCCGTGCCCGGTCTGCGACGGCAAACGCCTGAAGCCCGAAGTGCTCTCGGTGCTCGTGCACGACGCGAGCATCGCCGACGTCTGCCTCATGAGCCTCACCGACGCGCGCGCCTTCATGGATCGTCTGCACCTCACCGACCGCGAGCAGGCGATCGCCGCGCAGGTGCTGCGCGAGATCAAGCTGCGGCTCGACTTCCTGATCCGCGTCGGGCTCGCGTACCTCGACCTGGCGCGTGCGGCCGGCACCCTCTCGGGCGGCGAGGCCCAGCGCATCCGCCTCGCCACGCAGATCGGGTCGGGGCTCACGGGCGTGCTGTACGTGCTCGACGAGCCGAGCATCGGCCTGCACCAGCGCGACAACCGCAGGCTCATCGACACCCTCGTCGCGCTGCGCGACCTCGGCAACACGCTCATCGTCGTCGAGCACGACGAAGACACCATCCGCACCGCCGACTGGATCGTCGACATCGGCCCCGGAGCGGGTGTCAACGGCGGCACGGTGGTGCACTCGGGCAGCTACGCCGACCTGTTGAAGAACACCGAGTCGCTCACCGGCGACTACCTCGCCGGCCGCCGCGAGATCGCCACGCCCTCGCACCGGCGACCGATCGACCCCGAACGGCACATCACGGTCGAGGGTGCCGAGGCGAACAACCTCAAGAAGGTCGACGTGCAGTTCCCGCTCGGCACCTTCACCGCGGTCACGGGTGTCAGCGGGTCGGGCAAGTCCTCCCTTGTGAACGACATCCTCTACCGCGTGCTCGCCAACCGGCTCAACGGAGCGCGCAAGGTCCCGGGCAAGCACCGGCGGGTCACGGGGCTCGACCACCTCGACAAAGTCGTGCACGTCGACCAGGCGCCGATCGGGCGCACGCCGCGCTCGAACCCCGCGACCTACACGGGCGTGTTCGACCGCATCCGCACGTTGTTCTCCGAGACGGTCGAGGCGAAGGCGCGCGGCTACTTGCCCGGCCGGTTCAGCTTCAACGTCAAGGGCGGGCGCTGCGAGGCATGCTCGGGCGACGGCACGATCAAGATCGAGATGAACTTCCTGCCCGACGTGTACGTCGCCTGCGAGGTCTGCGGCGGCAAGCGCTATAACCGCGAAACGCTGCAGGTGCACTACAAGGGCAAGAACATCGCCGAGGTGCTCGAGATGCCGATCAGCGAGGCGGCCGAGTTCTTCGAGCCGATCTCGGCGATCCACCGCTACCTGAAGACGCTCGTCGACGTCGGGCTCGGATACGTCCAGCTCGGCCAGAGCGCGACGACCCTCTCGGGCGGCGAGGCCCAGCGCGTCAAGCTCGCCACCGAGCTGCAGCGCCGCTCCAACGGCCGCAGCGTGTACGTGCTCGACGAGCCGACCACCGGGCTGCACTTCGAAGACGTTCGCAAGCTGTTGAAGGTGCTCGGCAAGCTCGTCGACAAGGGCAACACCGTCATCGTGATCGAGCACAACCTCGACGTGATCAAGTCGGCCGACTGGATCATCGACCTCGGCCCCGAGGGCGGTTCGGGCGGCGGCACGATCGTCGCCACCGGTACGCCCGAGGAGGTCGCGCTGAACCCCGACAGCCACACCGGCTACTTCCTGCACGAGATCTTCGACGCGGCGTCCGGTCGCGCGGAGGTCGCGAGCTGACCGTGGCGAACACCGTCCCGTATCGTCCGAAGGCGGGGGAGATCCCCACCGAGCCCGGCGTGTACCGCTTCCGCGACGCCGACGGTCGCGTGCTCTACGTCGGCAAGGCCAAGAACCTTCGCGCTCGGCTGTCGAACTACTTCGCGCCCCTGCATACGCTGCACGAACGCACCCGGCGCATGGTGACCACGGCGACCTCGGTCGAGTGGACGGTCGTCGCCAGCGACGTCGAGTCGCTGAACCTCGAGATCACGTGGATCAACGAGTGGAAGCCCCCGTTCAACGTGCGCTTCAAGGACGACAAGTCCTACCCGTACCTCGTGGTGACGATGGCCGACGAGGCGCCCCGGGCGATGGTCACCCGTAAGCGCTCCATCCCGGGCGCCCGCTATTTCGGCCCCTACCCGAAGATGTGGGCGATCACGGACATGCTCGACATCCTGATCCGCATGTTCCCGATCCGCACGTGCAAAGACAGCGACTACCGGCGTGCGATGGCCTCGGGCAAGCCGTGCTTCGCCGGGCAGATCGGCCGATGCTTCGGGCCGTGCTCGCAGAAGGTCACGCTCGAGGAGCACCGGGCGAACGTCGACCGGTTCGTCGCGTTCATGCAGAACCAGGATCCGCGCATCGTGAGCGAACTCGAGCGCGAGATGCGAGCTGCGGCAGCGGTGCAGGACTACGAGACCGCGGCGCGGCGTCGAGATCAGCTGCAGGCCGCCAACGCCTTCTTCGAGAAGAGCGCCATGGTGCTCGGAGAACGCGTCGACCTCGACGTGTTCGGCATCGAGCACGACGAGCTCGCGGCCGCGGTGCACCTCTTCATCGTGCGAGGCGGGAGGGTCCGCGGTGAGCGGTCGTGGACGGTCGACAAAGAGCTCGACGTCCCCCTCGCCGACCTCGTCGACTCGGTCCTCCAGAACGCGTACGGCGACGGCATCGTGCCGCCGGCCGAGGTGGTCGTGCCCGAGCTCCCCGACGATGCCGCCGCGGTCGAGACCTGGCTGACGGGTCTGGCGGGGCGTCGGGTGCGCCTGCGTGCGGCGCAGCGCGGCGACAAGGCGGCGCTGCTGGCCACGGCCACGCAGAACGCCAAGCAGACGCTGATGCGATACAAGACCCAACGCAGCACCGACTTCACCACACGCTCACGTGCCCTCGAAGACATCCAGGAGGCGCTCGGCATGGCCGAGGCCCCGCTGCGCATCGAGTGCTTCGACGTCTCGCACCTGTCGGGAACGAACATCGTCGCCTCGATGGTCGTCTTCGAAGACGGTCTGCCGCGAAAAGACGAGTACCGTCGGTTCACCATTCCGGCGTCCAGCGACGACACCGACTCGATCCACCAGGTACTGACCCGGCGGCTCGCCTACCTCTCGCCGCGTGACGGGGCCGAGGCATCCGATTCGCCCGAGGCATCCGACGACCCCGCCGTGACGGGCAAGCGCGCGAAGTTCGCCTACCGGCCGAATCTGCTCGTCGTCGATGGCGGGCAGCCGCAGGTCGCGGCCGCCGCGCGGGCGCTGCGCGAGTCGGGTGTCACGGGTATCGCGCTGTGCGGCATCGCGAAGCGCCTCGAAGAGATCTGGACGCCCGACAGCGACTTCCCGGTGATCCTGCCGCGCAACTCCGATGCGCTGTTCCTGTTCCAGCGCGTACGCGACGAGGCTCACCGCTTCGCCATCACGCACCAGCGACAGCGGCGCAAGCGCGACATCTCGACCGTGCTCAGCGAGATTCCCGGTCTCGGCCCGGCGCGGGTGCGCGCGTTGCTGCGCCACTTCGGGTCGGTCACCCGCCTGAGGGCCGCTGACGAGTCCGAGATCGCCGAGGTGAAGGGCATCGGGCCCGCGCTCGCGACGGCGGTGCGGCAACGTCTCTCCGGCGAGGTCGCCGCCGAGCGCGGCTAGGCTGGGTGGAGGTTCCGGGAAGGGGGCGTCGACGGATGGGCGAGGAGTCCGCGCAGCAGGAGCTGGTCATCGTCACCGGGATGTCTGGAGCGGGCCGTTCAACGGTGGCCGACGCGCTCGAAGACCTCGGATGGTACGTCGTCGACAACCTGCCCCCGCAGATGCTCCGTCCGCTCGTCGAGCTCGCTGAACGCGCGGGTGCATCGCTGCCGCGGATCGCCGCAGTCGTCGACATCCGCGGGCGCGACTTCTTCGCCGAGCTGCAAGACATCGTGCAGGCGCTGCGCGACGGTGTGAACGTACGGGTGATGTTCCTGGACGCATCCGACGCGGTGCTGGTGCGCCGGTTCGAGTCCGTGCGCCGGCCGCACCCGCTGCAGGGCGACGGCACGATCCTCGACGGCATCGGCGCCGAACGCGCGCGGATGCAGGCGATCCGCGAGACGGCCGACCTCATCGTCGACACCTCCGAGCTCAACATCCACCAGCTCGCGAACCTCGTCACGGAATCGTTCGCCGAGTCGGGCCGGGCCGGCGTGCAGGTGACCGTGCTCAGCTTCGGCTTCAAATACGGGCTGCCACCCGATGCCGACCTCGTGGCCGACGCGCGGTTTCTGCCGAACCCGTTCTGGGTGCCCGAACTGCGCCCCCTCACGGGCGCCGACCCGGCAGTCTCCGACTTCGTGCTCGGGCAGAATGGAGCATCCGAGTTCATCGCGGCCTACACCGCCGCGCTCGCTCCCGTCCTCGCCGGCTATCAGCGCGAGAACAAGCGTCACGCGACGATCGCGATCGGATGCACCGGTGGCAAGCACCGTTCGGTGGCCATCGCCCGTGAACTCGCCGCGCGCATCGCCGGACTCCCCGGCGTCGCGGTGAACGTGAAAGACCGCGACCTCGGTCGCGAATGACGTACGAAAGATGGGAACGACCACGTGGCATTGACCGCAGATGTGAAGGAGGAGCTCGCTCGCGTCGAGGTCCAGAAGACGAGCGTGCGGGCCGCCGAGCTCGCCTCGATCCTCCGGTTCGCGGGCGGCCTGCACATCATCTCGAACCGGATCGCGATCGAGGCCGAGCTCGACTCGCCCGCGATCGCCAAGCGCGTCACCCGCGACCTCGGCGAGCTGTACGGCGTGCGGCCGACGGTGTCGGTGATCTCGGCGTCGGGGCTGCGGCGCCAGAACCAGTACCTCGTGCGGGTGCTCGAGGGCGGCGAGACGCTCGCGCGGCAGACCGGCCTGCTCGATGCACGCCGTCGCCCGGTGCGTGGCCTGCCGAACCGCCTCACGACCGGCTCACGCCCCGAGGTCGCGGCCGTGTGGCGCGGGGCGTTCCTCGCACACGGCAGCCTCACCGACCCCGGCCGCTCCGCAGCCCTCGAGATCACCTGCCCCGGTAACGAGACCGCGATGGCGCTCGTCGGCGCGGCGGGCCGGCTCGGGATCTCGGCGAAGGCGCGCGAGGTGCGCGGCGTGCACCGCGTCGTCATCCGCGATGGCGAGGCGATCAGCACGATGCTCGAGCTGATGGGCGCGACCGACACGGTACGCAACTGGGAAGAGCTCCGCCAGCGTCGCGAGGTGCGAGCGACGGCCAACCGCCTCGTGAACTTCGACGATGCGAACCTGCGGCGCAGCGCCCAGGCCGCGGTCGCCGCGTGCGCTCGCGTCGAACGTGCGATGGAGCTGCTCGGCGACGACATCCCCGACCACCTCAAGTACGCCGGCGAGCTGCGGCTCGCGCACCGCGACGCCAGCCTCGACGAGCTCGGGCACCACGCCGACCCGCCGATGACGAAGGACGCGGTGGCCGGCCGGATCCGCCGACTGCTGGCGATGGCCGACAAGCGCGCCGCCGACCTGGGCGTGCCGGGCACCGAGGCGAGCCTGCCCGCCGATCTCGACATCGTCTGACGCCCCGTGCGTTCGTCGTGCCTCCTCGACGTGATGTGACGCAACCCCCGACCGGTCGCGCGCCTGCGGGCATAGACTCGAGGACGGCCGCGGTACATCCGGGCAGACGCTCGGTTCCCGGCATCTGACAAGGAGAAGGAATGGCTGACTACACCCTCCCGGATCTGGCCTACGACTACTCGGCGCTCGAGCCGGCGATCAGCGGCACGATCATGGAGCTGCACCACTCGAAGCACCACCAGGCCTACGTGACCGGCGCGAACACCGCGCTCGCCCAGCTCGCCGAGGCCCGCGAGACGGGCAATCTGGCGAACGTGAACAAGCTCGAGAAAGACCTGGCGTTCAATCTCGGCGGCCACGTCAACCACTCGATCTTCTGGACGAACCTCTCGCCCGACGGCGGCGACAAGCCGACCGGCGAGCTCGCGGCGGCGATCGACGACCAGTTCGGCTCGTTCGACGCGTTCCAGGCGCACTTCACCGCGACCGCGCTCGGCGTGCAGGGCTCGGGCTGGGCCGTGCTCGCGTGGGACTCGATCGGGCAGCGCCTCATCGTGCTGCAGTTCTTCGACCAGCAGGCGAACCTGCCGGCCGGCATCGTGCCACTGCTCATGCTCGACGTGTGGGAGCACGCGTACTACCTCGACTACAAGAACGTGCGCGCCGATTACGTGAAGGCGTTCTGGACGATCGCGAACTGGGCGAACGTGCAGCGGCGCTTCGACGTCGCCCGTGAGAAGACGGCGGGCCTGCTGCTACTGTCGTGATGAACGCGGCGTCCCCGGGCGCCGCCCGGGGACGCCGTCGTCCGAATCCATCGAGAATCCGCGCGTTCGCGCACCGTCAATCAGGAGACATCCGTGTCCGTAAAGATCGGCATCAACGGCTTCGGCCGCATCGGCCGCAACTACTTCCGCGCTGCGCTCGCGCAGGGCGCCGACATCGACATCGTCGCGGTCAACGACCTCACCGACAACAAGACCCTCGCGCACCTGCTCAAGTACGACTCGATCACCGGGCGCCTCGACGCGACCGTCGAGTACGACGACGAGCACATCATCGTCAACGGCAAGAAGATCCGCTCCTTCGAAGAGCGCGACCCGGCGAAGCTGCCGTGGGGCGAGCTCGGCGTCGACATCGTGATCGAGTCGACCGGCTTCTTCACCAAGGCCGGTGACGCGCGCAAGCACCTCGAGGCCGGCGCCAAGAAGGTGCTCATCTCGGCCCCCGCGACCGACGAGGACGCCACGTTCGTCATCGGCGTCAACGAGCAGGACTACGACCCGGCGAACCACCACATCATCTCCAACGCGTCCTGCACGACGAACTGCCTCGCGCCGCTCGCGAAGGTGTTCAACGACGCGTTCGGCATCGAGCGCGGCCTCATGACGACGGTGCACGCGTACACCGCCGACCAGAACCTCCAGGACGGCCCCCACCGCGACCTGCGTCGCGCGCGTGCCGCCGCCCTCAACATCGTGCCGACCTCGACGGGCGCGGCGAAGGCGATCGGCCTCGTCCTGCCCGAGCTCAAGGGCAAGCTCGACGGATTCGCGCTGCGCGTGCCGATCCCCACCGGTTCGGTGACCGACCTCACGGTGACGGCATCGCGCCCGGTCACGGTCGACGAGGTCAAGGCCGCCTACAAGGCCGCCGCCGAGGGCCCGCTGAAGGGCATCCTCAAGTACACCGAGGACGAGATCGTCTCGTCCGACATCGTGACCGACCCCCACTCGTCGATCTTCGACGCCGGGCTCGTGCGCGTGATCGGCGACCAGGTCAAGCTCAGTGCGTGGTACGACAACGAGTGGGGCTACTCGAGCCGCCTCGTCGACCTCACGGTCTACGTGGCCGAGCGTCTCTGAGCCGGTTCACGAGATGTCCCTGCGAACGATCGATTCCCTCGGTCCGCTCGCCGGCAAGCGCGTCGTCGTCCGTTGCGACCTCAACGTCCCTCTGCAGGGCGAGGTCATCACGGACGACGGCCGCGTGCGGGCGTCGGTGCCGACCATCCAGGCCCTGACCGGGCAGGGCGCCCGCGTCATCGTGGTCTCCCACCTGGGCCGCCCCGACGGCGCGCCCGACCCCAAGTACAGCCTCGCTCCGGTGGCGAAGCGGCTCGGTGAACTGCTCGGCGGCGAGGTCGCGTTCGCGACCGACACGGTCGGTGCGGATGCCTCGGCGAAGGTCGAGGCGCTCGGCGACGGCCAGGTGCTGGTGCTCGAGAACCTGCGCTTCAACCCCGGTGAGACCAGCAAGGACGAGGGCGAGCGGCGTGCGTTCGCCGAGCAGCTCGCCGCGTTCGCCGACGCCGTCGTCTCCGACGGGTTCGGCGTCGTGCACCGCAAGCAGGCGAGCGTGTGGGATCTCGAGCAGCTCCGGCCGAGCGCCGCGGGCCTGCTCATCGCCGCCGAGCTCGACGTGCTCGACCGGCTCACCGAGAACCCCGAGCGTCCCTACGCGGTGGTCCTCGGCGGCTCGAAGGTGTCCGACAAGCTCGGCGTGATCGCGCACCTGCTTCCGCGCGTCGACACGCTGCTCATCGGCGGCGGCATGCTCTTCACCTTCCTCGCGGCCCAGGGCCACGCGGTCGGCAAGAGCCTGCTCGAGGAGGACCAGATCGAGACCGTCCGCGGCTACCTCGCCGAGGCGGCCGAACGTGGCGTCGAGCTCGTGCTCCCGACCGACGTGGTCGTCGCCGAGTCGTTCTCGGCCGATGCGGCGCACGAGGTGGCGGCAGCCGACGCCATTGAGGGCACCGCCTTCGGGGCATCCGGTCTCGGACTCGATATCGGTCCCGACACGGCGGCGGCGTTCGCCGAGCGGATCCGCGCGTCGAAGACCGTGTTCTGGAACGGTCCGATGGGCGTGTTCGAGCTCGCACCGTTCGCCGCCGGCACCCGCGCGGTCGCCGAAGCCCTCACCGAGGTCGACGGGCTCAGCGTGGTCGGCGGCGGCGACTCGGCCGCCGCGGTGCGCCAGCTCGGCTTCTCCGACGACCAGTTCGGCCACATCTCGACGGGCGGTGGGGCCAGCCTCGAGTTCCTCGAGGGCAAGCAGCTTCCCGGCCTGGAGGTCCTCGGATGGCAGTGAACCGCGTCCCGCTGATCGCGGGCAACTGGAAGATGAACCTCGACCACCTGCAGGCGATCGCCTTCGTGCAGAAGCTCGCGTGGTCGCTGGCCGACGCCAAGCACGCGTCCGCCGATGCCGAGGTCGCCGTGTTCCCGCCGTTCACCGACCTGCGCAGCGTGCAGACGCTCGTGGCGGCTGATTCGCTGCCGATCGCGTACGGTGCGCAGGATCTTTCGGCGCACGACTCGGGCGCGTACACGGGGGAGGTCTCGGGCGCGTTCCTCGCGCAACTCGACTGCGCGTACGTCATCATCGGGCACTCCGAGCGGCGCACGCTGCACGGCGAGACCGACGCGGACGTGAATGCCAAGGTGCTCGCGGCCCAGCGTCACGGGCTGGTCCCCGTGCTCTGCGTGGGCGAGACCGCCGAGGACCTCGAGCAGCACGGCGCGAGCGCCGTGCCAGTGGCGCAGCTGCGTGCGGCGCTCGAGGGCGTCGACGCCGCGAAGGAGATCGTCGTCGCGTACGAGCCGGTCTGGGCGATCGGGTCGGGTCAGGCCGCGACGCCCGAGCAGGCCGAGCAGGTCGCGGCGGCGTTGCGGGGCGTGCTCGCCGAGCTCCTCGGCGACGATGCCGCAGCCCGCACCCGCATCCTGTACGGCGGCTCGGTCAAGGCGGCGAACATCGCCGCGTTCATGCGCGAGCCGAACGTGGACGGCGCGCTCGTCGGCGGCGCGAGCCTCGACATCGACGAGTTCAGCGCGATCGTGCGGTTCAAGAAACACATCGGAGCCTGACGCCACGGGCCTCCGGCTTCGGCCGGGGGCCCGTGCTCTGGCTATACTCGGTAGTCGGCACGTCCACTGGGTCGTGCCCGGAAAGGGTTCACCGTGGAGATTCTCCAGGTCGTACTGCAGGTGCTGCTCGGTCTCACCAGCCTGCTGCTGACACTGCTCATCCTGCTGCACAAGGGCCGCGGCGGGGGTCTGTCCGACATGTTCGGTGGCGGCGTGACGTCGAGCCTGGGCGCGTCGGGCGTGGCCGAGCGCAACCTGAACCGCATCACCGTGATCTTGGGCGTCGTCTGGATCCTGTGCATCGTGGTGCTCGGGTTGATCACCAAGTTCGACAGCGCACTCTGAGCGGGGGTTCCGATGGTTTCCGGCAACAGCGCGATCCGCGGCTCCCGAGTCGGGGCCGGCCCGATGGGCGAGCAAGACCACGGTGTCCACGCCGACCGCGTCGCGGTGAGCTACTGGGACGCGAAGGGCAACGAGACGATCCGCTACTTCGCGGCCAACCTGCCCGAAGATGAGATTCCCGACGTCATCGACAGCCCGTCGACCGGCCTTCCCGCCGGCCGCGACCGCGAGAACCCGCCCGCGCTCGCGAAGACCGAGCCCTACAAGACTCACCTCGCGTACGTGAAGGAGCGTCGCTCCGAGGAGGAGGCGGCCGCTCTGCTCGAGGAGGCACTCGAGCAGCTACGCGCCCGGCGAGGCACCGCGAAGAACGACTGACGCGAGAGCGAGAAGGGGCGGGCCGATCGGATGATCGGCCCGCCCCTTCTGCGTGCGGCGCAGGTGTCGTTCAGTAGTCGCGAGCGATGAGTTCCTCGGGAACCTCGGCCGCGGCATCCTGATCGACGAAGAACACCGTGCGTCGTCGGCCCTTGATGCCTGCGACGGGCACCTCGTCGCGCGACGCGCCCGCGAGCGCGAGCCCGAGCGCCGATGCCTTGTCGGCCCCGGCGAGCACGAACCACACGCGCTGCGAAGCGTTCAGCACCGGGCGGGTGAGGCTGAGTCGCTCGGGCGGCGGCTTGGGGGAGTTCCGCACCGCGATGACGGTGCGGTCGGTGACGCCGATGCCCGATCGGTGCGGGAAGAGCGACGCGATGTGCCCGTCGGGCCCGACACCGAGGAATGTGATGTCGAACACGGGATGCTCGAGACCGGGCGCAGCCCACTCGGCGAGCTCGGCCGCGTACCGAACGGCGGCCTCATCGAGGTCGAGTCCGGCGTCGGCCGCGGGGAAACGGTGCACGTTCCGTTCGTCGAGGTCGAGATCGTCGAGCAGGGCGGCATCGGCTTGGGCGTCATTGCGGTCGGCATCGCCCGAAGCGACCCACCGTTCGTCGCCCCACCACACGTGCACCCGCGACCAGTCGATCGTGGTGCGCGCGGGCGACGCCGCGACGGCCTCGAGGACGGCCGCGCCCATCGTGCCGCCGGTGAGCACGATGTGCGCGAGCTCCTGGTCGTCGAGGATGTCGAGGAGCTTCGTGATGAAGCGTGCCGCAACGGCACCCGCGAGGGAGGACTTGTCAGGATGCACCAGCACCCGTCGCTCGTTGGTCATGCGTCTGCGCCCTCCGACTCGGCTCCGCCGAGCTGCTGAAGCCCGTTCGTGATCACCTCACCGTACAACTCGTCGGGGTCGAGGCGGCGCAGCTCGTCGGCCAGGCAGTCGCGAAGGCTGCGGCGAGGCAGCGCGACATCGTGCACGGGCTGCCCGGGCTGACGGAGGGTGGCGACCCCCGGAACATCGCGGATGAGCTCGATGGGACCGGTCGGACGCTCGAGCACCACGCCGTGGATGCCGGGTGAGCCGTCGTCGACCGGTGTCAGCACGTAGTCGGTGACCGCGCCGAGCTGCATCTGCAGCCAGGCCGCGAGCAGCGTCGTCGACGGCGAGTCGATGGCGCCGGTCACATGCACCCTCGTCACCGGGGCGTACGGCGGCTGGTCGAGCACCGCGGCGAGCTGCGCGCGCCAGAGCGTCAGCCGCGTCCAGGCGAAATCGGCGTCGCCGGGCGTGTAGTTCTGTTGCAGCGTCAGCAGAGCGGCCTGCGGATCGGGTTGGGCCGAGGCATCCGTGATACGTCGCTGGGCGAACCGGCCGAGCGGAGCCTCACCCGGCACCGCGGGGGCGATGCCGGGCCACCAGGTCACCACGGGCGCGTCGGGAAGCAGCAGGCCCGTGATGAGGCTCTCCTCGTCGCGCGCGGCGTCGCCGCTCGCGCGGAGTACGATGACCTCGCTGGCGCCGGCGTCGCCGCCCACCCGGATCTCTGCGTCGAGGCGCGGCTCGACCGCTGCGTCTTCGGTGCCGGGCTCGGTGGCGACCACGATCACGCGCATCGGGTGCTCACGCGACGCGTCGTTGGCCGCCTCGATCGCCTCTTCCTCGGCGCCGGGAGCGGTCGCGATGATGAGCGTCAGCACGCGCCCGAGCGCGACCGCACCACCCTCTTCGCGGAGTTTCACGAGCTCTTTCGAGATCCGGCTCGTGGTGGTGTCGGGAAGGTCGACGATCACGGGCGCCTCCAGCTACGGCCGTCGCGGGCGAGCAGGGCATCGGCCGACGACGGACCCCACGTGCCCGGTCGGTACTGTTCGGGACGGCCCTGCGTCGACCAGAACTCCTCGATCGGGTCGAGGATCTTCCAGGAGAGCTCGACCTCCTCTTGGCGGGGGAACAGCGGCGGATCGCCGAGCAGCACGTCGAGGATGAGCCGCTCGTACGCTTCGGGGCTCGCCTCGGTGAAGGCGTGCCCGTAACCGAAGTCCATCGTGACGTCGCGGACCTGCATGCCCGCGCCCGGCACCTTCGAGCCGAACCGGATGGTGACGCCCTCATCGGGCTGCACCCGGATGACCAGCGCGTTCTGTCCGAGCTGCGAGGTCTGGCTGTCGGCGAAGAGCTGCTGGGGGGCGCGCTTGAACACGACGGCGATCTCGGTGACTCGTCGGCCGAGGCGCTTGCCCGCGCGCAGGTAGAACGGCACGCCCGCCCAGCGGCGGGTGCCGATGAGCAGCTTGATCGCCGCGTAGGTCTCGGTGACGGACTCGGGGTTCATGCCATCCTCGTCGAGGAAGCCGATGACCTTCTCACCGCCCTGCCAACCGCCGGCGTACTGCCCGCGGGCGGTCGCCGTCGCCAGGTCGTCGGGCAGGCGCACCGCCGCGAGGATCTTCTCCTTCTCGGCGCGCAGCGCCGCCGCATCGAACGAGATGGGCTCTTCCATCGCGGTCAGCGCGAGCAGCTGCAGCAGGTGGTTCTGGATGACGTCGCGCGCCGCGCCGATGCCGTCGTAGTAGCCGGCTCGGCCGCCCACGCCGATGTCCTCGGCCATCGTGATCTGCACGTGGTCGACGTAGTTCGCATTCCAGATCGGCTCGTAGAGCTGGTTCGCGAACCGCAGCGCGAGGATGTTCTGGACCGTCTCTTTGCCGAGATAGTGGTCGATGCGGAATACCGAGTCGGGCGGGAAGACGCTCGCGACGACGTCGTTCAGCTCCTGCGCCGTCTTGAGGTCGCTGCCGAACGGCTTCTCGATGACGACGCGTCGCCACTGACCGTCACTCTGCTCGGTGAGGCCGGATCGCTTCAGCTGCTCGGTCACGAGAGGGAACGACTTCGGCGGGATCGACAGGTAGAACGCGTGGTTGCCCATCGTGCCGCGCTCGCGGTCGAGCCGGTCGACGACCTCGCGCAGGCGGTCGAACGCGGCCGGGTCGTCGAACGTCCCGGTCACGAAGCGGATGCCTCGGGAGAGCTGGTCCCACACGTCCTCACGGAACTCGGTGCGCGCGTACTGCTTCACCGAGTCGTGCACGACCTGCGCGAAGTCCTGGTCGTTCCATTCGCGACGGGCGAACCCGACCAACGCGAATCCGGGCGGCAGCAGCCCCCGGTTCGCGAGGTCGTAGACCGCGGGCATCAGCTTCTTGCGCGAGAGGTCGCCGGTCACGCCGAAGATGATGAGGCTCGACGGGCCGGCGATCCGGTTCAGGCGGAAGTCGTTGGGGGAGCGGAGCGGATTGCGCCCCGCCTCGATGACGGCCGGTTCCATGGATGCAACCCGTCCGTCAGCCGAGCGCGTCGACGATCGAGGCGAGCTGGGTCGCCGGATCGGTGAGCGTCAGCGTCAGCACCGGTCGCCCGTGGGCGGCGAGCACGCTCGCATCGCCCGACGCCTGCGCGGCGATGAGTTCGCCGAACGTGAACGGTCGCTCGGGGATCTCGAGGTCCTCGTCGGTGCGCGCGGTGAGCTGCAGGAACACGCCCACCGCCGGGCCGCCCTTGTGGAACTGCCCGGTCGAGTGCAGGAACCGGGGGCCCCACCCGAACGTCACCGGTCGGCCGGACCGCGCGGCGATCAGGTCGCGCAGCTTCGCGAACTCGGGGTGGTCGACGCGGTCGAGGTAGGCCTGGATCGACACGTACCCGTCGGCGGGCAGCTCCTCGAACAGCACCTCGAGGGCCGAGGCGAGGTCGCTCGAGGCGCCGATCACGTCGGGCGTGCCGCGCACCTCGATGCCGTTCGACACGAAGGCGGCGGGCTCGGGGGCCGGACGCTGGTCGAGCAGGCCGCGAGCGGCGATCTTCGCCGACTCGACGTCGGGCTGGTCGAAGGGGTTGATGCCGAGCAGCAGACCCGCCACCGCGGTCGCGTACTCCCACACGAGCAGTTGCGCGCCGAGCGTGCCCGAGACGCGGATCTCGTCGGGTGCGCCGTGGGGGAAGACCTCGTCGCCGGCGTCGTCCACCAGGCGCACAACCTGGAGGTCGGCCGGGGGAGCTGCCAGCTCGGGGGCACCGAGCTCGAGCACAACGGGCAGGATGCCGGTGCCCTCCTTGCCGGTCGACTCGGCGATCAGCTGCTCGGCCCAGTCAGCGAAGCCGACGATGTGCGTGCCGTCGGCGACGATCGCGAGCTTGTCGCGGCGCGGGGAGGTCGCGGCGATCGCGGCGCCGAGGATCAGGCCGGGATTCTCGTCGGTGTCGACGGCGAGCGAGAGCTCGATCGTCTCGGCCTCGTCGAGGATCTCGGCGATGTCGACGCCGGCGAGCCCCGATGGGACCAGCCCGAACGCGGTGAGCGCCGAGTAGCGGCCGCCCACATTGGGGCCGGCGTTGAAGACCCGGTAGCCGGCCTCGCGTGCCGAAGCGTCGAGCGGCGAACCCGGGTCGGTCACCACGATGATGCGCCCGACCGGGTCGATGCCGGCGTCGCGGAACGCTTGTTCGTACACGCGGCGCTGGCTGTCGGTCTCGACGGTCGAGCCCGACTTCGACGAGACGACGAGTGCGGACGTCGCCAGTCGATCGGCGAGCGCAGCCCGGACCTGCCCGGGGTCGGTGGAGTCGAGCACGGTGAGGTGCGCGCCGACCGTGCGGGTGATGACCTCGGGTGCGAGCGACGATCCGCCCATGCCGGCGAGCACGATGTGGTCGACGCCCGCCGCGCGCAGATCGTCGCGCAGCGCGACGATCTCGCCGACGAGCGGTCGCGAGACGGCCACCGCCTCCGTCCAGCCGAGTCGCTTGGATGCTTCGTCCTCGGCGGCGGGGCCCCAGAGTGCGCCGTCCTGGGCGGTGATACCGGAGGCGATGCGGTCGGCGACCAACTTCGGCAGCGCGGAACGCACGGCGTCGGCGGCGGCGCCGCCGACCGAGATGCGGAAGCTCACTTGGCCGCCTCCAGCGCCGTGCGCACGGTGTCGAGCAGCTCGTGCCACGAGACGATGAACTTCTCGACGCCCTCTCGCTCGAGCAGCGCCGTGACGTCGTCGTAGTCGACGCCGACGCTCGCGAGCTTGTCGAGCACCGTCGCCGCACCGGCATAGTTGCCGGTGACGGTGTCGCCCTCGACGACGCCGTGGTCGAACGTCGCCTCGAGCGTCTTCTCGGGCATGGTGTTCACGACGCCCGCCGCGACCAGCTCGGTCACGTAGAGCGTGTCGGGCAGCGACGGGTCCTTCACACCGGTCGAGGCCCACAGCGGCCGCTGACGATTCGCGCCGGCGGCGAGCAGCGCCTGCGCGCGCTCGCCCGCGAACTCCTGCTCGAAGAGCTCGTACGCGAGCCGGGCGTTCGCCACGCCGGCCTTGCTCTTCAGTGCGAGCGCCTCGTCGGTGCCGATCGTGGTGAGGCGCTTGTCGATCTCGGTGTCGACGCGCGACACGAAGAACGAGGCGACGGAGTGGATCGTCGAGAGGTCGATGCCGGCGGCCTTCGCGATCTCGAGGCCCGAGAGGTAGGCGGCGATGACCTCGCGGTAGCGGTCGATGCTGAAGATCAGCGTGACGTTGACGCTGATGCCGGCGCCGATCGTCTCACGGATGGCGTCGAGGCCCTCGATCGTCGCGGGGATCTTGATCATCGCATTGGGCCGGTCGACCTTCGCCCACAGCGCCTTGGCTGACTCGATGGTCGCCGCGGCGTCGTGCGCGAGGTCGGGTGCGACCTCGATCGACACCCGGCCGTCGAGGCCGCCGGTCGCGTCGAAGACGGGGCGGAACACGTCGGACGCCGCACGCACGTCGTCGGTCGTGGTCTCGAAGACCGCGGTGTCGACGTCGGCGCCGGACGCGGCGAGCGCGTGCAGCTGCTCGGCGTACGCCTCGCCCTGCGACAGTGCGGCGGCAAAGATCGTCGGGTTCGTCGTGACGCCGACGACGTTGCGCTCCGCGATCAGGCGGTCGAGATCGCCGGACTGGAGGCGCTGGCGCGACAGGTCGTCGAGCCAGATGCTCACGCCGGAGGCCGACAGGGCGGCGGTCGGTGACTGGGACTGGGTCTGGGTGGACATCTCTGTACTTCTTCCTGCTCGCTCAGGCGGCGAGCGATTCCTTCGCGGCGGCCACGACGTGCTCGGTGGTGATGCCGAACTCGCGGAACAGGGTCTGGTAGTCGGCCGAGGCGCCGAAGTGCTCGATCGACACCGCGCGGCCGCGATCGCCGAGGATCTTCTCCCAAGTCAACGCCAGACCGGCTTCGACCGATACCCGGGCGGTGACCGAGGACGGCAGCACCTGCTCGCGGTACTCGTCGGACTGCTCGGCGAACCACTCGAGGCTCGGCGCGGAGACCACGCGCGCGTTCACCCCGTCGGCGGCGAGCTGCTCGCGCGCCGCGATCGCGAGCTGCACCTCGGAGCCGGTCGCGATGAGGATCACGTCGGGCGTGCCGCCGGGGGCTTCGGCGAGGATGTAGGCGCCCTTCGCCGTGTTGGCGGCCGAGGCGAGGACATCACCGGATGCCTCGCCGTCGCCGCGCTCGAACACCGGAATGTTCTGGCGGGTGAGGGCGATGCCGGTCGGCTCGTGGCGGCGACGGAGGATCTCGAGCCACGCGTACGACACCTCGTTCGCGTCGGCGGGACGCACGACGGACAGGCCGGGGATGGCGCGCAGCGTCGAGAGCTGCTCGATGGGCTGGTGGGTGGGGCCGTCCTCGCCGAGAGCGACCGAGTCGTGGGTCCACACGAACACAGACGGCACCTTCATCAGCGCGGCCAGGCGCACAGCGGGGCGCATGTAGTCGCTGAAGATGAGGAACGTGCCGCCGAAGGGACGCGTCGGCCCGTGCAGCACGATGCCGTTCAGGATCGCGGCCATGGCGTGCTCGCGGATGCCGAAGTGCAGCACCCGCCCGTACGGGTTGCCGGCGAATTCGTGCGTCGACCACTGCTCGGGGATGAACGACGCCGCACCGTTGATGGTGGTGAGGTTCGACTCGGCCAGGTCGGCCGATCCGCCCCAGAACTCGGGCAGCACCGGCGCGAGGGCGTTGATGACCTTGCCCGATGCGGCGCGGGTCGACAGCTGCGTGCCGCCCTCGAACACCGGCAGCGCGGACTCGAGGTCGGCGGGCAGCTCGCCCGCGAGCAGCCGGTCGAGCAGTGCCTTGCGCTCGGGGTTCGCGGCCGCCCAGGCGTCGAACGAGGCCTGCCACTCGGCCTGCGCCGCAGCGCCGCGCTCGAGGGCGCCGCGGGTGTGCGCGAGCACGTCGTCGGCGACGACGAAGGTTTCGGCGGGATCGAAGCCGAGCACCTCCTTCACCGCCGCCAGCTCGTCGGCGCCGAGCGCCGAGCCGTGGATCTTGCCGGTGTTCTGCTTCTTCGGGCTCGGCCAGCCGATGATCGTCTTCAGGATGATGATCGACGGCTTGTCGGTTTCGCCCTTGGCGGCTTCGATCGCCTCGTGCAGGGCCGCGACATCCTCGACGTACTCGCCCGTCTTCTTCCAGTCGACGGTCTGCACGTGCCATCCGTAGGCCGCGTAGCGGTCGGCGACGCTCTCGGTGAAGGCGATGTTCGTGTCGTCCTCGATCGAGATCTGGTTCGAGTCGTAGATGACGACGAGATTGCCGAGCTGCTGGTGGCCGGCGAGCGAGGATGCCTCGCTGGTGACGCCCTCCTGCAGGTCGCCGTCGCCCGCGATCACATAGACGAAGTGGTCGAACGGGCTCTGGCCGGCCGCGGCATCGGGGTCGAAGAGGCCGCGCTCGAAGCGCGAGGCGTACGCGAAGCCGACGGCCGAGGCGAGGCCCTGGCCGAGCGGACCCGTCGTGATCTCGACGCCGTCGGTGTGGCCGTACTCAGGGTGGCCCGGGGTCTTTGAGCCCCAGGTGCGCAGCGCCTGCAGGTCGGAGAGCTCGAGCCCCGATCCCTCGAGATAGAGCTGGACGTACTGGGTGAGCGAGGAGTGCCCGGCGGACAGGATGAACCGGTCACGGCCGAGCCACGCGTGGTCGGCGGGGTTGCGCCGCATCACCTTCTGGAAGAGGAGGTATGCCGCCGGTGCCAGGCTCATCGCGGTGCCGGGGTGGCCGTTGCCGACCTTCTCCACGGCGTCGGCTGCGAGCACGCGCGCCGTATCCACGGCCCGAGCATCGATCGGATCCCATTCGAGACTTGCCACGAGGTTGCAGTTCCTTCCGGTCGTGGCGACACCCGCAAGACGTTCCAGGGGGGCCGCCGTATCGTCACGGCGCAGTGGACCCGACGACCGTTCCGGTCTCACGTCGGTGGTTGAGAAGACGGCACTCGAATCCACGCCGCCTGGCGCGCTGGTCTCAGTATACGGACGCCCCGTATTCCCCATCCGGGATCTGTGACGGAGGATGACTCACGCCAGCGCCCGGGTGATGTGAGGTCGGGGCGGGGCTGTGGATGTCCTAGAATCGTCGAGGATCGTGCACGCCGGTCGGGCTGTCGCGCGCTCCGGAACGAGGAACGATGCAGCAGGCCGTACAGACCCGTGACGCCAGACCGGCGACGACGCTGCGACGCAAGGTCGCCGCCTACATCGCCCTCACCAAGCCGCGGGTGATCGAGTTGCTGCTCGTCGTGACGGCGCCCACCATGATCCTCGCCGCCGACGGGCTGCCCGACCTGTGGCTGCTGCTCGCCACCCTCATCGGCGGGGCGATGAGCGCGGGCTCGGCCGGCGCCTTCAACTGCTACATCGACCGCGACATCGATCGGTTGATGAAGCGCACGAAGAACCGCCCGCTCGTCACCGGCGAGCTCACCGACCGGCAGGCGCTCGTATTCGCCTACGCGCTCGGCGCGGCATCCATCGCCTGGCTCTGGGTCTTCACCAACTGGGTCGCCGCGGCGCTGTCGCTGGCCGCGATCCTGCTCTACGTCGTCTTCTACAGCCTGATCCTGAAGCGCCGCACGGCGCAGAACATCGTCTGGGGCGGCATCGCCGGTTGCATGCCGGTGCTTATCGGCTGGGCCGCGGTGACGGGCAGCCTCGACTGGGCGCCCGTCATCCTGTTCCTCATCATCTTCCTCTGGACGCCGCCGCACTACTGGCCGCTGTCCATGAAGTACAAGGACGACTACGCCGCCGCGCACGTGCCGATGCTCGCCGTGGTGCGAGGGCGCGCGCAGGTGGGCCTGCAGGTCATCCTCTACACGTGGGCGACGGTCGCGTGCTCGCTGCTGCTCATCCCCGTCGCCGACATGGGGCTCGTGTACACGGCGGTCGCGATCGTGGTCGGCGGATGGTTCGTCTACGAGACGCACCGCCTCTACGCGCTCGCGATCCGGCATGTCGAGGTCTCGCCGATGCGGGTCTTCCACGGGTCGATCGTGTACCTGTCGCTGCTGTTCCTCGCGGTCGGCATCGACCCGCTGCTGCCCTTCTAGCCGCGCTCGCGGACCCGATCGAGATCGTGCTCGCGCTCGTCGCCGTGTGCCAGCCGTTCGAGGCCGCGATCGCGGTGTGGGATTCTGCGCGCCGCAAGGGACTGGTGTCCAAGGAAGTGCTGTGCCGGACTTCCTGATCGGCGAGCGGCTCGTCGTCCACCCTGGATTCGGCGATCACCACAGCATCGGAGGACGTGCAGCCGATCGACCCGGTGCCGTGCAGATCTCCGAGGTTCTGGCGGGTGCGGGCGTCAGGCGGGGACGGATGCCTCGGCCGGCACGTCGGCGGTCACCGGGCGCTTCAGGCGGAGGACGACGAGCGTCATGGTCGCCGCGGCGAGCGCGGCGAGCACCATGTGGATGCCGACGAGTATCGGCGGCAGGCCGTTGCGCGCCTGGATGAGGCCGACCGCGATCTGCACGAGCTCGACGCCCAGCAGGGTAGCGGCCCATCCGAGCGTCGGCAGCTTCAGCCGCCACGCGGCGACGGCGAGCACGACCGTGAGCGCGAACAGTGCGTAGCCGGGCCACGCGTGCACGTGCTCGAGGAGTTCGGCGTCGAATCCGTTGCGGCCGGCCGCGGCATCGCCCGAGTGCGGGCCGGCGCCCGTGGTGAGGATGCCGAACGCGATCGTCAGGGCGAGCACCGCGGTCGTCGCGTGCGCGAGCCCCGCGTACCAGCCGGGCACGGCGAGCTCGCGCGGCCCGGGCACCGCGTCGAGCCGGGCGAGGAACGCCGCGGTCACGCACACCAGCACGATCGACGACACGTAGTGGAACCCGACGATGAAGGGGTTCAGACCCGTCCACACCGTGATGCCGCCGACGATCGCCTGGGCGACGATGCCGGCGCCGACGATGAACGCGAGCACGAACAGGTCGCGCCGTTCGCGGCGGATCCGCCATACGAGCACGAAGACGATGAGCGCGATGATGCCGACGACGCCGGTCATCATGCGGTTGCCGAACTCGATGAGCGAGTGGTACGTCAGCTCCTCGGTCGGCACGAGCGATTCTGGCGTGCAGGTGGGCCAAGTGGGGCATCCGAGCCCTGAACCCGTGAGCCTGACCGCGCCGCCCGTCGCGATGATCGTCGTCTGCGCGAGGAAGCTGAGCCACGCGAAGACGCGCAGCAGGCGGGAGATGGGGGCGGGCGCGGGGTTCACGCGGGTTCGTTCCTCACTCGGGCCGCGTGCCCTGTGACGACGCCGTGAGTCCGGCGCCGCGGCGTCCGCGACCCTATAGACTTGTCAGGTTGAGGCATCCGCCCGGTGCATGTCCACGCGCCGCCCGGATCCCCAGCCATCTTAGGTTCGCAACGGAGCCACCCGCACATCACCGCCGAACGCACGCACCTCGACGTACGAGGGGCGGTGAGCCGGAATGATAGCCGGTCGCACGGGAGGAGAACGAGGAGCACATGACGGACGTACTGATCGACCGCCCCGAACTGGAAGGTCTCGGCGTCTACGAGTTCGGCTGGGCCGACTCCGACACCGCCGGGGCGTCCGCCCGCCGCGGACTCTCCGAGGAGGTGGTCTCGAACATCTCCGGGCTGAAGGACGAACCCGAGTGGATGCTCCAGCGGCGCCTGCGGGCCCTGCAGCTCTTCGACCGCAAACCGATGCCGTCGTGGGGGGCCGACCTCTCGGAGATCGACTTCGAGAACATCAAGTACTTCGTGCGCTCCACCGAGAAGCAGGCCCAGACCTGGGAAGACCTGCCCGAGGACATCCGCAACACGTACGAGCGCCTCGGCATCCCCGAGGCCGAGCGCCAGCGCCTCGTCGCCGGCGTCGCCGCCCAGTACGAGTCCGAGGTGGTCTACCACCAGATCCGTGAAGACCTCGAGGCGCAGGGCGTCATCTTCCTCGACACCGACACGGCGCTGCGCGAGCACCCCGAGTTCTTCGAGGAGTACTTCGGCACCGTGATCCCGGCGGGCGACAACAAGTTCGCCGCGCTGAACACGGCGGTGTGGTCGGGCGGCTCGTTCGTGTACGTGCCGAAGGGCGTGCAGGTCGAGATCCCGCTGCAGGCGTACTTCCGCATCAACACCGAGAACATGGGCCAGTTCGAGCGCACGCTCATCATCGCCGACGAAGGCTCGTACGTGCACTACATCGAGGGCTGCACGGCGCCGATCTACAAGAGCGACTCGCTGCACTCGGCGGTCGTCGAGATCATCGTGAAGAAGAACGCTCGCGTGCGGTACACGACGATCCAGAACTGGTCGAACAACGTCTACAACCTCGTCACCAAGCGCGCCGTCGCCCACGAGGGCGCCACCATGGAGTGGATCGACGGCAACATCGGCTCCAAGGTGACGATGAAGTATCCGTCGATCTTCCTGATGGGCGAGCACGCCAAGGGCGAGACCCTGTCGGTCGCGTTCGCGGGCCCCGGCCAGCACCAGGACGCCGGCGCGAAGATGATCCACATGGCCCCGTACACGCAGTCGTCGATCGTCTCGAAGTCGATCGCGCGCGGAGGCGGCCGCGCCGGCTATCGCGGCGAGGTGCGCGTCGACGCGAACGCCCACCACTCGGCGAACACGGTGCGCTGCGACGCGCTGCTGGTCGACACGATCTCGCGTTCCGACACCTACCCGGCGATCGACATCCGCGTCGACGACGTGCAGCTCGGTCACGAGGCCACGGTCTCGAAGGTCAGCGAAGAGCAGCTCTTCTACCTCATGGCCCGCGGCATCCCCGAGGACGAAGCCATGGCGATGATCGTGCGCGGCTTCATCGAGCCGATCGCGCGCGAGCTGCCGATGGAATACGCGATGGAACTCAACAAGCTCATCGAGATGGGCATGGAAGGATCGGTGGGCTGAGCGTGACCACCCCCGCTACGCAGAGCACCGCTGTGCCCTCGACCGGCCTCGTCACCGAGGGCCAGTACGGCATCCGTCCGCATTCCGAGGGCGCGGGCGCGACGGTGCCCGTGCAGACCCGTTCCGAGCGGTTCCGCTCGGTGAACGTCGACGACTTCGAACCGGTCACCGGTCGCGAGCACGAGTGGAAGCTGTCGCCGGTCGCGGCCTTCGCCGACCTGACGTCGGGCGAACTCGACGGCTCGCGGCTCGCGATCGACACCGCGGATGCCGCGGGCATCGCGACCTCGTGGATCGGGCGCGACGACGCCCGCATCGGCACCGCCGGCATCCCTGAAGAGCGCGCGAGCGCCAACGCCTGGTCGACCTTCGGCGAGGCGCTGCTCATCTCGGTCACCGGCGAGGACGACAAGGTCGCCACGGTGACCCGCACCGGACTCGGCACGACGCCGCGCGGCGCGCACACGGTCATCGAGGCCGCACCGAACAGTCGCGGACTCGTCGTGCTTCGCGGCACCGGCGACGCCCGCCTCAGTGAGAACGTCGAGATCCTGGTGGGCGCGGGCGCGAACCTCACGGTCGTCTCGCTGCAGGAGTGGACGGATGACTCGGTGCACCTCGCGAGCCACTTCGCGCGCATCGCGCGCGACGCGAAGCTCAAGCACATCGTCGTCTCGCTCGGCGGCAAGGTCGTGCGGGTCAACCCGTCGACGCACCTCGCCGAGCAGGGCGGCGACGTCGAGGCACTGGGCCTGTACTTCTCCGACGCGGGCCAGCACCTCGAGCAGCAGGTGTTCGTGCACCACGACGCCCCGCACACCCGCTCGCGCGTGACCTACAAGGGCGCGCTGCAGGGCGAGGGCGCGCGCAGCGTCTGGATCGGCGACGTGCTCATCGGCAACGCCGCGACCGGCACCGACTCGTACGAGCAGAACCGCAACCTCGTCCTCACCGACGGCACGCGTGCCGACTCGGTGCCGAACCTCGAGATCGAGACCGGCGACATCGAGGGCGCAGGCCACGCGTCGGCGACCGGCCGGTTCGACGACGAGCAGCTCTTCTACCTGATGGCCCGGGGCATCCCCGAAGACGAGGCGCGCCGCCTCGTCGTGCGCGGGTTCCTCACCGAGATCGTGCAGCAGATCGGCCAGGCCGAGCTCGAGGCACGGCTCATCGAGGCGCTCGAAGCCGAGCTGCAGGGAGCCTGACGTGGCAGCCGTTCGCATCTGCGGCATCGACGAGCTGGTCGAGAACCAGGCGTCGCGCTTCGTCGTCGACGGCGTGCCGATCGCGGTGGTGAAAGACGCCGCCGGCGAGGTCTTCGCCATCGGCGACACCTGCACCCACGGCGACATCTCGCTCTCCGAGGGCTTCGTCGAGAATGACACGCTCGAATGCTGGGCCCACGGCTCGATGTTCTCGCTGAAGACCGGCAAGCCCCTCACCCTCCCGGCCTACGAGCCGGTCCCCGTCTACCGGGTCGACATCGAGGGCGGCGACGTCCTCATCGACCCCGCGGTCACGCTGACCGTCTGAAACCTGCTGCGGCCTCCGGCCGCATGACCGAAGGAAGAAACCCCACCATGTCCGTGCTCGAGATCAAGAACCTGCACGTCAACGTCGAGACCGACCAGGGCACCCGCGAGATCCTCCGTGGTGTCGACCTGGTCATCAACGAGGGCGAGATCCACGCCATCATGGGGCCGAACGGCTCCGGCAAGTCGACCCTCGCCTACACGATCGCCGGCCACCCCAAGTACACCGTCGTCCAGGGCGAGATCCTGCTCGACGGCGAGAACGTGCTCGAGATGACGGTCGATGCGCGCGCCCGCGCCGGCCTGTTCCTCGCGATGCAGTACCCGGTCGAGATCCCCGGCGTGACCGTCACGAACTTCCTGCGCACCGCCAAGACCGCGATCGACGGCGAGGCGCCGGCGATCCGCACCTGGCTGAAGGACGTGCGCGGCGCCATGCAGAACCTCAAGATGGACCAGGCGTTCGCCGAGCGCAACGTCAACGAGGGGTTCTCGGGCGGCGAGAAGAAGCGCAACGAGATCCTGCAGCTCGAGCTGCTGAAGCCGAAGTTCGCGGTGCTCGACGAGACCGACTCGGGCCTCGACGTCGACGCGCTGAAGGTCGTCTCGGAGGGCGTCAACCGCGCCCACGACAACACCGGACTCGGCATCCTGCTCATCACCCACTACACGCGCATCCTGCGCTACATCAAGCCCGACTTCGTGCACGTGTTCGTCGCAGGCAAGATCGCCGAGCAGGGCGGCCCCGAGCTCGCCGAGCGGCTCGAGGATGAGGGCTACGACCGGTACCAGGTCGCCGAGGCGGCCGACGCCGAGGCCGCGGTCCTCGAGGCCGCGGGCGAGTAGTCCGGGCGTAGACTCGATTCATGGTCAGCTCACTCGCGCCTGAGAAGTTCGACGAGGTCACTGAGGCCTTGAAAGACGTCGTCGACCCCGAACTCGGCGTCAACGTCGTCGACCTCGGCCTCATCTACGACCTCGGCTGGGACGACGAGCACGACGCGCTGGTCATCCACATGACGCTCACCAGTGCCGGATGCCCCCTCACGGACGTGCTCGAGGAGCAGACCGCCGAGGCGCTCGACGGCATCGTCGAGCAATTCCGCATCAACTGGGTGTGGATGCCGCCGTGGGGTCCCGAGCGCATCACCGACGACGGTCGCGACATGATGCGCGCGCTCGGGTTCGCGATCTGATGACGGCCGACCCGGCCGATCGGCCGGTCGAGTCCGCGCCGCGCGACACCTACACGCACGGCCACCACGAGAGCGTGTTGCGCAGCCACACGTGGCGCACCGTCGACAACTCGGCGGCGTACCTCGTGCCCCACCTGTTCGACGGCGCGAGCGTGCTCGACGTCGGCTGCGGGCCCGGCACGATCACCGTCGACCTCGCCCGTCGGCTGCCCGCGGGGCGCGTGCTCGGCATCGACGCGTCGGCTGAGGTAGTCGCGCAGGCTTCCGGCCTCGCACAGAGCTCGGGCATCGTGAACGCCGAGTTCCGCACCGGCGATGCGTACGCGCTCGACCTGCCCGACGACAGCGTCGACATCGTGCACGCGCACCAGGTGCTGCAGCACCTCTCGCGACCGGTCGATGCCCTGCGCGAGTGGCGACGCGTGCTGCGTCCGGGCGGCGTGCTCGCCGTGCGCGACGTCGACTACGGCGGCGTGATCTGGAGCCCGGCGTCGGCGGGGCTCACCCGTTGGCTCGAGCTGTACCGCGACGTGCACCGCTGGAACGGCGGGGAACCCGATGCGGGCCGGCACCTCACCTCGTGGGTTCGGACGGCGGGATACGACGAGATCGCCGCGACCGGGTCGGTGTGGGTGTTCGCGACCGCACTCGAACGCGAGTGGTGGGGTGAGTCGTGGGCGCTGCGCGCGACCGAGTCGCAGTTCGCCGCGCACGCGGTCGAGGCCGGCCATTCGCACCCCGATGAGCTCGAGCGCATCGCGCAGGCCTGGCGCGAGTGGGCGGCCGACGGCGACGGCTGGCTGCTGATGCCGCACGCCGAGGTCATCGCGCGCGGCTGAGCCGCACACGAGAGCGACTCGGGCCCGAGCCCGATCGCTGCCGCACGCACCGCGTTTCAGCGACCCCCGGCGTCACCAGTCCTCGTCGCCACCGTCGAGATCGACGATGCTCTCGCGCACGACCGTGCCGTCGTCGAGCTCGGCGATCGGTCGACCCTCGAGCCAGGTGAGCGTCCATGCGCGGCCGGCACCGTCGGCCCGGCCGGCTTCGATGTCGGCGATCGCCGGCCGGATCGAGGCCGGCACGGACACGGGCGGTTCGGCGCCGAACGGCCAGCGCGTGCCGAGCTGCATCAGGCGTCCATCTCGTACGTCACCCACGACGTGCGTCGGGCGAGCGAGTCGTACAGCCGCTGCGCCTGCTCGTTGTCGTCGGCGGTGATCCAGCTGACGCCCCCGCCCAGTTGCCCGGCGCGCGCGTGCACCGCCTCGATGAGGCCGCGGCCGACCCCGCCCTCGCGGTGGTCGGGCGCGACCCACAGGTCGTCGAGGTACAGGCCGGTGGTCGCGGTCAGCGTGTCGGGCGCTGGACGGAAGTGCGCGAGCCCGATCGGCGTGCCCTCGGGGTCGACCGCGATCAGCGCGTCGAGCGGGTGGTGCTCGTCGCGGATCCAGTTCCACACGATGAGGGCCTTCGCGTCGTCGAGCTCGTGCCCGTAGAAGCGGCAGTAACCCTCGAACAGCGGCAACCAGCCGAAGAAGTCGTCGTCTTCGACCGTGCGGATGTCAGTGCTCACAGTTCCCCCTCACTGCTGCGGCGCGTCGAGCTCGATCTCGCGCACCTCGAGCGCGTCGCCCTCGACGAACGAGAGCTCGGCGATGCGTCCGACGGCGCGCAGGTCGGCGGCCGCGGTCTCGAGCAGGCGGATCGCGTCGGCGGGGCCGGCGATCACGGCTCGGGCGACCGGCGTCTTCTGGGACGCCTTGGCGTTCGTCTTGGCTCCGCGGATGCCGGTCAGCGCGAGCCCGGCGAGCTCGAGCAGCTCGTCTCCGGCATCGCCGCGCGCGTCGAGCTCGTCGACCGTCGGCCACGCGGCCGTGTGCACGCTCGCCTCGTTCGACCAGCTCCACGCCTCTTCGGCCGCGAACGGGATCACGGGGGCGAACAGGCGCAGCAGCACGCTGAGCGCGGTCTTCAGCGCCGCGACGGCCGAGGCCTGCGCGGGGGAGGCCTCGCCGTAGGCGCGCTCCTTCACGAGCTCGAGATAGTCGTCGCAGAAGGTCCAGAAGAACGTCTCGGACACCTCGAGCGCGCGGGCGTGGTCGTAGGACTCGAGCGCGCGCGTGGCCTGCTCGACGACGCGCTCGAGCGCGGCGAGCATGCTGCGGTCGATCGGCTCGGTCACGGGGGCATCCGCGGTGCCCTCGAAGCCGAGGATGAACTTGGCCGCGTTCAGCACCTTGATGGCCAGGCGCCTGCCGATCTTCACCTGCGTCGGGTTCTGCGGGTCGAAGGCGGCGTCGGTGCCGAGGCGGCTCGAGGCCGCCCAGTAGCGCACCGCGTCGGATCCGTGCTGCTCGAGCAGGCCCGCCGGGGTGACCACGTTGCCCTTCGACTTCGACATCTTCTTGCGGTCGGGGTCGACGATGAAGCCCGAGATCGCCGCGTTCGCCCACGGCGAGACGCCGTGCTCGAGCTGGGCGCGCAGCGCCGTCGAGAACAGCCAGGTGCGGATGATGTCCTGGCCTTGTGGGCGCAGCGAGAACGGGAACACGAGGTCGAACAGCTCGGCATCGCGCTCCCAGCCGGCGGCGAGCTGCGGGGTGAGCGACGACGTCGCCCAGGTGTCCATCACGTCGTGCTCGCCGACGAAGCCGCCGGGCTCGCCGCGCTGCGACTCGTCGTAGCCCGGCGCAGGCGCCGAGGACGGGTCGACCGGCAGGAGCTCGCGGGTCGCGACGATCGGCTCGTCGTAGACGGGGTTGCCGTCGGCGTCGAGCGGGTACCACACCGGGATCGGCACGCCGAAGAACCGCTGGCGCGACACGAGCCAGTCGCCCGACAACCCGCCGACCCAGTTCTCGTAGCGCACGCGCATGAAGTCGGGGTGCCAGTCGATCTCGCGGCCGACCTCGAGCAGGCGCTGCTTCAGCTGCTCGTCGCGCGCGCCGTTCGTGATGTACCACTGCCGGGTCGAGACGATCTCGAGGGGCCGGTCGCCCTTCTCGAAGAACTTCACGGGGTGGGTGATCGGCTTGGGGTCGGCGAGCAGGTCGCCCGACTCGCGCAGCAGCTCCACCATCGCCTGCTTGGCGCTGAATGCGGTCTTGCCGGCGAGCTGCGCGTAGGCGGCGAGCCCGGCCTCGGAGGTGATCGCGTCGGGCGCGTCGGCGATGATGCGGCCGTCGAAGCCGATGATCGCGCGGTTCGGCAGTTGCAGCTCGCGCCACCACACGACGTCGGTCACGTCGCCGAAGGTGCAGATCATCGCGATGCCGGTGCCCTTGTCCTTCTGGGCGAGGTGGTGTGCCACCACGGGCACCTCGACGCCGAACACGGGCGTGGTCACGGTCGAGCCGAACAGCGGCTGGTACCGCTCGTCGTCGGGGTGCGCGACGAGGGCGACGCACGCGGCGATGAGCTCGGGGCGGCTGGTCTCGATCTCGACGATGCCGCCGTCGGGGCGGTGGAACGACACCCGGTGGTAGTGGCCCGGCTGCTCGCGGTCTTCGAGCTCGGCCTGGGCCACGGCGGTGCGGAACGTGACATCCCACAGCGTCGGTGCGAGCGCCTGGTACGCCTCGCCGCGCTCGACGTTGCGCACGAACGCGAGTTGCGAGGTGAACAGCGCTTCATCGCCGATGGTGCGGTAGGTCTGGCTCCAGTCGACCGAGAGACCGAGCGAGCGCCAGAGCGCCTCGAACTGCTGCTCGTCCTCGACCGTCAGTCGCTCGCACAGCTCGATGAAGTTGCGCCGCGAGATCGGCACCTGGTCGGCGGCCTTGATGCTCTTGCCCTCGCCGCCCTCGAACGGCGGCACGAACCCGGGCTCGTACGGCAGGGTCGGGTCGCAGCGAACGCCGTAGTAGTTCTGCACCCGGCGCTCGGTGGGCAGGCCATTGTCGTCCCAGCCCATCGGGTAGAAGACGTGCTTGCCGCGCATGCGCTGGAAGCGGGCCACGACGTCGGTGTGCGTGTACGAGAACACGTGGCCGATGTGCAGCGAGCCCGACGCGGTCGGCGGCGGGGTGTCGATCGAGTAGATGCACTCGCGGCCGCCGTCGGCGGATTCGACGCGGCGAAGTGCCGAGTCGCGATCGAACCGGTAGGTGCCCTGCGTCTCCCAGACACCGCCCCACTTGGCCTCGAGGCCCTCGAGGGCCGGCTTGTCGGGAATGCGCGCGTCGGTCATGATGCTCCGGTTCGATATGTGCGGCACCGAGTCCGTGATGAGGTGCCTGAATGTGGATCCGACCGATTCTAACGGGAACGGCGGATGTCACGTAGCCGAGGCCGCCCGCACCGCCGCCATGCGGATGCCTCGGAGCGCTCACCC
Organism: Agromyces intestinalis; assembly: GCF_008365295.1. NCBI lineage: Bacteria > Bacillati > Actinomycetota > Actinomycetes > Micrococcales > Microbacteriaceae > Agromyces > Agromyces intestinalis. The sequence continues at coordinate 3,740,684 of NZ_CP043505.1, forward strand.
GCGCGCGGGGTCGAGTGTCAGCCGGTCGGCCAGCAGCTGCCGCGTGTACGCGTCGGTCGGCGAGTCGAATACCGCGGCGGCGGGGCCGGACTCCACGACCCGTCCGTCGTGCAGCACGAGCACCCGGTCGGCGAGGTGACGCACGACGCCGAGATCGTGCGAGATGAAGAGGTAGGCGAGACCGCGCTCGCGCTGCAGGCGGTCGAGCAGCGCCAGCACCCGAGCCTGCACGGTGACGTCGAGCGCCGAGACGGGTTCGTCGAGCACGAGCACGTCGGGCTCGGCGGCGAGCGCGCGCGCGATCGCGACGCGCTGGCGCTGGCCGCCCGAGAGGGTGGCCGGCGCGCGGTCGGCGATCGTCGCCGGCAAGCCGACGTCGGCGAGGAGGGCTCCGACCCGTGCCTCGCGCTGGGCGGCGGGCACGTGCGGCGGCAGCGCGTCGGCGATCGTGCGGCCGACGCTCCACCGCGGGTCGAACGATGACGCCGTGTCCTGCGCGACGAGGCCGACCCGGCGGCGGAGCGAGCGTCGCCCGGTGCCGTCGAGGTCGGCCCACGTCAGCCCGAACCAGCCGATCGTGCCCGCATCGGGCGCCATGAGTCCGAGGACCGCGCGCGCGAGCGTGGTCTTGCCCGAGCCTGATTCGCCGACCACGCCGAGCGTCTCGCCGGCGCGCAGCTCGAACCCGACTCCGTCGAGGGCGATGCGGTCGCCGAACGACTTCGCGAGGCCGCTCGCGGCGAGCACCGGGGCGGTGGTCGACTGCGCGGGCGGCGCGCCCGCGGTCGTCGTGTCGCGCGCCGGCAGGTCGGCGGCCGCGACGAGCTCACGGGCGTACGCGGTGCGCGGCGACGTGAGGACGTCGTGTGCGGAACCCTGCTCGACGATGCGGCCGTCGCGCATCACGAGCACCCTGTCGGCGATGCCGGCGACCACCGCGAGGTCGTGCGTGATCAGCAGCAGCCCCGTGCCGGCCGCCTTGAGACGAGCGAGCTCGTCGAGGACGCGGCGCTGCACGGACGCGTCGAGTGCGGTGGTCGGTTCGTCGGCGATCACGAGCGGCGGGTCGAGCACGATCGCCGAGGCGATGAGCGCGCGCTGGCGCAGACCGCCCGACAGCTCGCCGCTGCGCTGCGACGCGCGCCGGTCGGGGGCGGGCATGCCGACGCGTTCGAGGGTGTCGCGTACGAGTGCCGTGCGCGCAGGAACGGAAAGGCGTCGATGCAGTCGAGGCGCATCCGCGATCTCCCGGCCGATCGGTCGAAGCGGATCGAGCGAGACGAGCGCGTCCTGCAGCACCAGGCCGACCCGCTCGCCGCGGATCGCGCGCCACCGTCGCGCGCCGAGCCCGCGCAGATCGCCGCCCTCGAGCTCGAGTCGATCGGCCGTGACGCGCGCGTGCTCGCCGGCGAGGCCGAGCAGCGCCCGCGCCGTGACCGACTTGCCCGACCCGGATTCGCCCACGATCGCGACGCATTCGCCTGGCGCGATGGAGAGCGAGACCCCGGCGACGACCTCGCGGTCGCCGAAGGCGACACGGAGGTCGTCGACGGCCACGAGCGGGTCGGATGCCTCGGGCTCGGCGGGTGCGGTCGCGCGCCCGCCCACGGCGTCGGTGACCTGACGCTCGTGGTCCACCGATGCGACCTCGTCGACCAGCTCGCCGGCGCGAGCGTCGACGGCGCTCCGAGCCGAGGACGGAGCGATCGCATCCGTGCCCGCCGACTCGGCTCGCCGACGCGACCCGGCGGCGAGACGACGCCCGATCACGGTGGCGGCGATGATCGTGCCGACGATCATGAGGCCCGGCATGACGGTGAGCCACCACGCCGTCTGGATGTACGTGCGGCCCGCATTGAGCATCGCCCCCCACTCGGGCGCCGGGGGCTGCGCGCCGAGCCCGAGGAAGCTGAGGGTCGACGCCCACACCACCGCTTGGCCGACGCCGAGGGTCGCGAGCACGAGGAGCTCGCCCGCGACGTTCGGCAGAATCGAGCGGAACACGATGCGCGTGCGCGAGTGGCCGAGGACGCGGGCCGCCTCGACGAAGCCGGTCGAGCGGATGCGCAGCACCTGGCCGCGGATGATGCGCGCGTAGCCGGGAGCGGTGGACAGGCCCACCGCGATCGTCGCCGGCAGCGGGCCCGGGCCGGCGATCACGATGACCAGGAGCGCCAGCAGCAGGCTGGGAAACGCGAACAGCACCTCGAGCACGCGACCGACGATGAGGTCGGCGGCGCGGCCTGCCAGGCCCGCCGTGAACCCGAGCACGGCACCGAGAGCGAGTCCGATCGCGGTCGCGGCGACGCCGATCACGAGAGACGCGGCGGCGCCGTGCACGAGTCGTGTGTACACGTCACGGCCCGACTCGTCGGTGCCGAGCCAGTGACCCGGCGACGGCGGCGTGAACGCCTCTGACGGCGCGATGGCGCGCGGGTCGCCCGGTGCGAGGAGCCAGGGCGCGAGGGCGGCGATCGCCAGGAACACCGCGAACGCGATGGCGATCACCTCGCCGACCGACAGGTCGGGGAGGCCGCGCACGCGTACGCGGGTCGCTCCGCGAGAGCCGAGCGCCTCGAGCTCTACCGCGCCGACGCGGGGTTCGGTTGCGCTCATGCCGCGAACTCCCGGGCGGGCCCGCGCAGTCGCGGGTCGAGCGCGACGCTCACGAGGTCGGCCACGATGGTCACGACGATGTACGCGATGGCGGACACCAGCACGATGCCCGTGACCAGCGGCACGTCGCGCAGCGTCACCGCCTGCAGCAGCGACCGACCGAGCCCGGGCCGGGCGAAGATCGTCTCCACGACCACCGCGCCCGACACGAGGTAGCCGAACGCCCAGGCGCTGAGGTTCACGCCCGGCAGCGCCGCATGCCGCAGCGCGTGACGGAACCGCACCCCGCCCTCGGTCTCGCCGCGGGAGCGCGCCGACAACGAGAACGGGGCGCCGAGGGCTTGCTGCAGCGATTCGCGCATGACCTGGGCGAGGAAGCCCGCGACGGGGATCGCGAGGGTGACGACGGGCAGCACCAGGCCCGAGGCATCCGCAGTGCTGACCGGCGGCAGCAGGTGCAGCCAGGTGCTGAACACGACCACCAGTACGGCCGCGAGCCAGAAATGGGGGAGCGCGGCGGCGACCGTCTCGACCGTGCCGCCGACCGCAGCGGCGATGCGGCCGCCGCGGGTGCCCGCGCCGAGCGTCGAGAAGAGCGCGAGGGCGAGCGCGATCACCCACGCCAACGCGAGCGCGATCACCGCCAGGGCGAACGTGCCGGGGAGTTGGGCGGCGATCACCTCGGCGACGGGCTGGCGCAGCGCGTACGACGTGCCGAAGTCCCACGTCGCGAGCCGGCCGAGCGCGAGCAGGTACTGCTGCAGCAGCGGCAGATCGAGGCCGTACTCGTGACGGACCGCCTCGAGCGCCTCGGCGCTGGCCTGCGACCCGGGGCCGCCGAGAATCGCCTGCGCGGGATCGCCCGGGATGAGCCGGATCGCGAAGAACGTGATCGTCGCGACCGCCCACAGCACGAGCACCGCACCGGCCAGGCGCACGCCGAACCGCCGCGCGAGCGGCCGCAACCGCCCGCGCGTCGGTTCGACGCGCGCGACGCTCACTCCTCGGTGAAGCGCGCGTCGAGGAACGTCGGGGTCGACACCGTGGGCATGGCCCGCATGCCCTCGAGACGCGACGTGTGCAGGTAGTGGTTCTGCTGGTCGTAGATCGGCAGCAGGTAGCGGCCCTCGAGCACGCGCTGTTGCACATCGCGGTAGATCTCGGCGCGCTGCGCCTCGTCCTGCGACGCCGACGCCTGCTCGAGGAGCGCGTCGATCTCGGGGTCGCGCACCTGCGCGAGGTTCGCGAAATACCCGCTCGGCGCCGGGATCGTGCTGTCGGAGTGGAAGAGGATGCGCAGCACGTCGGGCCCGACCTTCGTGTACGGCGCGCTCACGAGTTCGTACTCGTGCGCCGCGAGGGCGCCGTACCAGCTCGACAGGTCGAGCGGTGCGAGCTGCACCTCGAAGCCCACGGCGCGGGCCCCCTCGCCCAGCTGCTCGAACAGCGACTGCTCGGCGGGGGTCGACTGGTTCGTGCTCACCGGGAACCGCAGCTCGAGGCGCTGCCCGTCCTTCACCCGCACGCCGTCGCCGTCGCGCGCCGTCCAGCCGGCCTCGTCGAGCAGGTGATTCGCCTCGTCGGGATCGACATCGAACAGGTCGGGCTCGCTGAACGCCGTCGGCTCGACGCTCGAGAGCGGCGAGTACCCGCGCTCGGCGGTGCCGAAGAACAGCGAGTCGATGCCGGCGTTCACATCGACGGCCTTGATGAACGCCTCGCGCACCCGGATGTCGTCGAACGGCGGCTTCGAGGAGTCGAGTTCGATGCGGTTCGACGCACCCGGACGCGGTGCGTCGAGGTGCACGATTCCGGCCTCGTCGGAGGCGGCGGCGATGGTGTCGGGCTGCGCATTGTCGATGACGTCGACCTCGCCCGACTGCAGGGCCGCGTAGCGGGTGGCCGAGTCGGGCAGGAACCGCCACTCGATGCGGTCGAGGTAGGCGGGCCCGTCGTGGCCCGCGTCGGCGGGCGGCGAGGTGTAGTCGGGGTTCTGCACGAAGACGATGCGGTCCTGCTTCGTCCACGAGTCGACGATGAACGGCCCGGTGCCGATCGGGGCGAGGCAGTTCTCGTCGGTGCCCCGCTCGAGCCCGGCCGGCGACTCGATCGCCACCCAGGGCTGGCTGAGCGACTCGAGCAGCGCGCTGTCGGGCGCACTCAGGTGGAAGCGGGCGTGGGTGTCGTCGACGACCTCGACCTCGGCCACCTTCGCGAGCGCGAGCCATCCGGTCGACGACGCGGTGTCGGGGTCCTGCACGTGCTCGACGTTGGCCTTCACGGCCGCGGCGTCGAACGGCGTGCCGTCGGTGAACTCGACGCCGGCCTTCAGTGCGAAGTCCCAGGTGAGGCCGTCGTCGGAGACCTGCCACGATTCGGCGAGCCAGGGGATGATCTCGCCGTCGGCGTCGCGTGAGACGAGGGACTCGAGGAACTGGGTGGCGGCGAGTGCCTGCGGGTAGTTGCCGCCGACGTGCGGGTCGAGGCAGGTCGGCTCGGCGTCGCCCGACGCGTAGACGAGCGTGCCGCCCGATGCGGCGTCGCCCGACGCGCCGGGTTCGGCGGGGGTGCACGCGGCGAGCGCGAGCACGGCAGCTGCCGAGATCGCGACGGGCAGGGCGAAGCGGAGGGAACGGTGGCGAGAGAACACGAGACTCCTCGGGGATGCTCCGCCGTGACCTTCGCGGCGGATTCTTGGACTGAGTCCGGATAATGATCCTATGCCTGTTTCACGCAGTGTCGGCCGCCCGCGCGCGTCGAGCCGACGCGATCTCGAGGACGCCGCCGCCGAACTCTTCCTGGAGCAGGGCTACGGCCGCACCACGATCGACGACATCGCCCGCCGGGCCGGCGTCAGCCGCAACACGTTCTTCAACTACTTCGCGTCGAAGGGCGACCTGCTCTGGGTCGACCTCGATGCCACCGTCGAACGGCTCGCCGACGCGCTCGCCGCACAGGCGCCCGGGATCTCCCCGACGGCGGCCGTCGAACGCGCGCTCGTCTCGGTCGCCGAACAGCACCCGGGCTCAGCGGTGCCGATCGCGCTCACGCAGGCCGAGCTCATGGACACGCTCGCGGAGTTCCGGCTCGCCGGGGTCGCTCGGTTCGAACGGGTGAGCTCGATGCTGCGCGCCGAGCTCTCGCGCCGGGGCGCCCCGGTGGATCGGTCCGCCGACGTGCGCGCGGCGGCCGCGGCGGTGACCGCGGCGTGCTCCGCCGCCGTCGAGCTCTGGGCGCTCGCCGGGCCCGAGCGCGATCCGCTCGCCGCGTACGTGGCGCGCGCCGTGGCGCCCGTCTGCGACGGGTTCAGCCGCGTCCTCGGCTGAATCGGGCGGGGCGCCGCGCACGTTCGCGCTCGGGTGATCCGAGCCGGATCCGCCGCTAGCATGAGCGCATGACGCAGGGCGGGGTGCGTGCAGCAGGGGTGTCGGCGCTCGAGGCGCCGTGGGCGGCCGAGGTCGACGACGTGTTCGCTGCCCTCGGCACGACCAGGGGCGGGCTCGACGACGACGACGCGACGGCAGCGCTTGCCCGGGTCGGGCCGAACCGACTGCCGACCCCGCCGCGAGCGCCGCTCTGGCGCCGCGTGCTCTCGCACTTCCAGGACGTGCTCATCTACATCCTGCTCGCCTCGGCGGGGTTGAAGGCGATTCTCGGCGACTGGATCGACTTCGCGATCATCCTCGCCGTCGCCGTCATCAACGCCGCGATCGGGTTCATCCAGGAGGGGCGCGCCGAACGGGCACTGCAGGGCATCTCCGAGATGCTGTCGGTCCACGCGCACGTGCGCCGCAACGGCGAGTGGACGACCGTGGACGCCGAATCGGTCGTGCCCGGTGACGTCGTGCGGGTTCGCTCGGGCGACCGGGTCCCGGCCGACGCCCGACTCGTCGAGGCGGTCAACCTGCAGGTCGACGAGTCCGCGCTCACGGGCGAGTCGCTCTCCGCGACCAAGCGCTCCGAGCCCGTCGCGCCCGGGGCGGGCGTCGGCGACCGCGCCGACATGCTGTTCTCGGGCACGCTGGTGTCCGCCGGCACGGGCGAGGCGGTCGTCGTCGCGACCGGAGCGGCGACCGAGATCGGCCGCATCTCGACGCTCATCTCCACCGTCGACGCCCTCGAGACCCCGCTCACCCGCACGCTGGCCTCGTTCGGCAAGCGGCTCGCCCTGCTCATCGTCGTGCTGGCGATCGTCATGGTGGTGATCGGCAAGCTCGTCCACGACTTCTCGATCCCCGACCTGGTGTCGGCCGCGATCGGCTTCGCGGTCGCGGCGGTGCCAGAGGGGCTTCCGGCGCTCGTGACCATCACGCTCGCGCTCGGCGTGCAGCAGATGGCGCGCCGGCAGGCGATCACGCGCAAGCTCACCGCCGTCGAGACGCTCGGGTCGGTCACCACGATCTGCTCCGACAAGACCGGCACGCTCACCCGCAACGAGATGACCGCGCGCAGCGTTCGCACGCGCGGTGGGCTCTACGACGTCGCCGGCATCGGATACGGACCCGACGGCGGCCTCTCGCGCGGCGGCGCGCCGGCAGCGCTCGCCGATCACGCCGACCTGCGCGCACTCGTCGAGACCATGGCGCTCTGCAACGACGCCCGCACCGTCGACGACGCCGGCGTGTGGCGGCTCGTCGGCGAGCCCACCGAGGGCGCGCTGCACGTGCTCGGGGTGAAGGCCGGGTTCGATCCGGCCGGATGGACCCGCGTCGCGGTCGTGCCGTTCGAATCCGCGACGAAGTACATGGCCACGCTCGACCGCGACAGCGCCGACGGTCGAGCGGTGCACGTGAAGGGAGCCCCCGACCGGCTGCTCGCGCGCAGCGCGACGCAACTCGCACCCGACGGCACCTCCGAGCCGCTCGACGCCGCCTTCTGGTCCGACGAGATCGACCGGCTCGGCGCGCAGGGGCTCCGGGTCCTCGCCGCGGCCCGCACGACGCCGACATCGGGCACCGATGCCCTCGTGGCATCCGATCTCGACGCGGGGCTCGAGTTCATCGGCCTCGTCGGCATCGTCGACCCGCCCCGCCCCGAGGCGGTCGAGGCGATCGAGGCGTGCCACACCGCGGGCATCCGCGTGAAGATGATCACCGGCGACCACGCCGGCACCGCGTACGCGATCGCCCGCGAGATGGGCATCGTTCGCGACGAGGACGCGCGGGTGCTGACGGGCGAGCAGCTCGAGACGATGGGCGTCGAGGAGCTGCACGAGCTCGCGCCGCAGGTCGACGTCTACGCGCGCACGAGCCCCGAGCACAAGATCCGCATCGTCTCGGCGCTGCAGGCCCGAGGCGAGGTGGTCGCGATGACCGGCGACGGTGTGAACGACGCCCCGGCGCTCACCCAGGCCGAGGTCGGGGTCGCCATGGGCATCAAGGGCACGGATGCCACGAAGGAGGCCGCGGAGGTCGTGCTCGCCGACGACAACTTCGCGACCATCGAGCGCGCCGTCGAAGAGGGCCGGCGGATCTACGACAACCTGCGCAAGTCCATCCTGTTCTTGCTGCCGACCAACGGCGCGCAGTCGCTCGTCATCCTCGTGGCCGTGCTGTTCGGCCTGGCGTTGCCGCTCGAACCGGTGCAGGTGCTCTGGGTCAACATGGTCACCGGCGTGACGCTCTCGCTCGCGCTCGCCAACGAGCGCGCGGAGCTCGACGTGATGGCGCGTCCGCCGCGCGACCCGCGCGCCCCCATCCTCGACGCGCCGGCGCTGCGGCGCATCGCACTCGTCTCGGTGCTCATCGGCGGCGCAACCCTCGGCGTCTTCTACGCCGAGCGCGCCGCCGGGTACGAACTCGCGACCGCGCAGACCACGGCGGTGACGATGCTCGCGCTCGGCCAGCTCGCGTACCTGTTCAACTGCCGATTCCTCGATCGGTCGAGCCTCACCGTCGACGTACTGCGCGGCAACCGCGTCGTCTGGTGGTCGGCGATCGCGCTCATCGTGCTGCAACTCGTGTTCGTCTACGCGCCGTTCATGCACACCTGGTTCGGTTCGGCCGCGATCGGACCGCGCGAGTGGGGCCTCACCGCCGCCATCGCGCTGGCGGTCTTCCTGATCGTCGAGGCGGCGAAGGCGATCGCGCGGCGGTCGCGACGGGCCGGGTAAGATAGCGCCCAACGACTGCGATCCGGCCATCACCGGGGAGTCTTCGGAAGAACGCGTACGGCATGCCGCGAAGCATCCGTCGTCACTAGAACCGAACGGGGCAGGCCCGTCACAGCCGCAGTGAGAGCGGTCCCGAGCGATCGGGGCAAGCGAGGTGGTACCGCGGCGGCGCCCGATCGGGCGACCGACGTCCTCGTGAAGGCATCCGTCCCGCAAGGAGCGAGCGTGTACCCGCGCACCCCAGACGACCACGGCGTGAACCCCTCACCGAGCTTTCCGGCCATCGAGCAGGAGGTGCTCGCGTTCTGGAAGGCCGACGGCACCTTCCAGGCGTCGATCGACGAGCGCGAGGGCTCGCCCGAGTGGGTGTTCTACGACGGCCCCCCGTTCGCGAACGGACTGCCGCACTACGGCCACCTGCTCACGGGGTACGCGAAGGACGTCTTCCCCCGGTTCCAGACCATGCGCGGCAAGCAGGTGCATCGCCGGTTCGGCTGGGATACGCACGGCCTGCCCGCCGAGCTCGAGGCCGAGCGGCAGCTCGGCATCACCGACAAGAGCCAGATCGAGGAGATGGGCCTCGCCGCGTTCAACCGCGCGGCGCGCGACTCGGTGCTGCGCTACACGGACGAGTGGCAGGAGTACGTCACCCGGCAGGCGCGGTGGGTCGACTTCGAGCACGACTACAAGACGCTCGACGTGACGTTCATGGAGTCGGTCATCTGGGCGTTCAAGCAGCTGCACGAGAAGGGGCTCGCGTACGAGGGCTTCCGCGTGCTGCCGTACTGCTGGCGCGATCAGACGCCGCTGTCGAACCACGAGCTGCGCATGGACGACGATGTCTACAAGATGCGGCAGGACCAAACCGTCACGGTCACCTTCCCGCTCACCGGGCCCAAGGCCGAATCGCTCGGCCTGACCGCCGTACGCGCGCTCGCGTGGACGACCACGCCGTGGACCCTGCCGACGAACTTCGCCCTCGCGGTCGGCCCCGACATCGAGTACGCGGTGGTGCCCGCCGGCCCGAACGGCACGCCCGACGCGACGGTGCTGCGCGAGCAGGCCGGCGACGAGGCATCCGACACCGAGGTGCTGGGCGCCGAGTACCTGCTCGCCGTCGACCTCGTCGGCGGCTACGCGAAGGAGCTCGGCTACGACTCGGCCGATGCGGCGCGCGCCGCGATCTCGCGCACCGTGCGCGGCGCCGAGCTCGAGGGCGTCACCTACGACCGGCTCTTCGACTACTACGCCGACGTCGAGGCGTACGGCCTCGAGCACGCCTGGCGCATCCTGGTCGCCGACTACGTCACGACCGAAGACGGCACGGGCATCGTGCACCAGGCGCCCGCCTACGGTGAGGAAGACCAACGGATCTGCGAGGCGAACGGCATCCCGGTGATCCTGTCGCTCGACGACGGCGGCAAGTTCCTGCCGGCGGTGACCGACGTCGCGGGCCAGCTGTGGAGCGACGCGAACAAGCCGCTCACGCAGCTGCTGAAGGCCGAGGGCCGGCTGCTGCGCCAGGCGTCGTACGAGCATTCGTACCCCCACTGCTGGCGCTGCCGCAATCCGCTCATCTACAAGGCCGTGTCGAGCTGGTTCGTGCGCGTGCCCGAGTTCCGCGACCGGATGGAAGAGCTCAACGACGACATCACCTGGGTGCCCGAGAACGTGAAGTACGGGCAGTTCGGCAAGTGGGTCGGCAACGCCCGCGACTGGTCGATCAGCCGCAACCGGTACTTCGGATCGCCCATCCCGGTGTGGAAGAGCGACGACCCCGAGTACCCCCGCGTCGATGTGTACGGCTCGCTGGAAGAGCTCGAGCGCGACTTCGGCCGGCTCCCGCGCAATCCCGAGGGCGAACCCGACCTGCACCGCCCGTACATCGACGAGCTGACCCGCCCGAACCCCGACGATCCCACCGGCCGGTCGACGATGCGCCGCATCACCGACGTGTTCGACGTCTGGTTCGACTCGGGCTCGATGCCGTTCGCGCAAGTGCACTACCCGTTCGAGAACCGCGAGTGGTTCGACACGCACCACCCGGCCGACTTCATCGTCGAGTACATCGGTCAGACCCGCGGCTGGTTCTACGTCATGCACGTGCTCTCGACCGCCCTGTTCGACCGGCCGGCGTACCGCAACGTGGTCAGTCACGGCATCGTGCTCGGCAGCGATGGGCAGAAGATGTCGAAGTCGCTGCGCAACTACCCCGATGTGAACGAGGTGTTCGACCGCGACGGCTCCGACGCGATGCGCTGGTTCCTGATGTCGAGCTCGGTGCTGCGCGGCGGCAACCTGATCGTCACCGAGGAGGGCATCCGCGAGGGCGTGCGCCAGCTCATGCTGCCGCTCTGGAGCACCTGGTACTTCTTCTCGCTCTACGCCAACACCGCGCGCGAGGGCGGCTACGAGGCATCCCGTTCGACCTCGTCGACCGACGTGCTCGACCGCTACCTGCTCGCGAAGCTGCGCGACCTGGTCACCGCGGTGACGGCCGACCTCGACGAGTTCGACACGACGCTCGCGTCGCAGAAGCTGCGCGACTTCGCCGACGTGCTCACCAACTGGTACGTGCGCCGGTCGCGCGACCGGTTCTGGCGGGGCGTCGCCGACGACGGTTCGGGCGCCGAGGCCTTCGACACGCTGTACACGGTGCTCGAGACGCTCACCCGCCTCGCGGCGCCCATGCTTCCCCTCGTCACCGAGAAGATCTGGCAGGGGCTCACCGGCGGGCGCAGCGTGCACCTGGCCGACTGGCCCGACGCGGCCGAGTTCCCGGCCGACCCCGAGCTGGTGGCCGCGATGGACGCGGTGCGTGAGATCGCGGGCACCGCGCTCGCGCTGCGCAAGCAGGCGGGCCGTCGCGTGCGGCTTCCGCTCGCGACGCTCACGGTGGTCGCGTCGGATGCCGCGGCGCTGGCGCCGTTCGAGGCGATCCTCCGTGACGAGCTGAATGTGAAGGCGGTCGAGCTGGTGCAGCTCGATGGGGGCAGCGCCGAGCGGTTCGGCGTCACCAAGCGGCTCACGGTGAACGCTCGCGCCGCAGGGCCCCGCCTCGGCAAGCAGGTGCAGCACGCGATCGGCGCCGCCCGCTCGGGCGACTGGACCCTCGACGGCGAGACCGTGGTGGCCGGCGGCATCGCGCTCGAGCCGGGGGAGTACGACCTTGTGCTCGAGACCGGCGCGGCGGGCGACGGCTCGGCCGTGCTGGGCCTGCTCTCCGACGGCGGGTTCGTGATCCTCGACACGGCGACCACGGCCGAGCTCGAGGCCGAGGGCATCGCGCGCGACCTGGTGCGCGCCGTGCAGGAGGCCCGCAAGGCCGCAGGGCTCGAGGTCGGCGACCGGATCCGATTGACGCTCGCTCTCGACGCAGCCTCGGCAGCCGCCGCCGATGCCCACCGCGAACTGATCGCCGGCGAGACGCTCGCGGTCGGCCTCGCGCTGACCGCGCTGGACGGCGATGAGGGCGCCGCCCTCGCGCCCCTCGCCGGCGGCACCCTCGTCCGCATCGACCTGGAGCGCGCATGACCGACGAGTTCGACCCAGACTTCGACCCCGACGCCCGCGAGGCCGCCGACGCGGTGTACGCCGGCCTGCTCGGCCGGGTCGGCGAGGCGGCCCCCGAGCCGCGCCTCGGTGCCACCCGCCGCGCCGTCGAGCTACTCGGCGACCCGCACCGGTCGGCGCCGGTCATCCACCTCACCGGCACGAACGGCAAGACGTCGACGAGCCGTATCGTCGAGAGCCTGCTGCGCGCCGACGGCCTGCGCACCGGCCTGCTCACCAGCCCGCACCTCGAGCGGTTCACCGAGCGGATCCTCATCGACGGCGAGCCCATCGCCGACGCCGACGTCGCGCGCATCTGGGACGAGATCGAGCCCATCGTCTCGCTCGTCGACGACGAGCTCGTGGCCGCCGGCGAGGCACGGCTCACCTTCTTCGAGGCGCTCACGGTGCTCGCGTTCGCCTGCTTCGCGGATGCCCCGGTCGACGTGATGGTGCTCGAGGTCGGGATGGGCGGCGAGTGGGATTCGACGAACGTGGCCGACGGCCAGGTCGCGGTGTTCTCCCCGATCGCCCTCGACCACGAGCGCCGACTCGGCGGCACGGTCGAGCAGATCGCCCGCACCAAGTCGGGCATCGTGAAGCCGGGCGCCGATGTCGTCACCGCGTTCCAGCAGCCGGCGGTGCTCGAGGTGCTGCGCGAGGCGGCAGCGCGCGCCGACGGCACCTTCGAGGTCGAGGGCGGCGGGTTCGCCGTGATCGACAGCCGCGTCGCGGTCGGCGGGCAGCTCGTGTCGGTGCGGGGGCTCGCGGGCGACTACCGCGACCTGGCGCTGCCGCTGTTCGGCCGCCATCAGGCCGAGAACGCCGCCGTCGCGATCGCCGCGGTCGAGTCGTTCCTCGGGGTCGCACGAATCCCCGATGACGTCGTGCAGGCGGGTCTCGCGGCGGTGACCTCGCCCGGTCGCCTGCAGCGGGTCGCCGCCGACCCCACCCTCATCGTCGACGCCGCGCACAATCCGCACGGCGCCGCGTCGCTCGCCGCGGCCCTCGAGGAGTACTTCGACTTCACCGAGCTCGTCATCGTGCTCGGCATCCTCGCCGACAAGGACGCCGAGGGCATCGCCCGCGCGCTCGAGCCGACGGGCGCGACCTTCGTCGTGACGCGGTCGTCGTCGGATCGCGCGGTCGAGGTCGGCGAGCTCGCGGCCCGCATCGCCTCCGTCGTCGGCCCCGAACGCGTCACCTCGGCCGACCGCCTCGAGGACGCCCTCGAGGATGCGCGCGACTGGGCGTCCGACGCCCCGGGTCGCGGCGTGGTCGCCACCGGCTCGGTCACGCTCGTCGGCGAGGTCGTCGCGTTCGCACGCGATCGCCGATGGAGCGGCGAATGAGCGCGGCATCCGAGCGGCCCGAGCCGGTGCAGCCCGAGCAGGCCGACTCGACCGAGCCCGCGTCGATCGCACCTGAGCCGACCGTCGCACCCGCCCGCCCCAGCTCGGTGCGCCGCAGTCTCGCGTCGATCGTGCTCGCCTTCGAGACCATCGTGGTGTTCCTCGCGGCACTCGTGCTCTGGGGCCTCGCCGACGCGTCGGGCGGCGTGTGGGGGCTGCCGTCGTGGGCGGCGCTCGTCGCCGGCGGGGTCATCATCCTGCTGCTCGTCGCGACGATCGGCCTGCTCCGCTTCCGCTTCGCCTTCTGGCTCGGCTGGGCGATCCAGGTCGTGGTGATCGTGGCGGGCATCATCAACCCGGCGATGTACGTCGTCGGCGCACTCTTCGGCGGCCTGTGGGCGTACTGCATGGTCGTCGGCGCACGAATCGACCGAGACAGGGCGGCCGCGGCCGAACCCGGAAAGGAACCGCAATGAGCAACGGCATCGAGGAGACCCTGGTGCTGGTCAAGCCCGACGGCGTCGCCCGCAACCTCACGGGCGAGATCCTGCGCCGCATCGAGGCGAAGGGCTACTCGCTCGTCGATCTGCGCATGGTGCAGGCCGATCGCGAGCTGCTCGCGAAGCACTACGCCGAGCACGAGGGCAAGCCGTTCTACGAACCGCTCATCGAGTTCATGCAGTCGGGCCCGGTGGTGGCGCTGCGCGTCGCGGGCAACCGCGTCATCGAGGGCTTCCGGGTGCTCGCGGGCACGACCGACCCGACGACGGCCGCGCCCGGCTCGATCCGCGGCGACTTCGGCCGCGACTGGGGCCTGAAGGTGCAGCAGAACCTGGTGCACGGCTCCGACTCGCGCGAGTCGGCCGAGCGCGAGCTCGCGCTCTGGTTCGCCTGAGCCGGCGAGCTGCACCCGAACGAGCGGATGCCCCGTGGCCGGCGCGCAGGCGCCGGCCACGGGGCATCCGTGTCTGATGCGGAGCGACGCTCAGCGGAAGAGGTTCTGCAGGTCGATGAGCACCCGCGGGATCGCGTTCATCTGCGCCTGCGCGAGCAGGATGACGATCGCGTAGCAGACGACCGTGATGAGCGGGATCCAGCCGAACAGGGTGGCGCCGACCTTGCGGGTGCGCTCGGAGCCGCCGAAGCGCCCCTCGCGGAGGTTGTCGAGGGTGACGATCCAGAACGTCGGGATCGTGACGGCCCAGGTGAGCATGCACCAGGGGCAGAGCACGTCGAGCACGTAGATGCTCTGGGCGATGAGCCAGCCGACGAAGACGAGTGCGCCCGCGACGCCGACGTTGAAGCCGATCCAGAACCAGCGCGGGAACCGCACGCCGCCGATGAGCGCCACCGCGATCGTCATGACGACAGGCCAGGCCATCAGGCCGAT
Organism: Agromyces intestinalis; assembly: GCF_008365295.1. Taxonomy (NCBI): domain Bacteria; kingdom Bacillati; phylum Actinomycetota; class Actinomycetes; order Micrococcales; family Microbacteriaceae; genus Agromyces; species Agromyces intestinalis. The sequence goes on from NZ_CP043505.1 coordinate 3,755,706, forward strand.
GAAGGGGTTCGGGAAGCCGAACACGCCGCCCTGCCAGCTGTCGAGGTTGACGCTGCAGCCCACGAGCACGCCCACGTTGCACGATGGCACGTGATCGCGGTCGGCCAGCGTGAGCACCTTCTCGAGTGAGAGATCCCATGCGGCCAGGAGGCCGAGTGCGCCCAGAATCAGGAGGGCGATGCCGAGTCCGAGGCGGCGAGCGGGGGCGGGGGCGTCGGGCATGGTTCGTATTCTGGCATGCCGGTTCCGACGGCGGCTGCGCGAAGCATGCGATAATCGAGGGAGTCGTCCGGGCCGCGCCCGGCGCGACGCCAACGAAGGCTTTCAAGGATGCACCGCATCCGCACTGCGGTGACGACACCGCGAGACGTGGCGATCCGGCCGACGGCCGGTCGCAGTAGTGAAGGATTGGCGGGATCGCGCCAGGCGCGACCTCGCTCGAGGAGTACGGGTTCGACGGCGCGGCTGCCGAACCCGGTGTAGGAGTGCACCAGGGATGGTGGAAGGCAACGAGAACAACGCCGGCGGGTCAGAGACCGGCGCAGGCGCACCGAAGCGACGTGGGGGATTCTTCACCGGGCGGCGCGGCCGCGGTCGGGGTGGTGCGTCGGTCGGTCCACGGCCGACGACGTCGACCGACGGCGAGGCGACGGATGCCCCGGCTGAGGCGGTCGTGACCGACGGCGTGCCGACGCCGGTCGGGTCGCAGGCGCCCGTGCCCGATGCCGAGCCCGCTGACGCCGCCGCGGCGCAGCCGGCGAACGAGCCATCGGGCGACGCCTCCGCGCCGACCGAGGGCGACGTCGAGCCCGAGGCATCCGAACCGGCAGTGCACCTCGTGCCGATCGAGACGTCCGCGCTCACGACCACGTCGCTGATCTTCCGCGCGCCGCCGGTGATCGCGGTGCCCGACCGACTCGAGCGCGCTGAGCGCGCCGACCAGGGCGATCGCGATCGCGGCGACCGCGGCGGCGACGACGCGTCGTCGACCGTGCGCCGCCGCGCCCGCCGCCGCAGCGGCGAAGAGGGCCGCCAGTCGGGCGACGAGCCCGCGAACACCGTGGTCAAGGTGCGCAAGCCCCGCGAGCCCGAGCTCATCACCGAGCCGCAGAAGGTCAAGGGCTCCACGCGCCTCGAGGCGAAGAAGCAGCGTCGACGCGACGGCCGCGACGCCGGCCGCCGTCGCGCGGTGATCACCGAGGCCGAGTTCCTCGCCCGTCGCGAATCGGTCGACCGGCAGATGGTCGTGCGCCAGAAGGGCGGGCGCATCCAGATCGGCGTGCTCGAGGACGGGGTGCTCGTCGAGCACTACGTCGCGCGCAATCAAGACGCGTCGCTCATCGGCAACGTCTACCTCGGCCGCGTGCAGAATGTGCTGCCGAGCATGGAAGCCGCGTTCGTCGACATCGGGCGCGGGCGCAACGCCGTGCTCTACTCGGGCGAGGTCGACTGGGAGGCCGCCGCCGAGAACGGCGAGAAGAACCAACCCCGCCGCATCGAGCTCGCGCTGAAGCCGGGCGACAAGGTGCTCGTGCAGGTCACGAAAGACCCGGTGGGCCACAAGGGCGCCCGCCTCACCAGCCAGGTGTCGCTGCCCGGCCGCTACCTCGTGTACGTGCCGAACGGGTCGATGAACGGCATCAGCCGCAAGCTCCCCGACACCGAACGGGCGCGACTGAAGAAGATCCTGAAGGAAGTGCTCCCCGAGAACGTCGGCGTCATCGTGCGCACCGCCGCCGAGGGGGCCACCGAAGAGCAGCTCACCCTCGACGTGAACCGGCTCACCGCCCAGTGGGCCGACATCTCGGCCGCGCTCGAGAAGGTGCAGGCGCCCGCGCTGCTGCACTCCGAGCCCGACCTGCTCGTGAAGATCGTGCGCGACGTCTTCAACGAGGACTTCCAGAAGATGATCATCGCCGGCGACGAGGCGCGCCAGACGATCGAGCGGTACCTCGGCTCGGTCGCGCCCGACCTGCTCGAACGCGTCGAGGCCTACTCGGGCGAGCGCGACGCGTTCGACGAGTTCCGCATCACCGAGCAGATCGAGAAGGCGCTCGAGCGCAAGGTCTGGCTGCCGTCGGGCGGTTCCCTCATCATCGACCGCACCGAGGCGATGACGGTCGTCGACGTGAACACCGGCAAGTTCGTCGGGTCGGGCGGCAACCTCGAAGAGACCGTCACGAAGAACAACCTCGAGGCGGCCGAAGAGATCGTGCGCCAGCTGCGGCTGCGCGACATCGGCGGCATCATCGTGGTCGACTTCATCGACATGGTCCTCGAGTCGAACCGCGACCTCGTGCTGCGCCGACTCGTCGAGTGCCTGTCGCGCGACCGCACCAAGCACCAGGTCGCCGAGGTCACCTCGCTCGGCCTCGTGCAGATGACCCGCAAGAAGCTCGGCCTCGGGCTGCTCGAGTCGTTCAGCGAGCCGTGCGAGGTCTGCGCGGGCCGCGGCATCATCGTGCACCACGAGCCGATCATGAAGCACCGTGCCCCGCAACAGCAGGTCGAGCGTCGGCGCAGCCGCGGCGGCGGTGCGCAGCAGCAGCAGACCGCCGCACCTGCGGCCGAGGTCAAGGCGCACGCCGGCACGCACGCCATCACCGAAGACGCCAAGAACGCGCTCGCGAAGATCGCGGCCTCCACGATCGCCCACGGGGAGCCCGGCCGGCCGGCCGGCGACGAGCCCGCGGCGCAGGTCGCCGAGGTCGCGCCCGCGGCGACGGCGGATGCCTCGGGGGAGTCGTCGCCCGAGCCGCGCGGTTCCCGCCGTCGCGGCCGCCACCGCCGCGCCACATCGGCCGACGCCGCGGCACCCGTGGGCGGGCGGGCCGACGTCGCCGACCCCGTGTCGGCCGCGGGTCCAGATGCGGTTCCGGCTGCCGAGGCGCCGGCCCGCGAGTTCGATTCCGACGCCGCTCAGGCAGCGCCCGCTGTCCCGGTGCTCGACCTTCCCGACACCCCCGTCCGTCGCGAGCGCCCGAAGCCCGCGGTCGACCCCGACGAGCTGCTCGGCTCGGTACTCGACGCGCTGCCCGCGCCGAAGGCGCAGGGCGAGGGGCGGTCGCGCAGCCGACGCGTCTCGACGACGGCGCTCAGCACCGCGGGTGCGGCGCCTGTGATCGTGCGCCCCGAGCCGAGCGACGACGACTCAGCCGAGTGACCGGCGGGCACGCCGCTCGCGCGGCGTGACCCGCAGGCCGCTCGCGGCGAGCCGGCGCACCAGCTGTCGCGGGTCGACCGGCTCGGCGCCGAGCGCGACCAGCTCGTCGTAGCGCTCGGCGGGCACGTCGTAGTGGTCGAGATCGAACCCTCGCTCGGGGAGACCCGCACGGCGGGCGAATGCCTGCAGCTCGGCGATCGACGCGTCGCTGACGAGATGACTCCAGACCGTGCCGTGGCGCGGCCAGAGCGGCGGGTCGATGAGCACGGTCATGCCCTGAGCATATGCTGGGGGCGTTCGGCAGGGCGTGTCGCGCGTTTGACCGGCCTCCGGGCATCCGGTAGACTCGACCGTTGGTGCCACCGGCTTATCCCGGAGGGCACGCACAGTTTTCTGGCAGTGACGACCCTCATTCCCGCTGGGGTCTTCCGCGCAGTGACAACCCCATCAGGCAGTCGGGGCCGCAAGGCTCCCCAGAGATAGGTACGAGTAGTGGTTTACGCAGTAGTGCGCGCCGGAGGCCGACAGGAGAAGGTCGAGGTCGGCACCATCGTCACGATGGACCGAGTGCAGGCCGACAAGGACGGCAACGTCCAGCTGACGCCGGTCCTCCTCGTGGACGGCGACAAGATCACCTCCGACGCGAAGTCGCTCGCGAAGGTCACGGTCACCGCCGAAGTGCTCGGCGACCTCCGGGGCCCGAAGATCGTGATCCAGAAGTTCAAGAACAAGACCGGGTACAAGAAGCGCCAGGGGCACCGCCAGGACCTCACGCGCGTCAAGGTCACCGGCATCAAGTAACGGCCAGAGGGAGACGAAGACATGGCACACAAGAAGGGTGCGAGCTCCACTCGCAACGGTCGTGACTCGAACGCGCAGCGCCTCGGCGTGAAGCGGTTCGGCGGCCAGGTCGTGCAGGCCGGCGAGATCATCGTCCGCCAGCGCGGTACGCACTTCCACCCCGGGGCCGGCGTCGGCCGCGGCGGTGACGACACGCTGTTCGCCCTCGAGGCGGGCGCCGTGCAGTTCGGCGCGAAGGGCGGCCGCAAGGTCGTCAACATCGTGGCGGTCGCCGAGTAATCGGGCGATCGATGTCGTGAGGGCGAGCTTCGGCTCGCCCTCACGCGTTTCATCAGAGGAGAGGCATCGACATGGTCAGTTTCGTCGACGAGGTCCGGCTGTTCGTGAAGGCCGGACACGGAGGCAACGGCTGCGTGTCGGTGCGCCGTGAGAAGTTCAAGCCGCTGGCCGGCCCCGACGGCGGCAACGGCGGTGACGGCGGCGACATCGTGCTCGTCGCCGAACCGCAGGTGACCACGCTGCTCGCGTACCACGGGCGCCCGCACCGCACGTCGCCGAACGGGCAGCCGGGCATGGGCGACAACCGGTCGGGGTCGACCGGCGAAGACATCGAGCTGCCGGTTCCGGTCGGCACGGTCGTCAAGGACGCCGACGGCGCCGAACTCGCCGACCTGACCGAACCCGGCATGCGATTCATCGTCGCCGAGGGCGGTCAGGGCGGACTCGGCAACGCGGCGCTCGCCACGACCAAGCGCAAGGCGCCCGGGTTCGCGCTGCTCGGCACGCCGGGCTTCGAGGGCGAGGTGACGCTCGAGCTGAAGACCATCGCGGATGTCGCGCTGGTCGGATACCCGTCGGCGGGCAAGTCGAGCCTCATCGCCGCGATGTCGGCCGCGCGCCCCAAGATCGCCGACTACCCGTTCACCACCCTGCATCCCAACCTCGGGGTCGTGCAGGCGGGCGACCACCGGTTCACCGTGGCCGACGTGCCGGGGCTCATCGAGGGCGCGAGCGAGGGCAAGGGGCTCGGTCTCGACTTCCTGCGCCACGTCGAGCGTTGCTCCGCACTGCTGCACGTGCTCGACTGCGCGACGCTCGACCCGGGGCGCGACCCGGTCAGCGATCTCGACGTCATCCTCGGCGAGCTCGCCGCGTACCCGGTGCCCGAGGGGCAGACCCCGCTGCTCGAGCGTCCCCAGCTCATCGCGCTCAACAAGATCGACGTGCCCGAGGCGCGCGACCTCGCCGACCTCGTCGCCCCCGAGCTCGAAGCCCGCGGCTACCGCGTGTTCCAGATCTCGACGGTCAGCCACGAGGGACTGCGGCAGCTCGGCTTCGCACTCGGCGAGGTCGTCGACACGGCCCGTCGTGAAGCGGCCGCGGCGCCGGTCGCCGAGCGCATCGTGATGCGCCCGAAGGCGGTCGACGCGGTCGACTTCACCGTGCGCGCCGAGGGCGGCAGCTACGGCACCCTGTACCGGGTCCTCGGGGCGAAGCCGCAGCGGTGGGTCGCCCAGACCGACTTCACGAACGACGAAGCGGTCGGCTACCTCGCCGACCGGCTCGCCCGCCTCGGCGTCGAGGACGCGCTGGTGCGCGCCGGGGCGGTCGCCGGCTCCACCGTGGTCATCGGCCCCGGCTCGGGCGTGGTGTTCGACTGGGAGCCGACCCTCACATCGACGGCCGAGCTCATCACCGCACCGCGCGGCGCCGACACCCGCCTCGACGAGAACCGCCGCGCCACGCGCGCCGAGCGCCGCGAGGCGTACTTCGACCGCATGGACGCGAAGGCCGAGGCGCGCGCCGAGCTCGAGCGCGAGCGCGAGGCCGGCATCTGGGCCGCCGACCACGACGACGACGAGGAGGACGGCGAGGGATGACCCCGCGCGTACGATCGGACATCCCGCGGGCCACGCGCATCGTCGTGAAGGTCGGATCCTCGTCGATCAGCGGCGAGAACGCCGGCCAGATCGCTCCGCTCGTCGACGCCCTCGCCGCCGCCCATGGCCGCGGTGCCGAGGTCGTGCTCGTGTCATCCGGCGCCATCGCCACCGGGATGCCGTACCTCGAGCTCGACTCGCGGCCCACCGACCTCGCAACGCAGCAGGCGGCGGCCTCGGTCGGGCAGAACATCCTGATCTTCCGCTACCAGGACTCGCTGCGTCGGTACGGCATCGTCGCCGGGCAGGTGCTGCTCACGGCCGGCGACCTCGAGAACCCGACCCACCGCTCGAACGCGCAGCGCGCGATGGAGCGGCTGCTCGGCCTGCGGATCCTGCCGATCGTGAACGAGAACGACACCGTCGCCACGCACGAGATCCGGTTCGGCGACAACGACCGGCTCGCCGCCCTGGTGGCCGAGCTCGTGGGCGCCGAGTTGCTGGTACTGCTGAGCGATGTCGACGCGCTGTACACGAAGCCCCCGCACCTGCCGGGTGCCGAGCGCATCCCCGTCGTGCCGTACGGCGACGACCTCGCCGGGGTCGAGATCGGCAACGCCGGTCGAGCCGGCGTCGGCACCGGCGGCGCCGAGACGAAGGTTTCGGCCGCGCGCATCGCCGCGGCAGCCGGAACCGCGGTGCTGATCACCGCGACGCAGCTCGTTCACGACGCCCTCGACGGCGGCGAGCTCGGCACCTGGTTCGAGCCGGCACCCGTTCGTCACACGCCCGAGGAGTCCGCCTTGCTCGCCTAGGCTTGGCGCATGGCCCTCACCGACACTGCCGTCCTCGACGCCCGGCTCGCCGCCGCGAAGGAGGCGTCGCTGCGACTCGCGACCGCGACCACGGCCCAGAAGGATGCCGCGCTCGAAGCCGTGGCCCGCATCCTGCGCGAACGCGCGGCCGACATCGTCGCGGCCAACGCGGACGACCTCGAGGCCGGGCGCGAGCGCGAGCTGACCGACGGGCTGCTCGACCGGTTGCGGCTCGACGAGGCGCGCATCGACTCGCTCGCCGACGCGGTGCTCGAGGTCGTGCAGCTCGACGACCCCGTCGGCGAGACCGTCTCGGGCCGTTCGCTGCCGAGCGGGGTGCGCATCGACCAGGTGCGGGTGCCGCTCGGCGTCGTGGGCGCGATCTACGAGGCTCGCCCGAACGTCACGATCGACATCGCGGTGCTCGCCCTGAAGAGCGGCAATGCGGTCGTGCTGCGCGGGGGCACCGCCGCCGAGCACACCAACCGCGTGCTCGTCGAGGTGCTGCGCGCAGCGCTCGACTCGGTGGGCCTTCCGGGCGATGCGGTGCAGACGGTCGACGACTTCGGGCGCGACGGCGCTCGGCACCTCATGCAGGCGCGCGAATACGTCGACGTGCTCATCCCGCGGGGCAGCGCGGGCCTCATCCGCGCCGTCGTCGACGAGGCGAAGGTGCCCGTGATCGAGACCGGCGCCGGCGTGGTGCACATGTTCCTCGACGAGAGCGCCCGCGAAGACTGGGCGGTCGAGTTGGTGCACAACGCGAAGGTGCAGCGTCCGAGCGTGTGCAACGCACTCGAGACGGTGCTCGTCCATCGTGCGTCGGCCGAACGACTGCTTCCGACGGTGCTCGATCGGCTCGCGGCATCCGGTGTGCTCATCCGCGGCGACGAGCGCGTCCGCGCCATCCGGCCCGAGGTGCTGCCGGTGAGCGATGACGACTTCGCCACTGAGCACATGGGTCTCGAGATCTCGGTCGGCGTCGTCGACTCGATCGACGACGCGCTCCGACACATCCGCAGGTTCTCGACCAAGCACACCGAGTCGATCGTGACCAACGACCTCGGCAACGCCGAGCGGTTCCTGAACGAGGTCGACGCGGCCGCCGTGATGGTGAACGCATCCACCCGGTTCACCGACGGCGGCGAGTTCGGGTTCGGCGCCGAGGTCGGCATCTCGACGCAGAAGCTGCACGCCAGGGGGCCGATGGGCCTGCCCGAGCTCACCAGCACCAAGTGGCTCGTGCGCGGCGCAGGGCACGTGCGCGCCTGACCCCACTAGACTGTGGAAGGCGCGACGGCAGCGGCTGTCGCGCAGCAACTCGAAAGGAACGGCTGAATGAGCCTGGTGACCGCTGTCCTCGCCTCGGAGTCGGTGAACGCGAGGGAGCTCCCTGTGGAGCCGTTCGTGTACGGTCTGGTCGCATTCGTCATCTTCCTGGCCCTGGCGATCGTCACCTACTCGTACCGCGACGTCGCCAACCGTCACCGCGCGAAGGCCGCGGCGTACGCGGCCCGGCACGGCGGGAACGAGCACCCGGGCCACTGAGCGAGCTGATCGCGCGATGACCGGCGACGCCCGCCGACCGAGGGTCGGTGTGATGGGCGGCACCTTCGACCCCATCCACCACGGACACCTCGTGGCGGCCAGCGAGGTCGCCCAGTCGTTCGGGCTCGACGAGGTCGTGTTCGTGCCCACGGGGCAGCCGTCGTACAAGACGGTCGTCACGCCCGCCGAGCACCGCTACCTCATGACGGTGATCGCGACGGCCTCGAACCCCCGCTTCACGGTCAGTCGGGTCGACGTCGATCGCGACAAGCCGACCTACACGATCGACACGCTGCGAGACATCCGGGCCGAGCGACCCGACGCCGAACTGTTCTTCATCACCGGTGCCGATGCGGTCGCGCAGATCCTCTCCTGGCGCAACGCAACCGAGCTGTGGGAGCTCGCCCACTTCGTCGCTGTGAGTCGGCCGGGACATGTGCTCAACGTTTCGGGATTGCCCGAGCAGCACGTAAGCTTGTTGGAGGTGCCGGCGCTGGCGATCTCGTCGACCGATTGCCGGGACAGGGTTCGCCGGGGCTACCCGGTGTGGTACTTGGTTCCCGACGGGGTCGTCCAGTACATCTCCAAGCACCACCTCTACCGGAGTGTCGAATGACGTCGTCGCAGGAACCGCCTCTCACGAGGCGTGAGGCTCGCGAACGCGAGCGACTGGCCCAGCAGGGCCCTGCGGCGACCCCGGCTGCTGCTCCGGCCGGCGCTCCTCCGGCTGCCGCTCCTCCGGCTGCGCCGCAGTTCCCGCTGCAGGCGCCCGCACCGACCTTCCCGCAGCCGCCCGCTCCGGCGCCGGTCGCCCAACAGCCGAACGCGGCGCCCGTCGGCATTCCGTCGAATGCGCCGTTCACCGGTGCGCCCGGCGGGGGAGTGCCGAATGGCGGCTCGCCGAACGGCGGCGCGCCCCGTCAGGCATCGGCCCCGCCCGCACCCAACGGGTACGCGGCCCGCCCGGGTGGAGGCCCCGTTTCGGCCCCGTTCGGCGCGCCGACCGGCCTGCCGCCGGCTCCGCAGCAGGCGCGGCCGGCTCCTGCTGCTCCTGCTCCTGCTCCTGCTCCTGCTCCTGCGCAGCCGATCCCGGGTCGGTCCGCGCCGGCGCAGCCTGGTGGCCAGCCGGCGCCGTCCGCATACCAAGGCCAGCGCCCCGGCGTGCCGCTGCCGAATGCTCCAGCGCCCCAGGGCGCGGCGCCCCGGGTACCTGCTCAGCAGCTTCCGCAGCGCCCAGCGTCGGGCGTACCCGGTGCCGGCCAGCCGCCGCGTCCCGCACCGCAGCCCGCTCAGGTCGCACCGGCCGCAGCGGCGCCCGCGCCTGCCGGCGGCGCCTCCCAAGTGTCGGGCGGTCGTACGCCCGAGCGCACCCTCACCCGCCGCGAACTGCGTGCGCTCATCGATGCGCAGCAGGCCGACGCGCACGACGACGACGACGACCTCTTCACGCCGGCCGATGGCGCCGCGCCGGTGCCGACCCGCGAGCCGGCGCCGCATCAGGCGGCTCAGGCGGTGCGCGCCGATGAGCCGGTCGTGGCGCCGAAGCCGGCCGGTCACTGGACCGACCAGCTCCACCTCGTCGACGACGACGCGACGCCGTACGACCAGGTGCTCTCACGCGGGCGCTCTTCGCACGGCGTGCCCACCACGACCAACGCACTGATCCTGCCGACGCTGCCCGACCAGGGGCCGCTCGGCACCCCGCTCGCCGAGGGGGGCGAGATCATCGTGACCGGTTCGATCGACCTCCCGCGCAGCTACGCGGCTACCGGGGTTCACCCGAGCCAGGTCGACTCGTCCGACATCGACCACCTCTTCGACAGCGACGACGCCGCGACGGCCGGCGTCCGCCCGGTCGCGGCCACCAGCGCCATCTCGACGCAGGCCGGCCCGCGTACCGTGGTCGCACCACCGAAGAAAGACGGCATGAACCTGCCGCTGATCCTCGCGCTCACCGCCGGCGTGCTCGCGCTCGGCGTCGTAACGACGCTCATCGTCGGCGCGGTCTCCGGATTGTTCGGATGACGCGCGTCACCTCGACCCCGAAAGCGAACGCATGACGGCATCCGACCGCGCCCTCGACCTGCTCGCCAGCGCCGCGCGCGCGGCCGACGCGAAGGGCGGGGAAGACCTGGTCGCACTCGACGTCTCGGTTCCGACGCCGTTCGCCGACGTGTTCCTGCTCGCGACAGGGGCGACCGAGCGCAACGTGCTCGCGATCGCCGATGCAATCGAGGAGGCCCTTGCCGAGCACGGCGTGCACGCCGCCCGCCGCGAGGGCCGCGACCACGCTCGCTGGATCCTGCTCGACTTCGGCGACCTCGTCGTGCACGTCTTCCACCGTGAAGACCGCCTGTACTACGGCCTCGAGCGGCTCTGGCTCGACTGCCCGCCGATCGAGGTCGCGCCCCTGCTCGCCGCGGTCGAGCGACCGGGCGAGTGAGGCCCGCTCGATTTCATCGGAGCCGGGTCGCTGGTGTACAGTGAATTCGTTGCCGCGCGAGAGCGGGCAGCATCCCGAACGGGTCTGTGGCGCAGCTGGTAGCGCACCTGCATGGCATGCAGGGGGTCAGGGGTTCGAGTCCCCTCAGATCCACCCTTTCGTCGAAGTTTCAGCCCTGTCCACCGTGTTCGGTGTGCAGGGCGTGTTCGTTGTAGGGCCCGGGCCCTCGACGAGGTCGTCGCCGCGGGGTCAGCGGGTGAATGCGATGGTCGTGACGAGCGCGGCGACGAGGATGTCGAGGACCGCGCAGAACTCGGCGAACGACCGGTCCACGACGCGACCGGTGCGGTGATGATGGATGTCCCAGGCCGCGTGGCCGAGGAGCGCTGCGGCGACCAGCAGCCCGCCGACGGTCGCATCGAGGCGGACGGCGAGCAGGGCGGTCGCGCCCAGGACGAGCATTGCGGCGGTCTGCAACGGCAGCGACGACCATGGCCGGGTATGGCCGCCAGCGAGCCCCACCACCACCAGCACCGCAGCAAGGCCGAGGAGCCATGGAGTGGCCTCGAACCCGGTGAACTTGTCGAGGGTGATCAGCCCGAAGCTGACGCCGAAGGCGACCCATGCCGCCCATCGCCGCCCGCTGGCCGACGCCGCGAGGTAGACGAGCCCCGATGCCGCGACGACGGGCGCGACTTCTCGCCCGTCATCGAGCCCGTACGCCGTCGCCGCCGCGACGAGCATGCCGAGTGTCGCCGGCCACACCGTGCGCAACGGCAGGGCGCTGCGCGTGTGCTCCGACGAGTTGTCGCGTCGTGCCGCCATCGTGACATCCATCTCGAACCTACTTTCTTGGACACATGTGTTCGAGTTATCAAACCGTACTATGATGTACGAGTTCGTGGAAGGGATCGCATGACGGAGTCATCTCGGCGCGCGCCGAGCGAGCGTGCCGCATCGTCCGTCGCGCTCCGGCCCATGGCGGCCGCCGATGTCGACGCGGTCGCCCGCATCTGGCGAGAGGGGTGGGCGGACGCGCACCTCGGTCACGTCCCGGCGGCCCTCGTCGCAGCTCGCACGTCGGGCTCGTTCACCGAGCGTGCTCACGATCGCGTCGACGACACGATCGTCGCGACGCGAGCCGACGCGGTCGCCGGCTTCGTCATGATCGACGGTGACCAGGTGGATCAGCTCTACCTCGACCGTGCCGCACGTGGCAGCGGCATCGGGGCCGTGCTGCTCGGCGCCGAGGAACAGGCCATCGTCGCAGCAGGGTACGGCCGGGCGTGGCTCGCGGTCGCGACCGGCAACAACGGCGCCCGGCGGTTCTACGAGCGGCAGGGCTGGGCCGACGAGGGCCCGTTCGTCCACCATGCGCCGACGCCCGACGGCGGGGTGGCCGTCGACTGCCACCGGTTCGTCAGTGCCGCGGCCGCCCGAGCACGGCAGACCTGAATCTGGCTGCGCACGCGAGGAGGTGGCAGTGACCGAAGTCGCAATGAGTGCACTCACGGGGGAGGGGTCTTCCGACCGGACCAAGCGCGCCGACGCCCTCCGCAACATCGAGGCGATCATCGACGCCGCCACTCGGCTGCTGGCGGTCAACCCCGACGCGAGCATCAACCAGATCGCCAAAGCCGCTGACGTCGGCAGGGTGACCCTCTACGGCCACTTCGAGTCCCGGGCGACGCTCATCCGGGCGGTCACCGACCGGGCCATCGCCCAGACGAACGAGGCGCTGGCGCAACTCGACCTCGACGGCGATCCGCGCGAGGTGCTCGGCCGCCTGCTGGAGGCCACCTGGCACCTGACCCACCGGTTCGGCGCCGTCGTCGTCGCCGGGGCTCGAGAACTGCCCCCCGAGCAGCTCCGCCGCGCCCACGATGAGCCCGCCGCGCGCGTCCGCGGCCTGCTCGAGCGCGGCCGCGCGGTGGGCGAGTTCCGTAGCGATGTTCCGATCGACTGGCAGCTCACCGTGATCCAGTCGATTCTGCACGGCGCATCGGCGGCGGTGCATCGGGGCGATCTCGACGAGGTCGACGCGCCGTCCTTGGTGCGCGACACCACGCTTGCTGCGTTGGCCGCCCGCGCGCCCGCCAGGGGGGATGCATCCGGTCCATCGACGCCCGGAGTGTGAATGGCGGGCATACGGCGTGCGTCGTCGAATGTGTCCCCGATCCCCGGCCCACTGGCGCGCCGGGTTGACCCTCCGTCGCGCCGCGACAGACAATTGACAGGTTGTTTCCGATCGAAAGGCGGGGGATACGGATGGCCAGTGCATCGGCACGTTCGACCAATGACATCGACGTCCAGGCGGTGATGTCCACGGCGGACGACCAGATCGGCGGCTTCGATGCGGCCGACCCCGAGCCGGCTGTTCCGCCCGCCGTCGCCGCGGCGGCCCCGGTCACGAGTGCGGCCCCGGTCGAGGCGTCCGATCCGTCGGCGGCCGAGGCGCGACGAGGCTGGCAGCGCGATCTCCGCTTCATGCTCGTGGTGCTGGTGGCGATCGTCGTACTCTTCCTCGCGTTCGCGCTGCTCATCGCGTTCAGCCCGACGGGTGCCGCCATCAGCGCGCTCGCGGTCATCGCCGCGCCGATCGCCACGATCGTCGCTGCGTACTACGGCATCTCGCTCGCGCTGCGCCAGGTGCGCGACGCACGCGACTCCGCCGAAGCCGCCGAGCAGCGGGCCAGAGCCGCCGAGGCGTCGGCACGCGAGTCCGACGCCTGGGCCGCGCAGATGGAGTCGGGCCTGCGCGTCGCGGTCTCCAAGCTCAAGGGCGCCGGCGTCGACACGCGAGACGTGGAGCGCGCGGCCGGCACGCCCGACGAGTTCTTCTAGGCTTTCCAGATCCCGAGCGACTGCGCCGGGGGCGAGCCGGTCACCTCGTCGAGGATGAGGTGCGACCTCGTCGACACCACCCCGGGCAGGTCGTGGATGTCGCGCAGAATGGCCTGGCTCAGCTGCTCGTGATCGGGTGCGCTCACGGTCAGGATCAGGTCCATGTCGCCCGACACCGCCTGCACCTTCTCGACGAAGGGCAGCGCGGCGAGCTGACGGGCGATCTGCTCCCAGGGCACGTCGGCGACCCGCACCACGACCAGGGCCGAGACCACGAGCCCGATCGAGCGGCGGTCGATCTGCGCGCCGTATCCGGTGATCACCCCTCGTTGCTGCAGATGCTGCAGTCGGTTGTGGGCCGCCGTGCGTGAGATGTGCACGAGGTCGGCGAGCGTGCGCACCGACAACCGCCCGTCGCGGCTCAGTTCCGCGACGATGCGCCGATCGACAGCGTCGAGCGGCTCCCCCCGGTGCGCGTGTTCGGTCATCATCGTCCTCGCATCGGGGCCAGCCTATCCGGTGCGCGCGGCCACGCGCCGGAGCGAGATCCGCAGCGGAATGCGGCGCACCGGGTCGGGGATGAGTACACGGGCGATCGCGATCGCCCGGAACCATCCGTCGGCGACCCGGGCGATCCGTCGCGTCCATCGGAAGCCGTAGGCGTCGCGGATCGCCGGCGGAAGCAGGGCCGCCGTGAGGATCCGAACGGGAGCCTGCGTCAGGCGGAGCGGCGCCGGCAGCCGGGCGTGCACGAGTAGATCGCGGGCGAGCCGGCGGGCGTCGTCGCCGACCTCGAGTCCGGCCACCCGCTCCTCCCACCAGCCGTCGAACTCGGCTCGCGTCGCGGGCCAGCCGGCACCACCGGCCTGAAGCCGTGCGGCGAGCGGTGCGTATCCGCGCACGATCGCGTCCGCGACCGGTTCGGGCATAGGCCCGGAGACCCGCTCGTGCACGCGCAGCGCCACCGCGGCGAGCGTCGAGGCGACCCAGCGCTGCGCATCGGCGTCGAAGGCGCTGTACCCGGGCTCCGAGGCATCCGGCCGCCCGCGGACAGGGGCATGTCGGGCGTTGACCTCGCGCACGACGGCGGCGACCGCACGGTCGTCGCCGAAGCCGATCGCATAGGCGTACTCGAGCGTCGCCCGAAGCCGACGCATCGGCGACTCGCGGAACCCGCTGTGGCGGGCGACCCCGCGCGCGACGCGCGGGTCGGCGAGCTGCAGCAGGATCGCTGCCGCCCCGCCGACCAGCAGCGTGGCGTCGCCGGCGTGCCGACGGAAGACCGCCCGGTCGGCGTCCGACGGCAGCGCCGAACCCGCGGGGGCATCCCCGGGATCGCCCGCGCGGGCCTCATCGGTGCGGACTGGCACGGATCCAGTCTGACGGGTCGACCGCCGAGGTGTCAGCACCCGCGACCGCGCTCGGTCAGTACCAGTTCACCGCCTCGGAGTGGGCCCAGGCGCCGCACGGCGATCCGTACCGCGCCGAGATGTACGCGAGCCCCCAGTTGATCTGCGTGTTGGCGTTGGTGCGCCAGTCGTCGCCGGCCGAGGCCATCTTCGCGCCGGGCAGCGACTGCGGAATGCCGTACGCGCCGCTCGATGCGTTGTACGCGTCGGCGCGCCAACTCGACTCCCGCGTCCACAGCAGCTCGAGGCAGCGGAACTCGCCGTCGCCCCAGCCGTACGCGCCGACCGCGCCGCGGGCGTACGCCTTCGCGGCACCGGGATCGACCACGACGCCGGGCGGTGGGGGAGCGGTCGACAGGCCCGCGTCCGCCGCGGCCGCGGCGGCTTCACGGGCCGCAGCCTCGGCACGGGCCTGCTCGCCGATGCGGTACCGCCGTTCGAGGTCGGCGGTGCGGTCGCGCAGGCTTGCGAGCTGCGCGTACAGCGTCTCGACGGTCGCGCGCTGCGCGACGACGCGGGCTTCGGCGGCCTCGTGGGCGGCCTGCGCCGCATCGGCCCGGTCGGCGGCCTCGCGTGCCAGCCTGTCGCGTTCGGATGCCGCGACATCCGCCTGCGCCGTGAGCGCCGCCGCCGAGGCGCGGTCGGCTGCGGCGCGGGCTGCGGCGGCCGCGTTCAGGTCGGCCAGCCGCGTCGTGCGGCTGAGGTCCGACAGCAGGCGGTCGGTCCGTGCGGCGGGGCGGTCGGCGCCGGTGCGCATGAGCAGGCGCAGCGTCGGGTCGACGCCGCCGTCGCGCGAGAGCAGTGCCGCGACGCGGGCGAACCGTCCGGCCGATGCGTCGGCCGCCTGCTCGGCGGCATCGGCCCGGGCGTGCAGCGTGTCGGCACGGGCGACCGCCGCGAGGTGCGCCTCGTCGGCCGCCCGGCTCTCGGCGGCCGCGACCACGGCCGCATCGCCCAGGCGGCCCGCCTCGACCTCGAGATCGCCGATGAGCGCCTCGATGCGGTTCGCCTCGGCTTCGCGCGACGTGACGTCGGCCTTCGCCGCCTCGACCTCGTCCCATGACGGGTACTCGTCGGCGACGGCGGCCGACGGCGAGCCCAGCGCGATCACGAGCGCGGCGACCGTCACGGCCACCGCCGCGGTCGTCCGTTGCGACCGTGTCGCCCTCATCGCGCCTCCTCGCCGGCCGTACCCGGTCGTGCCGGTCGGTCGTGTCCGGTCCGGTCGGGCGCGGCGAGTCTACCCACGGCCCGCGCGGACGCCGGGAGGGACACGCAGCGTACACTCGGTGCACGTGCCACGAAACCGCGCCCGCGTCGTCGCCGCGATCATCGCGGCGGTGGCCACCGGCCTCGTCACCGGCTGCGCGTCGGCCGGCGAACCGACTCCGACCTCGACGCCGACGCCGAGCACCCCATCGGCGCAGCCGAGCCCCACCACGAGCGTCGACCCGCTGACCGCGTGGGTCGACGCGAGGCTCGACGCGATGACGCTCGAGCAGAAGGCGGCGAGCCTCATCATGGGTCACGTTCCGGGCGTCGACCCGGCCCCCATGCGCGCGTTCGTCGAGCAGGGCGCCGCTGGGCTCCTGCTCATGGGCGACAACATGCCCGCCACGCCCGACGAGCTCGCCGCCCTCACCGCCGCGGTGCAGGTCGATCCCGAGGCCCGCACGCTCATCGGCATCGACGAGGAGGGCGGCATCGTCACCCGACTGCCGTGGGATGACCTGCCCGGCGCCGAGGAGCTGCGTGCCCTGCCGCCCCAGGCGACGCAGGACGCATTCGCGCAGCGCGCGGCGCTGCTCGAGGCATCCGGCGTCGACGTGAACTTCGGCATCGTGGCCGACGTGACCGACGATCCCGACTCGTTCATCTTCGAGCGCGTGCTCGGCACCGACCCGCGGTCGGCGGCCGACCGGGTCGCGGCGGCGGTGACGGGCGAGCACGGCACCGTCGCGAGCACGCTCAAGCACTTCCCGGGACACGGCGCCGCACCCGGCGACTCCCACTCGAGCGTGCCGACGGCGCCGCTGTCGCTCGACGAGTGGCGGGCGGGCGCGGCGATCCCGTTCGCGACGGGCATCGATGCGGGCGCGGAGCTCGTCATGACCGGTCATCTCGTGTATCCGGCCGTCGCCCCCGAGCCGGCGTCGCTCTCGCCGCGGTGGCATGAGATCCTGCGCGACGAGCTCGGGTTCGAGGGTGTCGTCGTCACCGACGACCTGCTCATGCTGCAGCACAACGGGCTGCCCGAGTACGCCGATCCGAACGAGAACGCAGTGCGCGCGGTCGCCTCGGGCGCCGACCTGCTGCTCTACGCTCTGCCCGCGGACCCGTCGGAGTTCGGCATCTCGGTGCCCGGCCTCGCGAGCGCGATCGCCGAGGCGGTGCGGTCGGGCCGGGTTCCCGAGACACGGCTCGACGAGGCCGCTGCGCACGTGCTGGCACTGCGGCGATCGGCGCTCGACTGACGCGTTCCGAACCGATTCCGCGGAGGGCGGAATACATCGGGGGGCTCCATGCGTTCGAATGAATGACGCTCGGCGAAGTCGCGATGTGCGCGGCCCATCCGAGCGTCGCCCGTGACCGAACGCACGACTTGGAGACACCCAGACATGACGACCACCGCCACGACCATCGAGATCCCCGGCTACCGCGCCGGCACCTGGGTCATCGACCCGACCCACAGCGAGGTCGGCTTCAGCATCCGCCACCTCATGATCAGCAAGGTCAAGGGCAAGTTCGAGCGCTTCGAGGCCACCTTCGTCACCGCCGAGGACCCGCTTCAGTCGAGTGTCACCGCGTCGGCCGAGGTCGCCTCGATCAACACCAACGAGCCCAACCGCGACGGCCACCTGCGCACGGGCGACTTCTTCTCGGCCGATGAGTTCCCGACCATCGACTTCGTCTCGACCGGCGTGCGCGTCGTCGACGGCGAGTTCAAGGTCGACGGCGACCTCACCATCAAGGGCGTCACCAAGCCCGTGACGTTCGACTTCGACTTCGGCGGCTTCGGCGGCGACCCGTACGGCAACTACAAGGCCGGCGCCAGTGCGAAGACCGTCGTGAACCGCGAGGACTTCGGCCTCACCTGGAACGCGGCTCTCGAGACCGGTGGCATGCTGCTGGGCGACCAGGTCACGATCACGCTCGAGCTGCAGGCTGCGCTGCAGCAGTAGCGCATCGCGCGTCGCGAAGGGTCGGATGCCACGGGCATCCGACCCTTCGTCGTCGCGGCGTGAGGACGCCCTCCGTATCGGAGCACGCGCTGGGTCCGCCCGCCGGGGCGTGGTATCAGTCGCCCGCGACCGTCAGCTCGCCGAGCCCCGTATCCCAGAACTCCGCCCAGCGCTCGAACGCGGGCCGGAATGCCTGAAGCTCGACGCCCGGCCGGAAGAAGCGCACCTCGACGCCGGTCTCGCCGCGCCGCTCGCGCGACCGGCGCCATGTGCCGACGACCTCGCCGTCGGCCACCAGGATCGGCAGGAAGAGGCCGTTCTTGCCGGGCACGACCCGTGCGGCATCGTCGGCCGAGCAGAACGCGGTGCGATCGCCGTAGCCGAGGAAGTACTCGTCGAACGGCGCGAGCACGTGCCGGCCGACCGCGCGACGTTGCGCGGGGATCGCGTCGGCCGCCACGTAGCGCTCGTCGTCGTACGGTGTCACCGTGTCGCCCGCGGCCGCGAGCCCGGCGCGGGCCTGGGTGAGGGTGAGGCCGCCCCACCACGCGAAGTCGCGCACCGAGACCGGGCCGTGCCCCCGCGCGTAGCCGGCGAACATGATCGCGAGGATCTCGTCGGGATCGTCGGGTTCGCCGGGCCGGCGCGGCGACCACTCGTCGAGCAGCACGAACCGCTGTCTGGCCCTCGTGTCGATCGGTCCTCCGCACAGCACCCCCTCGTTCGCGAGCCGCCAGATGAGGTGATAGCCCCGCTGGCCCTCGGTGCCGATGCCCGCCGCCGACCACGCCGCCTGGAGTTCGTCGCGACTCGCCGAGCGGCCGCCCTGCAGCTCGCGGATCGCGACGTCACGGGCCGCGGCGGCCACGGCCTCGTCGATGCCCTCGTCGCGCATGGTCTTCGCCGAGCGCTGCAGCAGGCGCGCCGAGGTCACGCGCAGGATGGGACGCAGCATGGCAGGGTCGACGAAGTGCAGGGTTCCCCGCATCGGCCAGGATCGCAGCAGCGACCCCTCGTCGACCGCGGCATCGATCGTGGCCTCGGTCGAGCCGGGGACGCGCGCGCCGAGCACCCATTTAGCCGCAGCGAGATCCTGCGCCTGCAGACAGACGAGTCGGTCCACCGCCTCGGCGGGCGTGGCGAACCCGCCCTCGCCCACGCCACCGCTGCCTGAGCCGAGCCCGTGAGCGGCGAGTCGGGCGGCGCGCAGCTGTGCACCCGCGGCAATGCTCGTGGCATCCGTCGTCATGCTGCGAGTCTGCCCGAGGCCGCCGACATGCACGGCGCATCCGGAATCCGACCTCGCTTCGCCGGGATAGAATGGGAGGCTGTGCCGTTCGGCACGCCCACTCCACCCGCCGCATCGGAGGAACCGCCGTGCTCGCCGTCCACGACCTCGAGATCCGCGTCGGCGCGCGCCTGCTCATGGAGCACGTGTCCTTCCGGGTCTCCGCGGGCGACAAGATCGGCCTCGTCGGGCGCAACGGCGCCGGCAAGACCACGCTCACCAAGACCCTCGCCGGCGAGACCCTGCCGACGGCCGGCCGTATCGACCGCTCGGGTGAGATCGGCTACCTGCCGCAGGACCCTCGCAGCGGCGACCCCGAGATGCTCGCCCGCACCCGGATCCTCGATGCGCGCGGCCTGGGCTCGCTCGTGATCGGCATGCGTGAGGCATCCGAACTGATGGGCAGCGACGACCCGGCCGTCGCAGCCAAAGCGATGAAGAAGTACGGCAACCTCACTGACCGCTTCACCGCGCTCGGCGGGTACGCCGCCGAGGCAGAGGCCGCCTCGATCGCCTCGAACCTGAACCTGCCCGAGCGCATCCTCGACCAGCCGCTGAAGACCCTCTCGGGCGGTCAGCGACGCCGCATCGAGCTCGCCCGCATCCTGTTCAGCGATGCCGACACGATGATCCTCGACGAGCCGACGAACCACCTCGACGCCGACTCGGTGGTGTGGCTGCGCGAGTTCCTGAAGAACTCCAAGTGCGGCGTCATCGTCATCTCGCACGACGTCGAACTGGTCGGCGAGGTCGTGAACCGGGTGTTCTACCTCGACGCCAACCGGTCGGTGATCGACCAGTACAACATGGGCTGGAAGCACTACCTGCGCCAGCGCGCCGCCGACGAGGAGCGCCGTCGCAAAGAGCGCGCCAACGCCGAGAAGAAGGCGTCGGCGCTGCAGCAGCAGGCCGCCCGATTCGGGGCGAAGGCCTCGAAGGCCGCCGCCGCCCACCAGATGGTCGCGCGCGCCGAGAAACTGCTCTCGGGCCTCGAGGAGGTGCGCGCCGTCGACCGGGTCGCGAAGCTGCGGTTCCCGACGCCCGCCCCGTGCGGCCGCACCCCGCTGTCCGCGAGCGACCTCTCGAAGTCGTACGGCTCGCTCGAGATCTTCACCGCCGTCGACCTCGCGATCGACCGCGGCTCGAAGGTCGTCGTCATCGGCCTGAACGGCGCGGGCAAGACGACGCTGCTGCGCATCCTGGCCGGCGTCGACGCGCCCGACACCGGCCTCGTCGAGCCCGGCCACGGCCTGCGCATCGGGTACTTCGCGCAGGAGCACGAGACGCTCGACGTGAAGCGCACGGTGCTGCAGAACATGGTGTCCGCCTCGCCGAACCTCACCGAGACCGAGGCGCGCAAGGTGCTCGGCTCGTTCCTGTTCACGGGCGACGATGTGCACAAGCCCGCGGGCGTGCTCTCGGGCGGTGAGAAGACCCGGCTCGCGCTCGCGATGATCGTCGTCTCAGGGGCCAATGTGCTGCTGCTCGACGAGCCCACGAACAACCTCGACCCCGCCAGCCGCGACGAGATCCTCGATGCGCTCTCGCACTTCGAGGGCGCGGTCGTGCTCGTCTCGCACGACCCGGGTGCGGTCGAGGCACTGAACCCCGAGCGGGTACTGATCCTGCCCGACGGCGTGGAGGACCACTGGTCGGCCGAGTACCAGGAGCTCATCGAGCTGGCCTGACACGGCGTGGCCGCCGCTGCGGCTAACGCCGGTCGAGGATCTCGTCCTCGATGTCGGCGTCGCTGCGCGTGCGCGGTTCACGCGCGGGCTTGGTCGCGCGCTCGGTGCGCTCAGTGCGCTCGACGGAGACGGATGCCTCGGCGAGGCCCTTGCGCTCCTGATTCGCCGCCCAGGCGAGGCCGATGAAGCCGAGCAGCGCGAACACGAACCACTGCAACGCGTACGACAGGTGCGGACCTTCGTCGCGCACCGGTCGCAGCGCGGCCACGGGCGCGTGATCACGAGCGGATGTCTCGTGCACGAGCAGTCCGTACGCTCCGGTGTAGCTCGGCTCGCCGACCCGCTCGCTCAGCTCGGCGAGATCGATCGTGGCGACCTCGTCGCCGACCGTCGTGCGGCCCGCGATGCGCGGCTCGCCGGCCTTCAGCCGCGCGACCTGCTCGACGTGCCCGGTGGGCGCCGGCGCGTACTCGGCGGGGCCGCCCTCGTCTGCCTGCGGAACCCAGCCGCGGTCGACGAAGAAGATCGTGCCGTCGTCGAGTCGGAACGGCGTGACGACCTCGTATCCCGAGCTGCCCTGGTAGGGACGGTTGCGCACGACCACTTCGTCGCCCGGCAGGTACTCGCCCGACAGCTCGACCTTCTGCCAGCGCTGGTCGACGTCGAACGCGGCGAGGTCGGGCAGCGCGTCGGTGATCGGCATCGACGCGCCGTCGTAGTTGGCGTCGATGCGCGCGACCTCGGCGAGCGCCTCGGCGCGACGATTGAGCTGCCAGGTGCCGAGCGCACAGCAGACGATCGCGAAGACGATCACGAGGGCGAGGTAGCCGGCCCAGCGCCCTGACCGGAGGAAGGCCCATTCGCTCATGTGCCGGCCTCTGCGGAATCGAACGCCGACGCCTCGACGGGGAACGACCGCGCCTCGAGGAACCCCCGCAGGTAGTCGACGTGCTCGTCGCACGCGAGCCAGGTCTTGAACCGGTCGCCGGTGTGGATGCGCGGGTTGCGCCAGTCGATGCGCCAGGTCGCGGCCGCGGAGCATCCGGCCCTCGAACACGTCCCGGCCGCCGGAACCGATCCCGGCAGCCCGATCACAGCGCTGCTCCCGGCTCGGCGGGAGCAGCCGGATCGGCGTCGGCCGCGGCATCCGCCTCGTGCGCCGGAGCCGGGCGCCCGTCGGTCAGCGCGAGCGTGGGCGCGGCGACCTCGCCGCCGCGCTGGGAGCCGACGTTCGCGAGCACGACCGCGATGTACGGCAGGAAGATCGCTCCGGCGGCGAACACCGCAAGCCACCAGCCCTGCACGAAGAGCATGAGCACGATGCACACGACCCGGATCGACATCGCGATCGTGTACTTCACCATCCGCGCGCGGCGCTCCTCCTCGGGGGAGGGCGGCAGCGAGGTGATCGTGTGCTGCTGCGACTTCATGTGCTCGCCGCGCGTCGGCGCGGCACTCCTTCCGCTCAAGCCTACGTCCATCGGGGCGCGTCATCGCCCGCCCAGAGCCACCCGACCACCCCCTACACTGGGAGGCCGAGCCGAGAGAGTGGAGCCTGCCAGATGACGACGAGCCGCACGGTGCTGGTGACCGGGGGAAACCGGGGGATCGGGTATGCGATCGCCGAGGAGTTCCTCGCGCAGGGTCACCGCGTCGCGGTCACCGCCCGCTCGGGTGAGGGTCCCGCCGGCGCGCTGACGGTGCGGGCCGACGTGACCGACGCCGAGTCGATCGACCGGGCGTTCTCCGAGATCGAGGCCGAGCTCGGCCCGGTCGAGGTCGTCGTGGCCAACGCCGGCATCACGCGCGACACCCTGCTGCTGCGGATGAGCGAGGACGACTTCGAAACCGTCGTCGACACGAACCTCACGGGCGCGTTCCGGGTCATCAAGCGTGCGTCGAAAGGCATGCTGAAGGCCCGGTTCGGCCGCATCGTGCTGATCTCGAGCGTCGTCGGCCTCTACGGCTCGCCCGGCCAGGTCAACTACGCGGCGTCGAAGGCGGGTCTCGTGGGCATCGCCCGCTCGATCACCCGCGAGCTCGGCGGCCGCGGCATCACCGCGAACGTCGTCGCGCCGGGCTTCATCCGCACCGACATGACCGACGAACTGCCCGCCGAGCAGCAGCAGGAATACCTGCGCAGCATCCCGGCGGGCCGGTTCGCCGAGCCGTCCGAGGTGGCGAAGGTCGTGACCTGGGTCGCGGGTGACGACGCCGCCTACATCTCGGGTGCGGTCATCCCGGTCGACGGCGGCCTCGGCATGGGGCACTAGCCCGGCGCTCTGCGCCACCTCGGCGCCCTCTGCACCAGCGCGAGTGGCGCGGACGCCGCCGAACTGGCGCAGCGCGCGTGACCGGCCGGCGCGTCGAGAGTTCAGCGGTCCACGCCCGCCGGCGCATCGATGCCGTCGCGCGAGCCGACGATCTCCGACGGCGGGAACGCCTCGGCCAACCGCCGGCGCGTCTCGTCGTCGAGGGTGAGGTCGGCGGCGCCGGCGTTCTCGTCGAGTCGCGCGCGATGACGCGTGCCCGGGATCGGCACGACGCCCTCCGACAGCACCCAGGCGAGGGCGACCTGTGCGACCGTCGCGCCGAACTCGGCGGCGATGGTCTCGACGCGTTCGACGAGCCGTCGGTTCGCGGCGAACGCGTCGGCCTGGAAGCGCGGCAGGTACCGGCGGTCATCGTCGGGGGCGAGGTCGTCGAGGCTGCGGATGCCGTCGGTGAGCACGCCTCGCCCGAGCGGCGAGAACGCGACGAACCCGATGCCGAGCTCGTCGGCGGTCGCCTTCTCGTCGTTGTCGAGGATGTCGCGGGCGAACAGCGAGAACTCCGACTGCACGGCGGCGATCGGGTGCACCGCGTGCGCGCGACGCATCGTGCGCCCCGAGACCTCCGACAGGCCGAGGTGGCGCACCTTGCCCTCCTGCACGAGTTCGGCCATCGCCCCCACGCTCTCCTCGATCGGGACGGCGGGGTCGACCCGGTGCAGGTAGTAGAGGTCGATCACCTCGGTGCCGAGGTGGCGCAGTGATCGCTCGGCGGCTCGCTTGATGTAGGCGGGGGTGCCGTTGCGACCGTGGATCGTGCCGTCGTCGTCGGTCTCGGCCGACGCCTTCGTCGCGATCGTGATCTCGTCGAAGCGCCCCTTCAGGGCCCGACCGATGAGCTGCTCGTTGGCGAACGGGCCGTACGCCTCGGCCGTGTCGATGAAGGTGACGCCCGAGTCGACGGCGTGGCGCAGAGTCGCGATCGACTCCTGTTCGTCGCTTGGACCGTAGTAGGCGCTCATGCCCATCGCGCCGAGGCCGATGGCCGAGACGCGGAGTCCGTCGCCGAGAAGTCGCTGGTGCATTCGTCGGGTCCTTTCGTCGCGGGGCGCCGCGAGCGCCCACCCTTGCGGCGCGGTGCGCCGTCACCACGAGAGACCGGGCGAGCGCGTTCGATGTGACATCCGTCGGCCTGAGACCACGGAGCCGGATGCTCCGGACTCAGCCGCGCAGGCCCGCCAGCGCCAGCACCTGCGAGAGGTCGGGGCGATCGATCGAGACATCCGCCTGCGCGCGCACCACGGGCTTCGCGCAGAACGCGACGCCGAGCGCTGCGGTGGCGAGCATGCGCAGGTCGTTCGCGCCGTCGCCGACGGCGATGGTGCGACCGCGGGGCACGCCCGCCAGCTCGGCCCACTCGACGAGTGCGGCGGCCTTGGCCTCGGCGTCGACGATCGGCCCGTCGACGCGCCCGGTCAGACGGCCGGATGTATCGAGCTCGAGCCGGTTCGCCCGGCAGAAGTCGAGGCCGAGGCGCTCGGCGAGCGGGTCGAGCAACTCGTGGAATCCGCCCGAGACCACCCCGACGCGCCCGCCTGCGCGGTGCACGGTGTCGATCAGCTCCTGCACGCCGTCGGTGGGGGTCATGCGCTCGCGCACCTGCGCGAACACCGAGGCATCCAGGCCGGCGAGCGTGGCCACCCGCTCGCGCAGGCTCTGCGCGAAGTCGAGCTCGCCGCGCATCGCCCGCTCGGTGACCGCCGCGACCAGCTCGAGTGACCCGGCCGCGTCGGCGAGCAGCTCGATCGCCTCCTCGCGGATCAGGGTCGAATCGGCGTCGAGCACGACGAGCGGGCCGGCGGAGCCGGCGGCGATCGCGCCGCTCACGCGCGGGCCCGGACGCGCGAGCCCTTGCCGACCACGGTGAGTCCGCTGTCGGTCACGATGAATCCGCGCGCGAGGTCGTCGGCGCGGTCGACGCCGATCTCGGCGCCCGCCTCGACGACCACCTCTTTGTCGAGGATGGCGCGCTTCACGTGGGCACCCTCGTCGATGCGGGCTCGGTCGAACAGGATCGAGTCGACCACATGCGCACCGGAGCCGACGACCGACCACGGACCGAGCACGCTGCGCTCGATGTGCGCACCCGAGATCACCGAGCCGAGCGAGACGATCGAGTCGATCACGGTGCCGAGGGCGCCGCGCGCGTCGCGGGTCACCTTCGCGGGCGGCGAGTTCAGCTGCTGCGAGAAGATCGGCCACTCGCGGTTGTAGAGGTTGAACACCGGCAGCACCGAGATCAGGTCTTGATGGGCCTCGTAGTAGCTGTCGAGGGTTCCGACGTCGCGCCAGTAGTAGCGATCGCGGTCGGTCGCGCCGGGGACGTCATTGCGCTTCAGGTCGTAGACCCCCGCCGCGCCGCGGTCGACGAACGACGGGATGATGTCGCCGCCCATATCGTGGCTCGACGAGGTCTGCTCGCCGTCGCGCAGCACGGAGTCGACGAGCGCATCGGCGTCGAAGACGTAGTTGCCCATCGAAGCGAGCACCTCGTCGGGCGAGTCGGGCAGGCCGACCGGGTCGTTCGGCTTCTCGAGGAACCGTCGGATGCGGTCGGGATGCTTCGGGTCGACGTCGATGACGCCGAACTGGTTCGCGAGCGAGATGGGCTGGCGGATCGCGGCGACCGTGGCCTCGGCACCCGACTCGACGTGGGCGTCGATCATCTGGCTGAAGTCCATGCGGTACACGTGGTCGGCGCCGACGACCACGATGATGTCGGGCTTCTCGTCGTAGATCAGGTTGAGACTCTGCAGGATCGCGTCGGCCGACCCCGAGAACCAGCGCTTGCCGAGCCGCTGCTGCGCCGGCACCGAGGCGACGTAGGAGTTCAGCAGCCCGCTCAGCCGCCAGGTCTGCGAGACGTGCCGGTCGAGCGAGTGCGACTTGTACTGGGTGAGCACGACGATCTGCCGCAGGCCCGAGTTGAGCAGGTTCGACAGCGCGAAGTCGATGAGCCGGTACTGCCCGCCGAACGGCACCGCGGGCTTGGCGCGGTCTTCGGTGAGGGGCATGAGTCGTTTGCCTTCTCCGCCGGCGAGGACGATGCCGAAGACCTTGCGCGATGCCATGCCTCCAGCGTAGTCAGCCGCGGCGTCGTGCACGGCAGGGATCGACACCTCGTGACGCACGCTGCGCTACCGTGTGGGCATGCGCGTCGACCTGCTCACCCGCGAATACCCGCCCGAGGTCTACGGAGGCGCCGGCGTCCATGTCGGCGAGCTGGTACGCGCGCTGCGGCGCAGCATCGAAGTGCGGGTGCGCTGCTTCGGCGCTCCGCGCGACGAGGAGGGCACCTTCGCGTACGCGACCCCGTCGGGCCTCGCCGAGGCGAACGCGGCGATCGCGACGCTCGGCGTCGATCTCGAGATGGCCCAGGATGCCTCGGGCGCCGACCTCGTGCACTCGCACACGTGGTACGCGAACTTCGCCGGCGCCACCGCGAAGCGCCTGCACGGGATCCCGCACGTGGTCACGGCGCACAGCCTCGAGCCGCTGCGCCCGTGGAAGGCCGAGCAGCTGGGCGGCGGCTACCGGGTGTCGTCGTGGGCCGAGCGCACCGCGTTCGAGGAGGCGGACGCGGTGATCGCGGTGAGTGCCGGCATGCGCCGCGACATCCTGCGCGCTTATCCGGGCATCGACCCCGATCGGGTCGAGGTGGTCTACAACGGCATCGACCTCGACGACTGGGCGCCGAACCACGACCCCGACGCGGTGCGCGCACTCGGCGTCGACCCCGATCGCCCCTCGATCGTGTTCGTCGGCCGGATCACCCGCCAGAAGGGGCTGCCGTATCTGCTGCGCGCCGCGCGACTGCTGCCGCCGGGCATCCAGCTCGTGCTGTGCGCGGGCGCACCCGACACTCCCGAGATCATGGCCGAGGTCAGCGGGCTCGTCGCCGAGCTCGCCGCCGAACGCGAGGGCGTGGTGTGGATCGACCGGCACCTGCCGCGCCCCGAGCTCACCGCACTGCTCACGGCGGCCACGACGTTCGTGTGCCCGTCGATCTACGAACCCCTCGGCATCGTGAACCTCGAGGCGATGGCCTGCGGCGCCCCCGTGGTCGGCACGGCCACGGGCGGCATCCCCGAGGTCGTCGACGACGGCGTCACCGGCGTGCTGGTGCCGATCGAGCAGGTCGACGACGGCACCGGCACGCCGGTGGACCCCGACCGGTTCATCGCCGATCTCGCCGAGACGCTGGCCGTCGTCGCCTCCGATCCCGAGCGGGCGGCCGCGATGGGCGCGGCCGGACGCCGCCGCGCCGAGGAGCACTTCGCGTGGAGCTCGATCGCGGAACGCACGGTCGAGGTGTACGAGCGGGTGCTCGGCCGCGGTCGCGGCTGACCGGAGTGCACGGCGGGGTCGTATCGCCCGGATAGCATGGACGTATGGCGAGCACGGTTCTGCAGTTCCGCGATGTGTCGGTGGTCCGAGACGGCAACACGATCCTCGACGGGATCGACTGGACGGTCGCCAGCGACGAGCGTTGGGTGATCCTCGGCCCGAACGGGGCCGGCAAGACGACCCTCCTGCAGATCGCCGCCGCCGCCATGCACCCCACGAAGGGCGAGGCCGAGGTGCTGGCCGAATCGCTCGGCAAGGTCGACGTGTTCGAGCTGCGCCCGATGATCGGCTTCGCGTCGACCGCGATGGCCCGCAAGATCCCGCGCAACGAGACGGTGCTCGACGTCGTGCTCACCGCCGCCTACTCGGTCACCGGCCGGTGGAACGAAGAGTACGAAGAGATCGACCTGCGCCGCGCGCAGCGCGTGCTGAAGGAGTGGCGCCTCGAGCAGTTCGCCGACCGCAGGTTCGGCAGCCTCTCCGACGGCGAGCAGAAGCGCGTGCAGATCGCCCGCTCGGTCATGACCGACCCCGAGCTGCTGCTGCTCGACGAGCCGGCAGCGAGCCTCGACCTCGGCGCACGTGAAGAACTCGTGGGGCTGCTCGGCGGCTACGCCTCGTCGGGTGCGTCGCCCGCGATCGTCATGGTGACCCACCACGTCGAAGAGATCCCGCAGGGGTTCACGCACGCGCTGCTGCTCGCCGACGGCAAGATCCAGGCGGCCGGGCCGTTCGCCGAGGCACTCACGGCCGAGCACCTGACCGCCACGTTCGGGCTGCCGATCGAGCTGACCGAGACGAACGGCCGGTACGCCGCCCGCGCTGCCTAGCGGCGTCTGAGCGTCGATTCTGCTAGACTCGATAGCTGGCCCGAGGGCCACCTCGTCTTCCCGCCGCGCCGCGCCGCAGCAGGGCGGGTTTCTCCATCGCATATTCCGATCAGCAAGGAAGTCTTCATGAAGACCGACATCCACCCCGAGTACAACGCGATCGTCTTCCGCGACCTCGCGTCGGGTGCCACGTTCCTCACGCGTTCGACCGCGACGAGCGACAAGACCATCGAGCTCGACGGGGTCACCTACCCGGTGATCGACGTCGAGATCTCGAGCGAGTCGCACCCGTTCTACACGGGCAAGCAGCGCATCCTCGACTCGGCCGGCCGCGTCGAGAAGTTCAACCAGCGCTTCAAGGGCTTCGGCTCCTCGAAGTAGGCCGTTCACGAAGGGGCGGGCGACCTGGTCGCCCGCCCCTTCGTCGTGTCGCCGGGCGCAGCGGACGGTGCCGCATCGCGCCGACCGGACTGTCGGGCACCGGTCGGCGGTGAGCGCCGACCGGGTCGTCAGCGCAGCGGCCAGTCGCCGACCGCGACGAACTCGGGCTCGCCGTTCGCGCGTCGCCACGCCTGGTAGCTGGCCGCCTGGTCGCGGCACCAGCCGACCTGCAGGGTGTGCAGGTCTTCGAGCGGCGTGGCCGCGACCTCAGGGTAGGCGCGAGCGATGGCCTGCGCCACCCGGCCGGCGGCGACTGCATCGGCGCCGGCGTCGTGCGCGTCGACGAGTTCGACGCCGTAGTGCGCCGCTGCGGCGGTGAGCGTGCGCTTGCCGCGCCGGTACCGGTCGACGGCCTTGTCGATGACGAGCGGGTCGACGATCGGCGGCGGGCCCGCCAGCGGCGCGTGCCCGTAGCGTTCGGCCTCGCGGGCGAGCACCGTGAGGTCGTAGGCGGCGTTGTACGCCACGATCGGCAGGCCGCGGGCGGCCACGTCGGCGAGGGCGGCGATGATCTCGGCCACGGCGACGACCGCTGCGGCGCCCTCGGCGCGAGCGCGCTCGGTCGAGATGCCGTGGATGAGGGTAGCGGCGGTGGGGATCTCGACGCCGGGATCGACGAGCCACCGGCGCTGTTCGAGCACGTCGCCGTCGGGGCCGATGACCCCGACGTGCGCCGTGACGATGCGGCACACGTCGACGTCGATGCCGGTGGTCTCGAGGTCGAAGACGGCCAGCCGCTCGGCCCAGCCTGCTGAATTCGGGTTCATGCCGCTCACGGTATCCGCGACCACCGTCACGGCTGCGGCGGCCCGTCGTGCGGCGCTCGCTCAGGGGCCCGGCCGTACACTGAACGGGATGATTCCGTCGCCCTACGCCGCCCCGCTCGCACGTATCCCGGTTCGGGAGCATCGGGCGAGCGTGCTCGGAACCGAGACCGCCTGGTGGGAGTACGGCGACCCCGCGGCCCCAGCGCTGGTGCTCGTGCACGGGTTCCGCGGCGACCATCACGGTCTCGAGCCGATCGTCGCGTACCTCGAGGGGTTCCGGGTGATCTCGCCCGACCTGCCCGGCTTCGGCGCATCCGCACCGCTCGCGGCCGCCCACGACATCGCGGGGTACACGGCGTGGTTGCGCGCCTTCGTCGAACAACTCGACCTGGCCGGCGGCTTCGACCTGCTGGGCCACTCGTTCGGCTCGATCATCGCGGCGGCTGCGGTCGCCGCCGGGCTGGCGCCGCGACGGCTCGTGCTCGTGAACCCGATCGGCGCCCCGGCGCTCGAAGGTCCGCGCGGGGTCATGACGCGGCTCGCCGTCGGCTACTACCGGGCAGCGGCAGCGCTTCCCGAGCGCGCCGGCTTCGCCCTGCTGCGCAACGGAGCGATCGTGCGGGTCATGAGCGTGACGATGGCCAAGACCCGTGAGAAGCCGCTGCGCCGGTTCATCCACGACCAGCACGACCGGTACTTCTCGGCGTTCGCCGACCGCGACGCGGTGCTGCAGGCGTTCCGCGCGTCGGTCAGCCACGACGTGCGCGAGTACGCGCCCCGCATCGGCGTGCCGACGCTGCTGGTCGCCGCCGACCGCGACGACATCACCCCGATCGAGGCGCAACGCCGGCTGGTCGAGCAGTTCCCGGATGCCTCGCTCGAAGTCGTCCGCGACGTCGGCCACCTGATCCACTACGAGGCGCCCGACGAGGCCGCCACCCACATCCGGCAATTCCTCGGCGCCGGAGCCGGCGCGTGAGGGTCGTCGTCGACTGCCGGTACACCCGCATCGGGCAGCACGACGGCATCAGCCGGTTCACCGCCGGCATCGTAGGCGAGCTCGCGAAGCGGCATCCGGTCACCATGCTCATCAACGACCACCGCCAGCTCGACCTGCTGCCCGACCTGCCGTGGCAGCTGGTCAGCGGGCCGACGAGCCCCCGCGAGCCGTTCGTCGCCCGGCAGGTGCGCAGGCTGCGGCCCGACATCGTGTTCTCGCCGATGCAGACGATGGGCTCGTGGGGGCGCGACTACGCCCTGCTGCTCACTCTGCACGACCTCATCTACTACGAGAACCGCACCCCTCCGCGCGACCTGCCGTGGTTCGTGCGCGTGCTCTGGCGGGTCTACCACCTCGCCTGGTGGCCGCAGCGGGTGCTGCTGAACCGCGCCGACGCCGTCGTCACGGTGTCCGAGACCACGGCCGGCCTCATGCGCGAGCACCGGCTCACGAAGCGTCCCGTCACGGTCGTGCCGAACGCCGCCGACGACCTGCCGGCCCCGCCGCTGCCGCGGACGCGCCCGAGCGGCCGCCGGCTGGTCTACATGGGTTCGTACATGCCGTACAAGAACGTGGACACGCTCGTGCGAGCTGCGGGCGAGCTGCCCGACCACGAGCTGCACCTGTGCAGCCGCATCTCGGATGCCGAACGCGCCCGCCTCACCCGGCTCGCACCCGAGGCGCGCCTGGTGTTCCACGACGGCGTCACCGACGCCGAGTACGCCGAACTGCTCTCGGGCGCCACCGCGCTCGTGCACGCCTCACGGGCCGAGGGATTCGGCATCCCCCTCGTCGAGGCGATGCGCGTGGGCACGCCGGTCGTGGTCAGCGACATCCCGATCTTCCGAGAAATCGGCGGCGACGCCGCCCGGTTCTTCGACCCGTCCGATGCGTCGTCGCTCGTCGCGCAGCTCGGAGCCCTCGAGGCCGAGGGGGAGTGGGAGCAGCGCTCGGCCGCCTCGATCGAGGTCGCGGCCCGCTACACGTGGGCGCGGTCGGCCGAGCGGCTGCTCGACCTCATGCAGCAGACCGTCGCCGGCACGAGGAACCGGCGCCGGCGCTGACACGTCATCCGACGAGCGCCGCCGACATCCGGTCGAGCACCTCGCTCGCGCCCGCGTCGAGCTTCACCGCGGCACGGCTGTCGCCCTTCGTGATACCGCGGTTCACCACGATGATCGGCATGCGTCGCCGGCGCGCGAGCTCGATGAGCCGCATGCCCGAGTTCACGACCAGCGACGAACCCGCCACGAGCAGCACGTCGCTGCCCGACACCACGGACGCCGCCGCCTCGAACGTCTCACCGGGAACGAACTCGCCGAAGAACACCACATCGGGCTTCAGGACGCCGCCGCACACCGTGCACGTCGGCAGCCGCATCGCATCCACATCGTCGACCTCGACATCACCGTCGGGAGCCAGCCGGATCGCCTGCTCCAAGTCGATATCGGGGTTGAGCGCGGTCAGCCGATCGGCGATCGCATGCCGCGCGTACACCTGCCCGCACTGCAGGCACACGACCCGGTCCATCGCCCCGTGCAGTTCCACGACCCGCCGGCTGCCCGCACGGCGGTGCAGACCATCGACGTTCTGCGTGACCACGCCGGTGACCACTCCGCCCGCCTCGAGTTCGGCGAGCGCGAGATGCCCCCGATTCGGCCGCGCCGACCTGAAGTTGCGCCAGCCGAGGTGGCTGCCCGCCCAGTAGCGCTTGCGAGCGTGCTCGGAGGCCAGGAACGTCTGGATCGTCATCGGCGTGCGCACCGGCGCACCCGCACCCCGGTAGTCGGGGATACCGGAGTCGGTGCTCACCCCCGCACCCGTCAGCACGGCCACCCGCGCACCTCGCATCACATCGATGGCATCGCCCAGCAGTTCGTCGGGCGCAGCCTGCACCGGGATCGCAGTGGTCACGTCGAGCCTCCTTCGACAGCGTCACGATAGTAAACGTCGAGCTTTTCCGGAATGTTTCGTCGCCTGGCAGGCTTGAGAGCCGGAGGGACATCCATGCACATCGAACGGGTCGCGGACGCGACATCCGACGCCGTCGCCGACTACGCCGGGCTGACCGACGTGGCCCTGCGCAGCCGGGTCGAGACCGAGGGTGGCCTCTACATCGCCGAGTCGGCGAAGGTCATCACCCGCGCCGTCGCCGCGGGCCACCGGCCCAGGTCGGTGCTCACCGA
This sequence comes from Agromyces intestinalis, assembly GCF_008365295.1. Taxonomy (NCBI): domain Bacteria; kingdom Bacillati; phylum Actinomycetota; class Actinomycetes; order Micrococcales; family Microbacteriaceae; genus Agromyces; species Agromyces intestinalis. The sequence continues at coordinate 3,788,668 of NZ_CP043505.1, forward strand.
GGAGAAGTGGCTGCCCGCCCTCGAACCCGTACTGGCACCCCTTGACGTGCCCGTGCACGTCGCCGACCCGGCCCAACTCGAGGCGATCACCGGCTATCGTGTGCACCGCGGCGCCCTCGCCGCCTTCGAACGGCCCGCCCTGCCCGACCCCGCCGACCTGCTCCGCGACGCCCGCCGCGTCGTCGTGCTCGAGGACATCGTGGACCACACCAACGTCGGCGCCATCTTCCGCAGCGTCGCAGCCCTCGGCGCCGATGCCGTGCTCGTCAGCGAGCGTTGCGCCGACCCCCTGTACCGGCGCAGCGTGCGGGTCAGCATGGGCACCGTCTTCCAGGTGCCGTGGACACGGCTGCCCGGCTGGGCCGACGCCGTGTCGCTGCTGCACGACCACGGGTTCCGCATCTGCGCGCTTGCGCTCGCCGACGACGCGGTGCCGCTGCGCACGCTCGCCCACGAGGCGCCCGACCGGCTCGCGCTCGTCTTCGGCGCCGAGGGCGACGGGCTCAGCAGGCATGCGCTCGCCGCCGCCGACCAGGTGGTCACCATCCCGATGGCGCGCGGTGTGGATTCGCTGAACGTCGCGGCGAGCGCGGCGGTGGTGCTCTACGCGCTCGCGGTCGACGGTTAGGCTGCAACGGATGTCACGCCCCACGATCACGCCGCCGCCCGGGTCGGCCCGCGCGATCGGCGCCGGTCCGGTCACCGCCGATCCGCTCGACGACGACGTGGACCTGGCACGGCGGCGCGCTGCCGCTCGACGCCGCCGGATCTTCCGCCGCCGTCGCACCGTCGCCGTCGCGATCCTGCTCGTGGTGGTCGGGCTCGGCCTGTGGGGCGGCGTGTACACGTCGAACGCGCTGAACGCGCCGTTGCCCGTGGCGAGCCCGGAGGTCTCGCAGCCCGCGCCAGTGGTGGCGCCGGCGCAGGCGATCGCCGGGCCGCAGTTCGGCACGTGGGCGATCTCGGCGGTCGGGTTCCCGGGCCCGCTCGCGCAGAGCGCCGACCAGACGCCGTTGCCGACCGCGAGCATCACGAAGGTCATCACCGCGCTCGTCATCCTCGACCAGCACCCCATCGCCCCGGGCGAGGAAGGGCCGTCGATCGAGTACACCGACGCCGACGTCGACGTCTACTGGGACATGGTCGCGCAGAACGGATCGGTCGCGCCGGTGCCAGCCGGATCATCGCTGACCCTCAAGCAATCACTCGAGACGATGCTGCTGCCCTCGGGCAACAACTACGCGATCTCGTTGTCGAACTGGGCGTTCGGCTCGGAGCAGGGGCTCGTCGACGCCGCACGCGGCTGGCTCGACGCCCACGGGCTCGTGCACACCACGATCGCCGACTCGTCGGGCCTCTCGCTCGACAACACGAGCATTCCGAGCGATCTCGTGCAGCTCGGCGTGCTCGCGCTCGAGAACCCCGTGCTGGCCGAGATCGTGGCCATGCAGAGTGCCGAGATCCCTGGCGTCGGCACCGTGACGAACTCGAACAAGATGCTCGGCACCCACGGCGTCGACGGCATCAAGACCGGCACCACCGACGACGCGGCCAATCTGTTGTTCTCGGCCGACTACCCCGTGGGATCGCACACCGTCACCGTGGTCGGCGTCGTGCTGGGCGGTGAGACGCACGCCGTCCTCGACGAGGCGATCGGCGCACTGCTCGACAGCGTCGCGCCAGGGTTCCACGAGGTCACTGCGCTCACCGCAGGGCAGGAGCTCGCGTCCTACGCGCAGCCCTGGGGCGACACCGCGGTCGCACGCGCGGGTGACGGGGCATCCGTCGTCGTGTGGAGCGACACGCCCGTCGAGGTCGAGGTGACCGCCGATGCCCTCGCGACCGCGGCCGACGGCCAGAGCGTCGGCACCGCGACAGTGCGTGCAGGCGACGCCACCGTGACCGTGCCGCTCGTGCTCGAGGGCGCGCTCGCCGACCCGGGCGACTGGTGGCGCCTCACCAACCCCGACGAGCTCGACGCGGCCGAGGGCACCCGACCCAGGCCGGCGGCGTCGTCGGGGTCGGTGACGCTCGCCTGCTACTGAGCGTCGGCTCCGCCCGCGACCGCCTCTTCGCTCGCGTCGGCATAGGGTCCGGCGGTGGGGCGCTTCGCCGTCACGAAGTCGCCCGACGACTGGTGACGGAGACGTCGCAGCACCCAGGGCACGAGGTGCTCCCTCGCCCAGACCAGGTCTTCTGCGCGCGCCTGCCGCCAGCTCACGTCGGGCAGCGGCTCGGGCGTCGAGGGCACGAGGTCGTTCTCGACGTTCAGCGCGGCGAGCACCATGCGTGCGACCGTGTGGTGGCCGAGCGGGTTCAGGTGCAGGCGGTCGGGGGCCCAGAACCGCTGATCCTGGATCTCGGAAAGCGCCCACTGATCGGCGACGATGCAGTCGTACTTCGCCGCGATCGACCGCAGGTTCTCGTTGTAGATCGCGACCTTGCCGCGGATGCCTCGGAACACCGGCGAGAAGCCGACGTCGACGCCGGTGAACAGCACGATCGTGGCACCATCGCGGGAGAGCCGCTCGATCGCGTACTCGAAGCGCCCCGAGATCTCGTCGGGGTCGGTGCCCGGGCGGATCACATCGTTTCCGCCGGCTGAGATGGTGATCAGGTCGGGGCGCAGCGCCACCGCGGGCTCGAGCTGCTCGTCGATGATCTGCTGGATGAGCTTGCCGCGCACGGCGAGGTTCGCGTACGCGAAGTCCTCGGTGCCGCGCGACAGCACCTCGGCCACGCGGTCGGCCCAGCCTCGATGGCCGCCGGGCACGTTCGGCTCGGGATCGCCGATGCCCTCGGTGAACGAGTCGCCGATCGCGACGTAGCGGGACCAGGGATGCTGCTGGGTGACCATCTCTCCATTGTGCAACGACCTTCGGATGCCCCACACCTGCAGGTGGACGGACGCACGAGCGTGTCGGCGGGGTGGTCTACAGTGCTGTGAAGTGAGCACAGCGACCCCCTCCGGCAGCCATCTGCCCGGTACCTCCGCCGCTGAGCACCTGTCCCCGTCGTTCCCCGCGCGCGCACCGTGGGGCACCGCGTCGAAGCTGCGCGCCTGGCAGGCCGAGGCGCTCGAGCAATACCTCGACGAACTGCCGCGCGACTTCCTCGCGGCTGCGACGCCCGGCGCCGGCAAGACCACCTTCGCCCTGCGCATCGCCGCCGAACTGCGCGCCCGCCGCATCATCGACCGCATCACCGTGGTCGCCCCCACCGACCACCTGAAGCGGCAGTGGGCCGATGCGGCGGCACGGGTCGGAATCCGGCTCGACCCCGGATTCCGCAACGCCCACGGGCGCACCGCACGCCACTACCACGGGGTCGCCGTCACCTACGCGCAGGTCGCGATCCGCCCCGCGCTGCACCGCGAGCTCACGCTGTCGGGCCGCACCCTCGTCATCCTCGACGAGGTGCACCACGGCGGCGACACGCTCTCGTGGGGCGACGCCATCCGCGAGGCCTTCGAACCCGCTGAGAAGCGGCTCTCGCTCACCGGCACGCCGTTCCGCAGCGACACCGCGCCCATTCCATTCGTGCAGTACGAGCCCGACGCGAAGGGCGTACGCCTCTCGCGCACCGACTACAACTACGGTTACGGTCGGGCGCTGGCCGACGGCGTCGTGCGGCCCGTGCTGTTCATGGTCTACGCCGGGCACATGCGGTGGCGCACCAAGGCGGGCGACGAGATGGAGGCCAAGCTCGGCGAGGACAACACGAAGGATGTCACGTCGTCGGCCTGGCGCACCGCACTCGAGCCCACCGGCGAGTGGATCCCCGCCGTGCTGCGCGCCGCCGACCGTCGGCTCACCGAGGTGCGCCAGGCGATCCCCGATGCCGGCGGGCTCGTCATCGCCACCGACCAGACCGTCGCGCGCGCCTACGCCGAGATCCTGCAGTCGATCTGCGGCGAACGGGTCACGGTGGTGCTCTCCGACGAGAAGGAGGCGTCGGCGCGCATCGAGGAGTTCTCCGAGGGCACGAGCCGGTGGATGGTCGCGGTGCGCATGGTCTCCGAGGGCGTCGATGTTCCCCGCCTCGCGGTCGGCGTCTACGCCACCAGTTCGGCGACCCCGCTGTTCTTCGCCCAGGCGATCGGCCGGTTCGTGCGCGCCAGGCGCCGCGGCGAGACGGCCAGCGTGTTCCTGCCGAACGTGCCCGTGCTGATGGCGCTCGCCGGCGAGCTCGAGCGCGAGCGCGATCACGCTCTCGACCGGCGCGACGGCGACGACGACCCCGGCCTCGATGACGGCCTGCTCGAGGCCGCGAACCGCGAGGAACGCGCGAGCGACGAGGCCGGGGAGTTCACCTGGCAGGCGATCGCGAGCGACGCGACCTTCGATCGGGTGGTGTTCGACGGCACCGACTTCGGTACCTTCGCTGAACCCGGCAGCGACGAGGAGTTCGACTTCATCGGCATCCCGGGGCTGCTGGAGCCCGAGCAGGTCGCCGAACTGCTGCGGCACCGGCAGGCGCGTCAGGCCCGGCGCGCCGGTGATCGGCGCAAGCACGCGGTCGACGAGCCGGCCGCGGCCGAGCCGGTGGCGCTGTACCGCACCCTGAAAGAGCAGCGATCGCTGCTGAACAGCCTGGTCGGGCTCTACGCCCGCCAGATGGGTCTGCCGCATTCGCAGGTGCACGCCGAGCTGCGCCGAGTCTGCGGCGGACCCGAGGTGGCCCACGCCACGGTCACGCAGTTGCAGGCTCGGATCGACCTGCTGCGGCGTCGGCTCGGCGGGCGCTGAGGGCGAGTGCTGCGCCGGCGGGTCCGCCCGCTCAGGCTTCGGCGCCGACCGTCTGGCCCACCCGGTACCGCGCGCCGCGGTGCTCGTCGGGAAGCCGGTCGCCTCGGCCGTGCAGCTTCTGTCGCAGCGTCCCGGGCTGGTACTCGGTCGGGTACCGGCCGCGGCGCTGCAGTTCGGGCACGACGAACTCGACGATGTCCTCGAAGGTCCCGGGTGTGATCGCGTAGCTGAGGTTGAAGCCGTCGATGTCGGTCTCGGCGACCCACTCCTCGAGCTGGTCGGCGACCTCCTCGGCCGAGCCGACGATGCGGGTGCCGAAGCCGCCGATCTTGCCGCGCTCGGCGAGTGTGCGCACGGTCCACTCGTCGCCGGCGTCGGCCTCCTCTTTGAGCGAGGTCACGAGCGACTGGATCGCGTTGCTCTGCACCTCGCCGATGGGGTCGTCGAGGTCGTACTGCGAGAGGTCGGCGCCCATCCAGCCCGACATCAGCACGAGCGCGGCCTCGTCGTCGGCGTACGCCAGGTACTCGGCCTCCTTCGCCCGAGCCTGGTCGGGGGTCTCATCGACGATGACCGTCGCCATGGCGTAGATGCGCGCGGCGTACCGGTCGCGTCCCGCGGCTTCGAGGGCGTCGCGGATCTGGCGCACCTGCGACGCGACGGTGCGCTTGGAGGGCGCGGCGACGAAGATCGCCTCGGCGTTCTCGGCCGCGAACGCGATGCCCCGCTTCGAAGCGCCGGCCTGGTAGATCACGGGGGAGCGCTGCGGGCTCGGCTCGACCAGGTGGATGCCGGGGACCTTGAAGTGCGTGCCCTCGTGGCTGATGTCGTGCACCTTCGACGGGTCGGTGAAGACGCCGGAGTCGCGGTCGCGCACGACCGCGTCGTCCTCCCACGACCCCTCCCACAGCTTGTACAGCACCTCGAGGTACTCGTCGGCGATGTCGTAGCGCTGGTCGTGCTCGACCTGGTCGTCGTGCCCCATATTGCGCGCGGCCGAGGGGAGGTAGCCGGTCACGACGTTCCAGCCGACGCGGCCCTTGGTCAGGTGGTCGAGCGTCGAGAGGCGGCGGGCGAACGGGTACGGGTGCTCGTACGCGGTGCCCGCCGTCACGCCGAAGCCGAGATGCTCGGTGACAGCCGCCATCGCCGACACGACGAGCAGCGGGTCGGTCACGGGCACCTGAGACCCGTGCTTGATCGCGGCCTCGGCCGTGCCGCCGTACACGTCGTAGGTTCCGAGCACATCGGCGATGAAGATGCCATCGAATCGGCCCCGTTCGAGCAGCTGCGCGAGCTCGGTCCAGTACGAGATGTCGGTGTAGCGCTGGGCCTGATCGGCCGGATGACGCCACAGACCGCTCGAGATGTGACCGACGCAGCTCATGTCGAACGCATTGAAGCGGATGGGACGAGAGGACATACGAGACCGCCTTCCTGAACCCGGCCATCGTGGCCGAACCGGCCCCGCACCGCGGGTCGATCCGACACATGGCGTCACGCGACGCAACCATGTTTCGCGCGGGTGGCGGTCGCGCGCCGAGTGTTGCACGCTCACTCGCCATGACCATCGCACCATCGCCGGCCGAGCGCCGCACCGAGACGTTCGCCCCGTGGGGCGGCCACGCCGACGCAGACGAACTCGCGCACTGGACCGGTGTCGCCCGCACTGTCGCCGACGCACTCGCGGTCGACGTCGTCGAGCGCGACCGGTCGAACGCCCTGCCGGTCGCGCCTGTGGCCCTGCTGCGAACCAGCGGGCTGGCCGACCTGGTGGTGCCGACCGACCTCGGCGGCCACGGCGCCCACTGGGAGACCGCGTTCGCGGTCGCGCGCGTCATCGCGCGCGTCGATGCATCCGTCGCCCAGATCCTCGGATACAGCTGGCTGAACCAGGCGTGCGCGGTCTTCTACGGCACGGATGCCTCGCACACTCGTGACGTGCTCGCGCGAAGCGCCGCGGGGCACTGGGTCTGGAGCGACTCGTTCAATCCGATCAGTCCCGATCTCGCGCTCGTGGCCGACGGCGATCGGTACCTGCTGAACGGGCGGAAGGCGTTCGCCACGGGTGCCGCGGTCGCCGACGTGATCGTCGCCGGCGCCATCGCCGAGGGCGGCCGGCACGACGGCGAGCTGGTCGTGTTCGCGCTCGACGCCGGGCGCGACGGCATCCGCCACCTGGGCGACTGGGACAACATCGGGTACCGGGCCTCCGCGAGCGGCGGCGTCGAGTACACGGACGTGGTCGTGACCGATGCCGACGTGATCGGCGTCGACCGCGACGAACCGTTCTCGTCGGTCGTGACCCCCGGCGTGCAGCTGCTGTTCGGCAACATCTACCTCGGCGTCGCCGAGGGCGCGCTCGCGCAGGCCGCCGCGCTCACCCGCGCGCGGCCGAACTCATGGTTCCTCTCAGGGGTCGACCGCTACGCCGACGACCCGATCACGCACCGGCTGTTCGGCGAGCTGGTCTCGCGTACCGCCGCGGTCGAGGCGCTCGCCGACCGTCTGAACCGCCGGTACGACGAGGTCGTGGCCCGCGGGCACGCCACCACGGCCGACCAGCGCGCCGCCATCGAGATCGAGGTCGCCCGGCTCAAGGTCGTCTCGACCGAGGTGGGTCTCGATGTCGCGTCGCGGGTCTTCGAGCTCACTGGTGCGAGCTCGACGAAGTCGGCCATCGCCCTCGACCTGCACTGGCGCAACCTGCGGACCCACAGCCTGCACGACCCGGTCGACTACAAGCGCATCGAGGTCGGCGCGCACTTCCTGAACGGCACCGTGCAGCCCGTGAGCCTCTACACATGACCGCCCCCGCACACCGATACGCCGACGTCTTCGCCGAGATCGGCGCCGGATCGCTGCAGCGCGAGCTCGATCGCGAACTGCCGGTCGACGCGATCGCGGCGCTGAAGCGCGCGGGATTCACGGGCGTTCGCGTGCCGCGCAAGTTCGGCGGCGACGGCGCCGACCTGACCGAGCTGTTCGCGCTCCTCGTCGACCTCGCGTCGCACGACCCCCACGTCCCGCAAGCGCTGCGCGGGCACATCGCGTTCGTCGAGGACCGCTTGAACGCGCCGCCGAGTCCCGACCGCGACGAGTGGCTGCGACGGTTCGCCGCCGGCGAGCTCGTCGGCAACGCCGTCACCGAGATCGGCAACGTCGCGCTCGGCGACACCGCGACCCGCCTGGCGCCGAGCGCTGACGGCTATGCGATCACCGGTCGCAAGTACTACACGACCGGCTCGATCTTCGCCGAGTGGATCGACGCGACCGCGCTCGACCCAGACGGCGTCGAGGTCGCCGCGCTCGTATCGACCGCGCACGATGCGGTCGAGGTGAGCGACGACTGGAACGGGTTCGGTCAGCGGCTCACCGGCAGCGGCACCGCGGTCTTCGCCGGCGCGCCGGTGCGCCGCGAGCACGTCTACCCGTTCGCCGAGCGGTTCGGCTATCAGACCGCGCTGTACCAGCTCGTGCTCGTCGCGGTGCAGGCCGGTATCGCCCGTGCGGCCGCCCGCGACGCCGCCGACCAGGTCGCGACCCGGGCCCGCACCTTCAGCCATGGCAACGCCGCACGCACCCGCGACGACCCGCAGATCCTCGAGATCGTCGGTCGCATCGAGGCGGACGCATTCGCCGCCGACGCGATCGTGCGGCGCGCCGCCGCGGTGCTGCAGCAGGCCTACGAGGCACGAGACGCCGACCCAGCGACCCGATCCGCAGCCAAGCGCGCGGCCGAGCTCGCCTCGGCGCAGGCGCAGCTCACGATCACACCCCTCGCGCTCGACGCCGCCACGCGACTGTTCGACGCACTCGGGGCCAGCGCGACGAGTACCTCGCTCGCCCTCGATCGCCATTGGCGCAACGCCCGCACGGTCGCAAGCCACAACCCCGCCGCGTTCAAGGCCCGCATCGTCGGCGACGCGGTCGTCAACGACGCCGAACCGCCCTACGAGTGGGCGATCGGCGTGCCGAAGGCCGCAACCGGCTGAGGCGAGGCATCCGCACCCGGCCCGTCGCACCACCCTGCGCCTCGTTCCATCCACCCGCCCCCAACCCACCGTCCCACCACTCCGAAGGAGGCCGACATGGCCGACACCACCATCGCCGAGAGCAGCGCTGCACCGCCCGACGCCCCCACGACGGCGCCCGAGGCCGCCGTCGTCCCGCCCGAGTTCCGACGACTCCGCGGCTCGCTCGGCGTCGCGAGCATCGTGTTCATCGTCGTCGCTGCCGCGTCGCCGCTCGGCGTGATCGGCGGCCCGGTGCCGCTCGGCATCGCCTACGGCAACGGCGCCGGCTTCCCGTTCGTGTTCATCGTCGTGACCGCGGTGCTGCTGCTGTTCGCAGTGGGCTTCACGAACGCGACGCCGTTCGTGAAATCGGCGGGCGCCTTCTTCGCCTACGTCGGCAAAGGGCTCGGGCGAGGCGCCGGTCTCGGCGCCGCATTCGCCGCGCTGCTGTCGTATATCGCCCTCGAGGCCGGGGTGTTCGGCCTGTTCGGTCCGGGTGCCAACGAACTGCTGAAGTCGTACGGAGCGCCCGACATCCCGTGGTGGGTGTACGCCGCGATCGGGTTCGCCGTCGTGAGCGCGCTCGGCTACTTCAAGATCGAGCTGTCGGGGCGCGTGCTCGCGGTCCTGCTCATCGCCGAGGTGCTCATCGTGCTCGCGCTCGACGCGGTCGTGATCTTCTCGGGCGGCGGACCCGAGGGCTTCTCGACGGGCATCGTCGACCCCACGCACATCCTGTCGGGCGCGCCCGGATTCGCGATCCTCTTCGCGATCCTGAGCTTCATCGGATTCGAGGCGACCGCGGTGTTCCGCGACGAGGCACGCGATCCCGAGCGCACCATCCCTCGTGCCACGTACATCGCGCTCATCCTCATCGGCGCGTTCTACACGCTCTCGAGCTGGGTGCTCATCTCGGCGAACGGCCAGAGCACCATCGTCGAGAACGCCTCCGAGAACGCCGGAACCATCCTCGCGACCACCACCGAGCAGTACCTCGGCACGGTCGGCGGCCACATTATCCAGGTGCTGTTCGTCACGAGCCTGTTCGCGTGCATCCTGTCGTTCCACAACATCGTGTCGCGGTACGTCTTCACCCTCGCGGGCCGCGGCGTGCTGCCGCGCGCGCTCGGCGATGCGCACGCCCGGCACGGGTCGCCCGCACGCGCCTCGCTCGCGGCGTCGGGCACGGTGGCCGTGCTCATCGCCCTGGCCGTCGTGCTCGGGCTCGACCCCATCGGACAGTTCTACACCTGGCTCGGCGGCATCTCGTCGGTCGGGATCGTGCTGCTGCTCGTGCTCACGAGCGTCGCGGTCATCGTGATCTTCCGACGGACGCCGAACGAGCTCGGCCCGTGGAAGACGACGATCGCGCCCGGCCTCGGGCTCCTCGGCCTCGGCGTCTTCGCGGTGCTGGTGTTCGTCAACCTGCCGGTGCTCGTCGCCGAGGACGGATACGGGCCGTTCTCGTGGGGGATCATCGCCCTGTTCGTGCTCGCGTTCGCACTCGGGCCCGTCGTCGCCCGGCGACGCGCGGGGGCCCGGCTCGAGTAGGCCCCCAGCCGAAGCCGCGCTGCGTCCGGAGCCGCCGACTCGGCTCCGGACGCAGCCGCGCGGCCCATGGCAGCTGCAGCATCTTCGACGGATGTCGATAAGATGCAGCATCCTGCGAGTTCCTACCGAAGGAGACCCCACGTGCCGCAGCCCCTTGAGCTCGACCGCATCGATCGTGCACTGCTGACCGCCCTCTCGCAGAACGCGCGGGCCTCGGGCGCGGCGCTCGCGCACGAGGTCGGCGTCGCCGAGTCGACCGTCTCGCTGCGCCTGCGCCGGTTGCAGCAAGAGGGTACGGTGCGAGGCTTCCACGTCGATGTCGACCTGGCCTCGGTGGGGGTGTCGTTGCAGGCCCTCATCGCGATCCGCCTCGTCAAGCACGACCGCGCCGAGATCGACGCCTTCCGCAACCAGGTGCCGCACCTGCCCGGCGTGCTCGGCGTCTTCCATATGGCGGGCGCCGACGACTACCTGCTGCACGTGGCGGCACGCGACGCCGAAGAGCTGCGGCAGTTCGTGCTCGCGCACCTCACGGGGCATCCGGCAGTCGCGCACACCGAGACGAACCTCATCTTCGAGCACGTCGACGGCGACGGCTGGCAGCAGCTCATCGGCTGACGGGCGATGCGAGGCGGATGTCTCGGAGCCGACGTCCCGGCGGCACCGCGCCCGCCCGTTCGGAGACCCGAAATGCTGCCAATCCGGGCGAACGGAACGTGCGCCGACGGTCGCATCGGTAGCGTGGAGACGGGCCGCCGATGCGGCCCGTTCACGTGACGGGGCGGACCATCCGGAGCATCCGTCCGTGCCGTCCCGCGACAGTCGGGAGCACCATGGATCAGCCACGTCCGGCGGGCACCGCCGCCGACCGCGCCAGATGGCGCCGATACCTCGCCGACGAGCGCGCCGAAGGCGCGGTCTACCGCGAACTCGCCGCCCGCCGCACCGGCGAGGAGCGCGAGATCCTGCTCGCGCTCGCCGCCGCCGAGGGTCGGCACGAGGCACACTGGCTCAGGCTGCTCGACGGCGACGAGACCGGCATTCCGCGCGCCGACCTGCGCACGCGGTTCCTCGCGAGCCTCGCCCGACGGTTCGGCTCGATCTTCGTGCTCGCCCTC